>NZ_JODF01000053.1:0-50708 GCF_000717945.1 Streptomyces sp. NRRL S-920
GGGGGCGGGGGCGGGCCCCTGGGTCTGGCTGGGGGTGGGGTGCTGCTTCTGGGTCTGACCGGGTGTGGGGTGCTGCTTCTGTGCCTGACCGGGCGTGCGGTCCCGCTTCTGTGCCTCACTGGACGTGAGGTCCCGCTCCTGGGCCCGACCGGACGCGAGGCTCCCCTCCCTGGTCTGGCCGGGCATGACGACCCGCTCCCACCTCCGACCGGAAGCAAGGACCTGTTCCCGCCTCCGACCGGAAGCAAGGACCCACCCCCGGACCCGGCCGGAGGAAAGGACCCACCCCCGGGCCCGGCCGGAGGCGGGAATGGGAACCCACTTCCGTGCCCAGCCGGATGTGAGGCCCCCCTCACGCGCCTGGCCGGACGCGAGGACCGCCGCGACGGTCATCAGCAGCGGCAGCCACAGCACGTAGGGCCCGGCGAAGTCCCAGAAGTAGTCCGCCCCCCGCCCCCACAGGCTGCGCGAGGCCTCCTTGGTGACGCCCGGCAGCGGCATCAGATGTCCGTAGTACCCCATGCGGAAGATCTCGTACGAGACGGGGAGCGCCCCGGCGACACCGGCGCCCGCGAGGACGCCGCGCCACGAGGGGCGTGCCAGGACCCACTGGGCGGCCAGGAAGACCACCGACACCAGCGCCAGGTCCGGCCGTACGAGGGGGCCGAGGCCCAGCACCGCGCAGGTCGCCAGGGTGCGGGGCCGTGCGACGAGCGCCAGCCAGGCCCCCGCGAGCCAGCAGGTGGCGAGCCCCGTCTCCAGACCGGACGTCGCGAAGTCCCAGACGGGCGGCAGCGCGAGCAGCACCAGCGCTCCGCAGGGCAGCAGGAACCCGCCCCCGCCGTATACGCGGAGCGCCGCGAGTCCGGCGAGCACGAAGCCGGCGGCGGTCAGCAGCAGCCCGCCGTACATCGCCGCAGTGGCGATGTCGAGGCCCGGCGCCCCGGCCCCCACGAGCAGCCACTGCCACAGGGTTCCGGTGGACGACTCGGCACGCTCCCCGGGGTTGAAGACGGGCCCGTTCCCCGCGAGCACCTGGCGGACCGTCCGCACGTAGATGTGGCCGTCGTCGGACATCCACCGCCGCTGGAAGCCGGCGACGGCGATGACGAGGGCGGGCAGGAGGGCGGCCCCGAGCCGTGCGCGGCCCCGCCAGGACCCTCGCGGGGCGTCGGCGGGCGGCCGGGGTTCCGCTTCACGGACACCGGGGGAGTACGTAGAGGTCATGGGCCCTAGATCGGCGCGGCCCCGGCCCGCCTTGAGCGACCGCCCGTGCCGACACCTCCGCGACGGGGGCATTGCATTTTCCATACGCGCGAGTAAGTTGCCCCGAAAGTCCGGACGTACGTACGAGGTCATAGCCGAAGTCGAAGCCGGGGAGCCGTCATGGGCGTACGCAAGGATCTGAAGAGGGCCCAGCGCCGCGGCGACCTCGCGGAGCGCGCCAAGGTCGAGCTGGTGAGGGACGCGCACGGCACCGTGCGCGAGGCCCGCACCGCTCCGCTCGTGACGAGGGCCACCGAGGGCAGCACCGCCGACATACCGTTCACCAACGCCGCCGAGGCCCCCGAGGCGGTGGTGCTGCGACGCAAGGAGGGCGGCCGCTGGCGCCCGGTGACCGCGGCGGCCTTCGCGCGCGAAGTCACCGACATCGCCAAGGGGTTGCTGGCGGCGGGCCTGGAGCCCGGCGGCCGGGTCGCGCTGATGTCGCGTACCCGCTACGAATGGGCGGTCCTGGACTTCGCGATCTGGGCGGCGGGCGGCCAGAGCGTCCCCGTGTACGCGACGTCCTCGGCGGAGCAGATCGAGTGGATAGTCCGGGACTCGGGCGTCCGCCTCCTGATCGCGGAGACCGCGGAGAACGCGGCGACGGCGGAGGACGCCCTGCGCACCCACGTGGAGCCGCCCCGCATCTGGCACATCGACGGCGGCGCGATGGCGGAACTGACCACGCTGGGAAGCGAACTGTCCGACGAGGAGGTGACCAAGCGCCGCTCCGCGCTGACCCCCGACTCCATCGCGACCCTGTGCTACACCTCCGGCACCACCGGCCGCCCCAAGGGCTGCGTCCTCACCCACGGCAACCTGCACGCCGAGGCCGCCAACACGGTCGACCTGCTGCACCCCGTCTTCAAGGAGATCACCGGGCAGGTCGCCTCCACGCTCCTCTTCCTGCCGCTCGCCCACATCCTGGGCCGCTCCTTGCAGATCGCCTGCATGCTGGCCCGCATCGAACTGGGCCACTGCCCGAGCGTCAAGCCGGACGAACTCCGTCCCGAACTGCGCGCGTTCAGACCGACCTTCCTCGTCGGCGTCCCGTACCTCTTCGAGAAGATCCACGACACCGGCCGGGCAACCGCGGAGAGGCTCGGCCGCGCCGCGTCCTTCGACCGGGCCGAGCGGATCGCGGTGCGGTTCGGCGAGGCGTACCTGGACAGGTTCCTCGACCCGAGCCGCCCCGGCCCCTCGCTCGGTCTGCGCCTCGGCTGGGCCCTGTACGAACTCCTCGTCTACCGCCGCATCCGCAAGGAGGTCGGCGGCAACCTGCGCTACGCGATCAGCGGCGGCTCCCCCCTCGACCGCGACCTCAACCTCTTCTTCTACGCGGCCGGAATCATCATCTACGAGGGCTACGGCCTCACCGAAACCACGGCCGCCGCCACGATCACCCCGCCGCTGCGCCCGCGCCCCGGCACCGTCGGCCTGCCCGTGCCCGGCACGGCCGTGCGCATAGCGGACGACGGGGAGGTGCTGCTCAAGGGAGGCATCGTCTTCAACGGCTACTGGAACAACCGGGCGGCGACGGACGCCGTGCTCACCGGCGACTGGCTCGCCACCGGTGACCTGGGGGCCCTGGACGAGGCCGGATACCTCACCATCACCGGCCGCAAGAAGGACATCATCGTCACCTCCGGCGGCAAGAACGTCTCGCCCGCCGTCCTGGAGGACCGCCTCCGCAGCCGTGCGCTCGTGGGCCAGTGCATCGTGGTGGGGGACAACCGTTCGTACGTCGCCGCACTGATCACCCTGGAGCCCGAGGCCGTCGACCACTGGCTGGCCGTACGCAAACGCCCCCTGGACACGCCGCTCGCGGAGCTGGCCCGCGACCCGGAGGTGATCGCGGAGGTCCAACGCGCCGTGGACCACGCCAACGCGGCGGTATCCAAGGCCGAGTCCATCCGCAGGTTCGCGCTGGTCGAGGGCGAGTTCTCGGAGGCCAACGGCCTGCTCACCCCGTCCCTGAAGATCAAGCGGCATGCGGTGACGGCGGCGTACGCGCGGGAGATCGAGGAGCTTTACGGCGGCACCGGCGGGGCGGGGGCCAGGAGCTGATCGGGCTTACATACGCAGCAGCCGTTCCGTGGTCTCCCTGTACTGCCTCAGCGCGAGCCGCAGTTCCTCGGTCTGCGCTTCGGTGCCCAGATCCTGCCAGCCGGTGCGCAGGGTACGGCGCCGCTCCGCGAGAGCGGTGCTCAGCTGGGTGACGGCTTCCTCGAAGGCGCCGTCGGCCTCCTGGACCGCTTGGCGCGGGCTTTCGACGAAGAGGTTGAGGGCCTTTTGGAGACGCAGGGTGAGCCTGTCGCGGTCGCCCTTCGAGAGCAGCGCCGCGGTCTGGTGACTGCTGGGGGCGAGGTCCGGGCTCTCGGTGTCTGCCGGCTGCCGCGCGCGTTCGATGTCGTACGTCATGAAGTCCCACTTCCCTGGGCATGGTGCCGGCCGGATGGCGTCCACGTTTCGTGAGCACCATCCGGGGCGTATGGGTCAGCGGCGAAAGGCGTCTTTGGCCTTGCCGCCGGACTGCTTCAGGTTTCCGGAGACCCGGTCGGTCCTGCCTTCACGCTGCATTCGCTTGTTGCGGGTGTTCCGGCCGATGCGTTCGGTGATACGGCCCTTGAAGGCCTGTGCCTTGTTCCTGAGCGTGTTCCCAGCGTTCATGGCTGTCCTTACTGCCTTTGTTGTTTTTCCGGTGAAGCGGAACCCGAGAAGCGCCAAGGTCAGCAGAAGGAAGGAGAATCCACGTGAGCGTCGCCGGACCTCCAGATCGCGCGGAGCGTTTCCTGGTTTCCGCGGGGTCCGGGCGAAGCGGGTAGGCGGAATGCGTTGTCCGAAGGGTCCGGATTGGCATGGCCCTACGCCGTACCGCCAGTCAACGCCTGTCCTGACCCCCTGTCAACGTCCTTCATCCGCAGTGGGGTTGGGCGTCCAGCGGGCGTATCCATCGCCTCGGGGCAGGGCTATGCTGCGAAGCGAGGCCCCAGTCCCCGGCAGCGAGGTTCCGTTCCGCCCGGGGGGCGTGCTGATCTTCGTGGCCGTGCGTTACGGCCGGAGGGGCGCGGGCGGCCAACACCGGGGCGACGGTTACGAGTACCGCGACGACCGGGACCGCAGAGACCGCGACCACCGGTGGGACCGCCGCTACCGGCGACAGCGCCAGGGGCTCTGGAGCCGCCAGGACCGCGCTGAAGGCAAGGAGCAGCACCGCCGGTGACCGGTTCGGTCTCCGGTGCCAGAGCGTTCCCCGGCGACTTCGCGGGGCGGGCGCACGCAGTGCGTGGTGAGGCAGGTGTCATGGAACAGAAGGTGACGATCCAGGAAGACCGGTGGATGAGGGCGGGCGAGGTGGCCTGGGGCGACGACCTCCTGGACCCGGCTGTCGTCGAACTGCGCGCCGAGATCGCCCGGTTGCGCCGGGGCCTGAGCGACCGGGCGGTGATCGACCAGGCCCTCGGGATGATGATGGCCCTGGTGCCGTGCCCCCATGAACAGGCAGGTGACCTGCTGATGGACGTCGCGCGGCGCTGCGGCCTCTCGCGCCGGGAGGTGGCTGTCGCTCTCGTCGCCACCTCCGAAGGAAGCCCGTTCCCCGAGCACCTGGACCATGCGCTGCGCGGCGCGCTGCGACGCCTGCACAGGGCGGAGGGAAAGTCGTGAGCCGGGACGCGCATCGTGCGCTCCATGGCCTCGGGGAGGACCAGTGACCGCGTCTCACGCACAAGGAACGGGCCGGGACGGAGGCTCCGCCGCCCACGCCGCCAAGGAGGAGACGCTCACGGCCGCGGGCCGGGCGGGCTTCATGGCGCGTGGGGTCGTGTACGTCCTCATCGGCGCCCTGGCGATCCAGATGGCCCTCGGCAGCGGTGGGGAGTCGGCGGACCGCCAGGGCGCGCTCGACCAGGTCGCCGAGCAGCCCTTCGGGAAGGCGATGCTGTGGACGCTGGCCGTCGGGTTCGGCTGTATGGCGCTGTGGCGGGGCTCCCGCGCGGTGCTCAGCAGGGGCCCCGACCGGAAGGCCGCCTCGCGGCTGCTGGACGGCGGTCGGGCGGTCTTCTACGCGTCGGTCTGCTGGGCGACGGCCACGTTCGCCGCGGGCGGTGGCCAGGGCTCAAGCGGCAACGCGCAGTCGAAGGACTGGACCGCGTCGGTGCTGAAACTGCCGTACGGCCAGGTCATCGTGGGGGCCGGGGGCTGCCTCCTGATCGGCATCGGTGCCGTACTCGCGGTACGGGCGGCCCTGCGCAAGTTCCTGAAGCAGCTGGACGTGGGCGCGATGAGCCACCGCACCCGGCAGATCGTGACCGGCCTGGGAGTGGGCGGCGGCGTGGCGCGGGGCACGGTGTTCGCGGCGGCCGGGATCTTCATCCTGATCGCGGCCGTCCAGTTCGACGCGGACGAGGCCAAGGGCGTGGACGCCACGCTCCGCAGCTTCACGCAGACCCCGGCGGGCCCTTGGCTCCTGGTCGCCGTGGCGATCGGGCTGATCCTCTTCGGAGCCTTCTCCTTCGCCTCGGCCCGCTGGCGCCGCTTGTGAACGGGAAGCGCCTGTGCGGGGGCACCGCCCGTGAATGGCCGTCTCTCAGCGCACCAGGCCGGGGAGGGGCTCGGAGTCGTCGATGAAGGCGCGGGCCACGTCGGACAGGCGGCGGTTGTGGGCGCGGGCATAGCGGCGCAAGGCGGTGAACGCCTGCTCCATGTCGATGTCGTGGCGTTCGGCGAGCTTCCCCTTGGCCTGTTCGATCAGCACCCGGCTGTTCAGCGCGGTCTGCAACTGCTCGTTGAGGACCGTGGAGCGGTGGATGGACCGTTGCTGGAGGAGGCTGATGGTGGCGACGTCGGCCAGGGCCTGCGCGATGGGCGTACCGACCGGGTCGAAGGGGCCGGGAGTGGCCCGGAAGAGATTCAGCGCGCCGACGACCTCGTCCCGCAGCCGCATCGGCAGGGCCTGGACCGCGCCGAACCCGTGAAGCTGGGCCTGCGCCACGAACCGCGGCCAGCGGGCGCTCTCCGCGCGCAGGTCGGGTACGGACACCGGGGCGCCCGTGCGGAAGCAGTCCAGGCAGGGGCCCTCGTCGTTCTGCAACTGGAAGAGTTCGAGGAGGCGCACCTGTTCGTCGGAGGCGGCCATCACGCGGAGTTCACCGTCCCGGTCCGCGAGCAGCACCCCGGCGGCACTGGCACCGAGCACCCCGACGCAGCGGTCGGTCAGCAGCCGCAGGAAATCGATCAGGTCGAAGTCGGCGACGAGATTGTCCGCCAACTCGACGAAGGTCTTGGCCAAGAGCCGCTCATTCATCGTCAACACCCTTTGTGGAGACTAGTCCTACGGGATGGGGTAGGGAAGTGCGGCGCGGCGCGGGCCGGACCGCGCCGCATTGCGTTTGTAGCGCAGCGCTGCTCGGACCGGCCGAGGACATCAGGCGCCCTCGTCGGTCCGGATCGGCTCCGCGCCCGGAGAGAAGCGGAGCCGACGGGCCACCACGTCGGCGGCCACGGCGGTGAGTCGGCGCCCCTGGGCGTAGGCGTAGGCGCGCAGCCGGACGAAGGCCTCGTCGATACCGACACCGAGCTGGACGGTCAGGATGCCGGTGGCCTGGGAGATCTCCGCCCGGTACCCGCCCAGGTCCTCGCAGCGCCCCAACGCCGCCGCGTCCTTCGGTGGCACGCCCGTCGCGTCGATCCGGGCGTCCAGCAGGACCAGCGTCGCGAGGTCGGCGAAGGCCAGCGCGTCGGCCAGATCCTCCGCGTCCAACCGGCCCGGGGCCCGAGCGTAGAGATCCAGGACTCCGGGGCTGATCGCGCCAATCTGTAGGGGCAGCGCGAAGACCGCGAGGGCACCGGCTTCCAGGGCCGCTTCGGCGAACACGGGCCAGCAGCCCTGGAGTTCATCGGTCCGCAGGTCGGGCGTCAGGACGGCCGAGCCGTGGGTGAAGGCATCCACGCACGGCCCTTCACCCAGGGTCAGCTGAAGCTCTTCCAGCTGCTCGCTGACGTCGTCGGTGCTGCACAGTGGATGGTTCGCCGCGGTCCGGGACATCGCGGACACCCCGGCCCCGCCGACCGGCAGCGAGGCCACCGCAGCGGTGCACACGTCCACCATGCCGACGCCGGCGCCGCGCCGGGCGGCCTGCTCGGCGACGAGAAGCCGGATCCGGAACGACCGCCTGTCGGACATCACCCGGCCCGCCCGGCCCCGACGCGACGGTCGGTCCCCTCCGGTTCCCGCCGCGGCCGGGAGGTCGTCGCGGCGCACCTCCCGGGTGCGGCCGCGGGCTCCTTGAGCAAGAAGTCGCAACGGGTCAGCTCGATCATCCACGCCAGCAGGGGAGGCGGGTAGTGCAGGCGCAGCGTCCCGCCGGTCGCGGTGGTGCGCAGGAACATCTCGATGAAGGCGTTCAGACCGCAGCACTCACAGAAGGTGACGGGAGTGAGGTCGACGTCGATGGTGCGCATGCCGTCGCGCAGACACCGCTCAAGGGCGGCACGCACCAGCGGCACCGTCTGTAGGTCGATCTCACCGGCGAGGGTGACCAGGGCCCGGGTCCTTCTGTCGTGCCGGTAGACGTTCAACTGCGGTAGGGGCATGAAGCCTCGTTCCAAAGACCTGCCGGGCGGAGCCGTGGAATACGGCCGGTCTCCCGGCACGGGCAGACATTCGGCGGAGGCAGCGAACGGACGGCCCGGCGATGTGCCCAACCGGAACAAGGGGCCCGTCCCGTCTCCCTCCAGAGGGATGCGCCGGGCGATCGGACGAAGAGAGCCCGCTCCCCACAGCCATCTGCGTCGAGCAACAACAGGTCCGCCGGGGTCCGGGACGTCCGTACCTCAGGATAGTCCCCATCCCCGTCCGGAAGGGGGCCGCGAGCCACCCGGTCTCGAGGACCGGATGCCGACCGGAACCAACGTGCACGTGGCTACCGGTCGTGCGGTGCTACCGGTCGTGCAGGATCTCAGGCCGGGTTACGGGCACGATGGTGATCAGGTCGTCGAGGCCCCCGGGGCGGTGCGCGACGTGGCCGCGAACTCGGCACGGGGGAACGAACCGGCGCCGGTTGACGATCGCGGCCGGGCGAAGGCGCTTGGCGTCACAGCGACGTGCCTCCGGACATGAAAGGGCCCCTCACACGTTTCCGCAGGTGAGGCTATGTTTGCGCCCCCGGCAGGACTCGAACCTGCGGCCAAGCGCTTAGAAGGCGCCTGCTCTATCCACTGAGCTACGGGGGCCGGGTGTGGCCGGTGGCACGGGGCGGATGCGGGGAAGATCCGTGACCTTGCCGGGGACAAGGATAGGGCTCCCGGGTCCCTGCCCCTGGTGCTTCGCCTCCGCGCCACGATGTGGAGGTTCGGTGAAGCGATCCCGATAATCGCAGGTAGGTGCGAATCTCGCATCGCTTTTGACGCCTCACGCCCCGGGTGTTGTGCACTCGTTATGCCTGCGCCCGCAGTCGCCCCTTCCATCCCCTGTGTCCGATCGGCGCGCAGAGGCGCTCATATGCTTCAGAAAGCCGCCAAAATTGGGCATTCTTCGCATGTGGTGACCTTGGACGTACGGCCTCAATTGCTTGACGCACTCTCCGCCCTGCGCGAGCGTGTCGCCGCCGCACGCTTTCCGCTCCCCCTGCCGGGGGCGCCACGCGCGCGTGCCAACCGGGACGAGTTGCTCGCGCAGCTCGATGACTATCTGGTGCCCCGGCTCAAGGCGCCCGAAGCGCCCCTGCTCGCCGTCATCGGAGGATCCACCGGAGCGGGCAAGTCCACGCTGGTGAACTCCCTGGTGGGGCGTCAGGTCAGCGAAGCGGGTGTGCTGCGGCCCACGACGCGTACGCCGGTGCTCGTCTGCCATCCCGACGATCATCACTGGTTCGCCGGGATGCGCGTACTGCCCGACCTCACGCGCGTGTGGATGCCCCATCAAGAGAAGACGGAGGGAGGAGAGGGAGAGGACGACGGGGATCCCGGTGACGGGCTGCCGGGGTTCGGTGACGAGTCGCCGGGGCTCGGCGACGAACAGGAACGCGCCCTGCGGATCGAGACCGCCGACAGCCTGCCGCGCGGGCTCGCGCTGCTCGACGCGCCCGACGTCGACTCGCTCGTCGCCGACAACCGCGTCCTGGCCGCCGAGCTGATCTCCGCGGCCGACGTCTGGGTCATGGTCACCACCGCCTCGCGGTACGCGGACGCCGTGCCCTGGCATCTGCTGCGTACCGCCAAGGAGCACGACGCCACCCTCGTCACCGTCCTCGACCGCGTGCCCCACCAGGTCGTGAGCGAGGTGTCACGGCAGTTCGGCGCCCTGCTGGCGAAGGCCGGGCTCGGCGACGTACCGCGCTTCACCGTGCCCGAGCTGCCCGAATCCGCGGGCGGCGGGGGGCTGCTCCCCGCCACCGCCGTCGCTCCGCTGCGCGCCTGGCTCACCCACCGCGTCCAGGAACCCGCGGCCCGCGCCCACGCCATCGCCCGTACGGCACACGGCGTCCTCCGCTCGCTCGACTCCCGGCTGCCCGAACTCGCGGGCGCCGTCGCCGCCCAGTACGCCGCCGCGCTACGGCTCACCTCCGCCGTCGACGAGGCGTACGACCACGAGCACGCGCGCGTGGCAGACCGTCTGCAAGCGGGGGGCGTCCTCGCGGGGGACGCCCTGAAGCGGTGGCGCAGCTATCCGCTCGACTGCGGACCCGGCGAGCTGCTCGACGCCATCGCCGAGAGCCTGGAGGCGCTGCTGCTGTGTGCCGTCACCGCCGCCGACGAACGCATCGACGAGGCCTGGCGGCGCGAATCCGCCGCCGACGTCGCCGGACTCGCCGGCCGCGACCCCCAGGCGGAGAGCGCCGAGCACCGCATCGGGATGGCCGTACGCAGATGGCGGCGCGTCCTGGAGGAGTACGCCGAGGACGAGGTGCGGGGCATGGAGCGGGTCGACAAGACCCCGCTGCCCGACCCCGAGGTCGTCGCCGCGCTGCTCGCCACCGCCCTGCTCGGCGGGCACCGGGCCCGCGCGGCCGGGGAGATCCTCGCCGAACGGA
Source organism: Streptomyces sp. NRRL S-920 (assembly GCF_000717945.1). Taxonomy (NCBI): domain Bacteria; kingdom Bacillati; phylum Actinomycetota; class Actinomycetes; order Kitasatosporales; family Streptomycetaceae; genus Streptomyces; species Streptomyces sp. NRRL S-920. The sequence goes on from NZ_JODF01000053.1 coordinate 10,299, forward strand.
TCGGCGCCCCGGGCGCGGTCCGGCTGCGCGACCGCGGCGGGCGCCTGCTGACCGACTACTTGGAGAAGGTCCTCGCCACCGAGCGCGAACGGCGGCTCGCCCCTCTGGACGCCCTTGAGGTGCACCCCGAACCCCAGGCAGAGCTGATCGCCGCCCTGTCTCTACTACAGAAGGAGAGGTGAAGGCGGTGACTGCCCTCACTGATCACACCGAACGCGACGAGCGGGAGGAGCGGGAGAAGCGGGAGGAGCGGCAGGAGCGGGGGAATCGGGAGGGGCGTGGGGAGCGTTCCGGAGGCCCTGGCCGGTCGCCCGACGGCTCCGGTAGGTCGCCCGATGGCCCCGGACGTTCCCCCGATGGCCCCGGACGCTCAGCCGGCGGCTACGGACGCACCCCCGGCGGCCCCGGCCCGGCACCTGACCGGCCCAGCAGGGCACCTGACCGGCCCGGCAGGGCACCTGACCGCCCGAGCCGGACACCTGACCGCCCCGGCCGGGCACCCGACGGCCCCAGCCGGGCACCCGACGGCCCCGGCCGGGCACCCGACGGCTCCGAAGAGGCCTGGGACGACGGCCTCATCGCCCGCCGCGTCGCCGAAGGGCAGCAGCCGCCGACCCCCGAGGTCCGCGCGTACGTCCCCACGGGGGCGCCCACATCGTACGAAGGACCCCTGCGCGAGCGGCTCGACGCGCTGCGCGAACTCGTCGGGCTCTCCCGCACCCGTCTGGACAGCGGCACCCTCGCCGAGGCGGGCCGGGTCCTCGACGAGGCCGCCGCCCGGCGCAGGCTCTCCGAACGGCACACCGTCGTCGCCATCGCGGGAGCCACCGGAAGCGGCAAGTCCACGCTCTTCAACGCCCTCGCCGGGGTGATGATCTCGGAGACGGGCGTACGCAGGCCGACCACGGCCGCGCCGATCGGTTGCAGCTGGACGGACGGCGCCGCGGGGCTGCTCGACCGGCTCGGCATCCCGGGCCGGCTGCGCCGCCGCCCCCTCCAGGGGCCCGGCGCCGACGAACTCCAAGGGCTCGTACTGATCGACCTGCCCGACCACGACTCGGCGGTCAGCGAGCACCGGGAGCACGTCGACCGGATCCTGGCGCTCGTCGACGCCGTCATCTGGGTCGTCGACCCGGAGAAGTACGCCGACGCGATGGTCCACGAGCGCTATCTGCGGCCCATGGCGGGGCACGCCGAGGTCACCTTCGTCGTGCTGAACCAGATCGACCGGCTCCCCGGCGACGCCGCCGACCAGGTCCTCGACGACCTGCGCCGCCTCCTCGACGAGGACGGCATCGCGCTCGGCGAGCACGGGGAACCGGGCGCCACGGTGCTCGCGATCTCCGCGCTGACCGGCGACGGTCTCGGGGAACTGCGCGAGGCGCTCGGCCAGTTCACCCAGGAGCGGGGCGCCGCGGCCCGCCGGATCTCCGCGGATCTGGACGCCGCCGCGGAACGGCTGCGTCCGGTGTACGTCGCCGGGTCGCCCCGCGGCCGGAACCGCGGGCGGATCGGACTCAGCGAGGAGGCCCGCGAGGAGTTCGCCGACCGCCTCGCCGACGCGGTGGGCGCGGCGGCCGCCGGGGACGCGGCGGAGCGGGCCTGGCGCAGGCACGCGGGCAGGGCGTGCGGCGACCCCTGGCTGAGGCTGTGGCGGTGGTACGAGGGGCAGCGCTCGCCGCACAGCGACACGCTGTCCCTCGTACCGGTCCCGGTGGACGAGGAGGCGACGGCACGCCAGCGCGTGGAGTTCGCCGTGCGCACGGTGGCCGACGAGGCGGCGGCGGGGCTTCCCGTGCCCTGGGCGCAGGCCGTGCGGGAGGCCGCGGCGCGCGGCGCGGAGGGGCTGCCCGAGGCGCTCGACGAGCTGTCGGTGACGGCGGGCGTGCCGACCGGGCGCCCGCCGCGGCCCGGGTGGTGGCCGGTCGCGGTCCTCGCGCAGGCGGCGATGACGATGCTCCAAGTCGTGGGCGGGCTCTGGCTTGTGGGGCAGATCATCGGGATCTGCGAGCCCAATCTCGGCGTTCCGGTGCTGCTGATGCTGGCGGGCATCGTGGGCGGCCCGTGTGTGGAGTGGGCGAGCAGGATGGCGGCGCGGGGGCCCGCGCGCCGCTACGGGCAGGAGGCGGAACGGCGGCTTCGGGAGGCGGCCGCCGGGTGCGGGCGGGCCAGGGTCCTGGATCCGGTGGCGGCCGAGCTGCTGCGGTACCGGGAGGTACGGGAGCAGTACGTGCGGGTGACGGGGGCGCGGGCCGCAGGAGTTCCTTTGGGGTGACGCAGGAAATCCCCCTTGGGGTGACGCCAGGAAACCCCTTTGGGGTGACGGAGTTTTCCACAACCGGTGGGTAGCACACAGGGCTCAGCGGGCTCGGCCCGATCGGTGCAGTCTGAGATCGCGGCCGCGGAAGGCGCGGCGGCGCGGACGGACGCATGGGAGGGGAAGGGCATGAACGAGACGATGGTGACGGTGGTGGGGAACGTCGCGACGACGCCGGTGTACCGGGAGCTGCCGTCGGGACCGGTGGCGCGGTTCCGGCTCGCGGTGACGTCGCGGTACTTCGACGCGGTGAAGAACACCTGGAACGACGGACACACCAACTTCTTCACGGTGTGGGCCAATCGGTCACTCGGGAAGAACGTGCAGGGGTCGCTGTCGGTGGGTGAACCGGTCATCGTGCAGGGCCGGTTGAAGGTGCGGGACGAGGAGCGCGGCGGGCAGCACTGGACGTCCGCGGACATCGACGCGCAGGCCATCGGCCACGATCTGTCGCGCGGCACCGCGGCGTTCCGGCGAGTGATCAAGGGGGACGCGTCGCTGACGGATCCCGCTTCCGTGCGGGAGACGGAGCCGGTCGGATGACGTCCGCAGCGGGCGCGCGGATGCCCTCGAATGCCGTTGATTTGTCGATAAGCCCAGCTCGGGAGGGGTGTTGGGGATAACGATTCCGAGTCGGATCGGTGATACGACGGTATGACTGAGGGTCGTGGTGTGCCGCTTCCCTAGGATGCCGGACGTAGCTCACGGGGCAGTTGGCAGGAGATGCCACGCAGGTGGCAGGGGATCCTGCCCCTTTCAATCTGCTGGCGGGACCACCCCCCATCGTTGTGAACGGGTCCCGCCCGGAGGGGAATTCAGTGTTTTCTGCGTTGTCCATACGTAGTCGAGGCGCCGCCCGTCTCGCCGCCGTGTCCGCGGCGACGGGGCTCGTCGCCGCGGGAGCGGTGGCCGCCGCGGGCGCGGCGGCGGCGGAGGAGGCCCCGCAGCACCGGGGCGGAGCGACCGCGACGCTGGGCGGATTGCAGACGTACGGCCAGGCCGTCGTCCGTGAGGGCGGCAGCTCGCAGCAGGTCCCCGCCGGGCTCTTCGAGATGTCCGTCGAGGGCGGCGGCACGCTCCAGACGTACTGCGTCGACATCCACAACCCCACGCAGAACGACGCCAAGTACCAGGAGACCCCCTGGAGCGGCACCTCGCTCGACGGCAATCGCGACGCGGGCCGGATCCGCTGGATCCTCCAGCACTCCTACCCACAGGTGAACGACCTGGCGGCGCTGGCCAAGAAGGCGGGCGCGACCTCCCTCACCGAGCAGTCCGCCGCGGCCGGCACCCAGGTGGCGATCTGGCGGTACTCGGACGGCGCACGGGTCGACGCCGTCGACCCGCAGGCCGAGAAGCTCGCCGACTATCTGCACAAGAGCGCGCGCGACAGCGCGGAGCCCAAGGCCTCGCTGACGCTGGAGCCGCCCGCCGTGTCCGGACAGGCCGGTGATCGGCTCGGCCCGGTCACCGTGCGGACCGACGCGGAAGCGGTGACGGTGACACCGCCCGCGGACTCCGTGGCGAGCGGCGTGAAGGTCGTCGGCAAGGACGGCAAGCCGGTGAAGTCCGCGGGCGACGGCAGCAGGCTCTACTTCGATGTCCCGGAGGAGGCGCCGGACGGCTCGGCCGCACTCTCGGTCCAGGCGTCGACGACCGTGCCGGTGGGCCGCGCCTTCACCTCCGAGACGAGGAGCCAAACGCAGATCCTCGCGGGCTCCAGCGAGTCGACGGTGTCCGCGACGGCGACGGCGGACTGGGCGGCCGAGGGCGCGGTACCGGCGCTGTCGGCGGAGAAGAACTGCGCCAAGGGCGGCGTCGACATCACGGCGAGCAACAAGGGAGACGAGCCCTTCACCTTCCGGTTGATGGGCTTCAAGCACACGATCGAGGCGGGCGCGTCGCAGACGGTGACGATCCCGTTGCAGGAGGATCAGCCCTACGACTTCACGATCAAGGGGCCGAACGGCGTCGAGAAGCGCTTCAAGGGCGTCCTCGACTGCGAGACCGAGGGCACCGCGACGGAAAACAAGGCCCAGCCTGCCAACGAGCCGAGCCCCGCGTCGGCGGGCGGCACCTCAGGCGGCGGCGACCTGGCCGAGACCGGCAGTTCGAGCAACACGCCGCTGATAGCCGGGATCGCCGTCGGCTTCGTCCTGATCGGCGGGGCGGCGGTCTTCTTCCTGCGCGCCAAGAAGGACCCGGCGGAGGCATCCGAGGAGACGTCCACGGAGAAGTGAACGGGGGGCGGCCGCCCGGCGGAGTCAGCTGTTCTGTAGGGCGGCAAGTCCCTTCTGGAGGTCTTCGGTGTTCATGACCGGGTGGATGTCGATCTCCGCGCCGAGTTGCTCGAAGAGCGGCTCGGCGATGGTGGGCATCTGTGAACTGTCCTGCATGTCGAAGACGAAGGTGCAGGACCGTCCGCCGTCGGAGGGGCCGAAGTAGGCCGCCTCGGGCTTGAGCGTCTCCGTCAGCGCCTGCATGATCTTCGGCAGTGCGCCGCTCCTGATGGCTTCGTTCGACGCCTGGGTGTCCAGCCGCGCTCGTAGCATGACCCTCATCACACCTACTCCTTCCGGCCACCACGACCGGCACGGTCTCATCCGCGCTCGCTGAGACCCGGTGACGTCTCTTTCAGCGTCCCTCCGCGCGATCGGAGCAGCAACATCTCGCTCGGGGCCCCGCCGAAAGGTCGCCGCCGACCCCGCTGGTTTCCTCCGGCGGGTGGCCGTACGGCAAGATGGGGTGTATCTGCCCACTCACTGATTGCCGGACGGTTTCTCTTGGCTGAGTACATCTACACCATGCGCAAGACGCGCAAGGCGCACGGCGACAAGGTGATCCTCGACGACGTCACCTTGAGCTTCCTTCCTGGCGCGAAGATCGGTGTCGTGGGCCCCAACGGCGCCGGTAAGTCCACGGTGCTCAAGATCATGGCGGGCATCGAGCAGCCCTCCAACGGCGATGCCTTCCTCTCGCCCGGCTACACCGTCGGCATGCTCCTCCAGGAGCCGCCCCTCGACGAGTCCAAGACCGTCCTGGAGAACGTGCAGGACGGGGCGAAGGAGGTCATGGGCAAGCTGCGGCGCTTCAACGAGGTCGCCGAGCTGATGGCCACCGACTACTCCGACGCGCTGATGGAGGAGATGGGCAAGCTCCAGGAGGACCTGGACCACGCCAACGCGTGGGACCTCGACGCCCAGCTGGAGCAGGCCATGGACGCCCTGGGCTGCCCGCCCGGCGACTGGGCCGTCACCAACCTCTCCGGTGGCGAGAAGCGCCGCGTCGCGCTCTGCAAGCTGCTCCTCGAAGCCCCCGACCTGCTGCTCCTCGACGAGCCCACCAACCACCTGGACGCCGAGTCCGTGCAGTGGCTGGAGCAGCACCTCGCGAAGTACCCCGGCACCGTCGTCGCCGTCACCCACGACCGGTACTTCCTCGACAACGTGGCGGGCTGGATCCTGGAGCTGGACCGCGGCCGCGCCATCGGCTACGAGGGCAACTACTCCACCTACCTGGAGACCAAGCAGACCCGTCTCAAGGTCGAGGGGCAGAAGGACGCCAAGCGCGCCAAGCGCCTCAAGGAAGAGCTTGAGTGGGTGCGCTCGAACGCCAAGGGGCGCCAGGCCAAGTCCAAGGCGCGCCTCGCCCGTTACGAGGAGATGGCCGCCGAGGCGGACAAGATGCGGAAGCTGGACTTCGAGGAGATCCAGATCCCGCCGGGCCCGCGCCTGGGCAACATCGTCGTCGAGGTCAACAACCTCTCGAAGGCCTTCGGCGAGAAGGTCCTGATCGACGACCTGAGCTTCACCCTGCCGCGCAACGGCATCGTCGGTGTCATCGGTCCGAACGGCGCGGGCAAGACCACGCTGTTCAAGATGATCCAGGGCCTGGAGGAGCCGGACGCCGGTTCCATCAAGGTCGGCGACACGGTCAAGATCTCCTACGTCGACCAGAGCCGCGCCAACATCGACCCGAAGAAGACCCTGTGGGCGGTCGTCTCGGACGAGCTGGACTACATCAACGTCGGCCAGGTCGAGATGCCGAGCCGCGCGTACGTGAGCGCCTTCGGCTTCAAGGGCCCGGACCAGCAGAAGCCCGCCGGTGTCCTCTCCGGCGGTGAGCGCAACCGCCTGAACCTCGCGCTCACCCTCAAGCAGGGCGGCAACCTGCTCCTCCTCGACGAACCGACGAACGACCTGGACGTCGAGACGCTGTCCTCGCTGGAGAACGCGCTGCTCGAGTTCCCGGGTGCGGCCGTGGTCGTCTCCCACGACCGCTGGTTCCTCGACCGCGTCGCCACGCACATCCTGGCGTACGAGGGCGACTCCAAGTGGTTCTGGTTCGAGGGCAACTTCGAGGCGTACGAGAAGAACAAGATCGAGCGGCTCGGCCCGGACGCGGCCCGTCCGCACCGCGCCACCTACAAGAAGCTCACGCGAGGCTGAGGCGGCTGTGGCTCGACACCTATACCAGTGCCCGCTGCGCTGGTCGGACATGGATGCCTTCGGGCACGTCAACAACGCCGTCTTCGTCCGGTACTTGGAGGAGGCGCGCATCGACTTCATGTTCCGGCTGGCGCCGGGTGACGGGTCCCCGTCGTTCTCGGGCGGCTCGGTCGTGGCCCGGCACGAGATCGACTACGTACGGCCGCTGGTGCACCGGCACGAGCCGGTCACCATCGAGTCGTGGGTGACGAAGATCGGCGCGGCCTCGCTGACGATCGCGTACGAGATCAAGGACGCGGACCAGGTGTATGTGCGGGCCTCGACCGTGGTCGTGCCGTTCGACCTGGAGGCGCAGCGGCCCCGGCGGATCTCGGCGGAGGAGAGGTCCTTCCTCCAGGAGTACGTCGACGACGGCTCCGACAGTGGCTCGGGGGCGCTCGCCGCATGACCGCGCGGCTGCACTTCGCCGATGCCGGGGAGGCGGGCGACCTCGCCGCCTTCCTGGCCCGGCTGATCCACTACGACAGGGCCGCCGCGGTGCGGCTCCAGGCCGCCGGGGACACGCTCGCCGTGTTCGGGCGGCCGCCGTCGTTCGAGGTGCTCGCCATTCGCACGGCGCGGCTCGCCAAGCCGTACGAGCACGGGCTCGACACCACGCTCGACGTCACCGTCTCCGCCGGTGAGTTCCTGGAGTACGTCGGGGAGTCGGCGCAGTCGGTGGCGGCGGCGGGCGTCGCCGCCGTACCGGAGGCTGTCACCGGGCCGCCCTGGGCGGGCGTGCTGCCGCCGCGGGGCGGCTGGCGGCAGGAGCCCGCGCTTCCCGTGATGGACGCGGTGCGGGCCCTGGTGGCGGCGGCCGTCACCGAATTCAAGGCCCGTGTCGAGGAACTGCCCGCCGAGCGGCGGGTGCGGGCCGAGCTGGACCGTGTGGGCCGGGAGATATGGTCCCGCACGATCGGCGGGACGGAGCTTCCCGTGCGGGCCGCGCACGCCGCGCAGTCCCTCGGGTTCCTGCGGGGGGACGCGCTGGCGCTGCTGTCCTCGGGGGCGTGGCTCCGGTTGCGTACGGCTTACGGGTCCGTCGCCGTGCGGCGGGCGGGGACCGGCGGGCTCTCGGTCACGCCCGCGTAGCAGCCGCGGGGCTCCGGTCAGCGCCCCGTCAGCCCCCCATCGGCCCTGTGACTCAGCCCTCCGAGTTCACCATCGACGCCGCCGCGTACGTCAGGTAGTTCCACAGCGTCCGCTCGTGCTCCTCGGAGAGGCCGAGCTGGTCGACCGCCGCCCGCATGTGCTTCAGCCAGGCGTCGTGCGCGGCCCTGTCCACCGTGAACGGCGCGTGCCGCATGCGCAGGCGCGGGTGGCCGCGGTTGTCGCTGTAGGTGCGGGGGCCGCCCCAGTACTGCATCAGGAAGAGCGCGAGGCGCTCCTCGGCCGGGCCCAGGTCCTCCTCCGGGTACATCGGCCGCAGCAGCGGATCCTCCGCGACCCCCTGGTAGAAGAAGTGCACCAGGCGCCGGAAGGTCTCCTCGCCGCCGACCTGTTCGTAGTAGGTCTGCTCCTGAAGCGTGCCGCGCGGGATCTCTTTCACAACGTCCATGGTCTCAGACGGGGCGACCGAGGACGGAAGGCTTAGGACCACTCGCATCGGCGGCCTCCGCGCCGCACAGTGGACCCATGGAACCCGATCCCGCACTCGTCGCGGAGGTACGGGCCGCCCTGGTGCGCGCGATCGAGGCGAGCGGGGCCTGGCGGGACGATCCCGCCTGGCGGGCGGCGTTCGAGGCCGTGCCGCGGCACCTGTTCGTGCCGTATTACTACGTCGGCGCCGGCGGCGGCTACGAACGGCTGTGGGGCGAGGACCCCGACCCCGGGCGCCGCACCCGCTGGCTGCGCGGGGCCTACGCCGACGCGCCGCTCGCCACGCGCCTGCGCGACGGGGAGCTGATCTCCTCCAGCAGCCAGCCGTCCCTGATGGCGAGGATGCTCGTCGAACTGGACGTGCGCGAGACGGACCGCGTCCTGGAGATCGGCGCGGGTACCGGCTACAACGCGGCGCTGCTCGCCCACCGGCTCGGCGACGACCACGTCACGACCGTCGACCTCGACCCCGAGATCACGGAGTCCGCGCGGCGGCATCTGGCGGCCGCCGGATACCGCCCGGCCGTGGTGACCGGCGACGGGGCGGCCGGCTGTCCCGAGCGCGCGCCCTACGACCGGATCATCGTCACCTGCACCCTCACCTCGGTGCCCCGGCGCTGGCTCGCCCAGTGCGCGCCCGGCGCCCGCGTCCTCGCGCCGCTGGCCACCGGCCTGATCGCGCTGACCGTACGGGACGCCGAGCACGCCGAGGGGCGCTTCCTGCACACGCCCGCCTACTTCGTGCCGTTGCGCGGCGGCAGCGGAAGGGCCCCTCTTGAGCGGCACGTCGGAGGGCTGCCGCGCCGGGCCTTGCAGAACGAGCTGTTCCGCTTCCTCCTCGAGCTGACCGGGGGCAGCCTGGATCCGCACGAGGCCCTCGCGCTGTGGGAGCGCGAGGGCCGTCCGGTGCGCGAGCGCTTCGGGGTCACCGTGCGCGGGCGGTACGAGTGGGCCTGGCTGGACGACCCCGAGGGGCCGTACGTCTGGCCGCTGTGACCGCCCGCGGGCGCGGGGTCAGTCGCGGCGGACCGTGATCGTCGTCCAGGCGCCCACGTGCACCTGGTCGCCGTCCTGGAGCGGGACGGGCACGAACGGCTGGATGGGCTCCTCGCCGCCGTTGACCGTGGTGCCGTTCGTGGAGTTCTGGTCGACGACCGCCCAGCTGCCGTCCGGCTGCTGGACCAGGACCGCGTGCTGGTGCGAGACGCCCGGATCCTCAGGCGGCACCGACAGATCGATGTCCGGGGTGTCGCCCGTGGAGTGGCGGCGGCGGCCGATGGAGATCTGGTTGCCGGACAGCGGGCGCTGCTGCTCGGGGGAGTAGGCGGGCAGGTTCAGGCCCGACGCCTCGGGGCCGCTGCGCTGCATCATCGCCATGAAGTACTCGCGGTCGGGGCCGATCGTCGCCGTCCACGTGCCGGGCCCCTGCTGGGCCTGCGGCTGCGATGCCTGCGGCTGCGGCTGCTCCTGCTGTGGCGGCTGCGGCGCCTGGTGCTGCTGCGGCGCCTGCTGCTGCGGGGGAACCTGCTGGAAAACGTCCTGCCGCTGGAACTGCTGCTGAGGCTGCTGCGGCTGCGCCGGGGACGACGGCGGCGAGATCACCCAGTCGTCGTCCCCGCCGAAGGCCGGGCCGCCGGAGCCGGGCTGCGGCGGGGGCGGCGGACCCTGCGGGGCGCCCGACTCCTGCGGGAACGCGGGCGGCGCGGGCGGACCGGGTTGCTGGAACGCCTGCGGGGCACCGGGGGGCGGGGCCTGGCCGGGACCTTGCCCGCCATAGCCCTGCCGGCCCGGACCGGGCTGACCAGGGCCGTGCTGACCAGGGCCGGGCTGGCCGGGGCGCCCGCCGTTGCCTCCGCCGTTGCCGAACGGCGGGATCGGCTCGGCGGGGCGGTTCATCTGCGAGGGGCGCGAGCCCTGGTACTCGTACGGGCCCTGCCCGGGGTGCTGCGGAGGCCTGCCGGGACCGCCCTGGGTGCCGGGCAGCGGCGGGTTCGGCGCGGCCGGGGTGTAAGACGTCGCGGTGTTCGTCAGGAAGTTCCAGCGGCACTCCTCGCAGAACGGCGCGTTCGCCTCGCGGGGCGTGCGGCACTGCGGGCAGAGCTGCGCCTCGGGCGCCGGTTCCGGCACGGACGCCGGATGCGGGCGCCCGGCGCCGGGCTGCGGGAAGTTCTGGTCCTGACCGGGGGGCGGCGGGGGATAGCCGTACCCGGCCGCGGGCGGCGGCGGGGGAGGGGGCGGCGGTACGGCACCGGCCATGCGGTGACCGCAGACCTCGCACCAGTCGTCGGAACCCGACTGGTGTCCGTTCGGGCAGGTCGGCATGTCGGCGCTTCCCCCTCTCCTTCTCCGGCCCGAGGGCCGTACGTACTGCTTCGGTGTCGTCGGCGGCGCCGGGGCGCCGCGCTACTGCTTCTTCACGCGAACGGTCTTCGTCGACCGTGTCTCGAGTGTCATCTCGTCGGCCTCGGCGACCTTCGCCTTCAATCGAACAGTACCTTCCGCGGCATCCACCACGTCCACCACCTTCGAAAGCAGCTTCGCCGTATCCGCGTTGCCCGAGGCGGCCGCCAGCTGGACGGCGCGGCCGAGTTTGGCGGTCGCCCCGTCGACATCTCCCGATTTGCGGGCGTCGAGTCCCTGCTGGATGACCTGCGCCAGCTCCGCCTGGCCCGTGTAGTGCGCGACCTGCGGATTGATGGAGGTGGAGGCCGCCACGTCGTCCGTCCACACCGCGCGCACCAGGCCCTGCGAGAGGGTCTGTGTGCTGCCGTCGGCCTGCGGCACGATCAGGGAGACCCGGGCCGCGAGCATCTCCTGGCCGATGGCGGCGCTCGGCACCCGTACACAGATGTGGTAGTCGCGGGACTCGTCGCCCCACGACCCCGTGGGGTAGTCCCCGAAGCGCGGCCCCGCCTCCGTGCGCCGGTCCGTCAGCTCCTCGACCGTGGGCGCCACTTGCTTGACGAACTTGATCTCCACGCCCACCGGGGTCCACAGCCGCAGACTGACGTCGGCGACCTCCTTGCCCATCGCCGTCTCCATCATCTGTGTGAAGTCGGCGGAGAGACCGGCCGGGTCGGCGACGATGTCGGCGGTGCCGAGCAGCGCGGAGGCTATGCCGGTGACCTCCTTCACCTCCCAGTCCGTGCCGACGCCGCGGGCGTCGCAGGTGAAGCGGCCCGCGCAGGCGTCGAGGGCGGCCTTGAGGTCCTCGGGCGACTCGTGTTCGTTACGGCCGTCGGTGAGCAGGATGCCGTGCCGCACCGCCGACGCGGCGAGGTCGGCGGAGCCCAGCAGGCGGTCGGCGAGCCGCAGCCAGGTGCCGATCGCCGTGCCGCCGCCCGCGCTGAGCCTGCGCAGCGCCTGTTTGGCCTGCTCGCGGGTGTCCGGGCCCGCCACCGCGAGGCGGCCGTTGCCCGGATAGACCTCCGTGGCGATGTGCGTGCCGCCGATCACCGCGAAGTGCACGCCGTCGCGCACGGCGTCGATGGCGGCGGCCGTCGCGTCCCTGGCGCCCCGCATCTTCGTCGGCGGATAGTCCATGGAGCCGGAACAGTCGACCATGATCGCCACGGCGGCGTCCGGGCTCTGCCCCGCGGCGTAGAGATGCGGGGCGCTCACCGCGGAACCGATCGTCCCGCCCCCGGTGGAGGTCACCGTGGCGATGGCGTTGACCTCGCGGCCGCCCTCCGGCAGGAACTCGTTCTGGTAGACGTCGACCGAGAACTGCGGCACGGTCGACTTCGAGAAATTGGCCATGGAACTGCTCCCCCTCAGATCCTGAGAACCACACGACCCGGTACGGCCCCCCGCCCGGCCCTAGGGCGCGTCCGCGAAGTCCCGCCTGCGTCGCGACGCCCTGCGGGCGAACGACGGGACTTCGCGGACACGCCCTAGGCCGATCCTGCCCCTTGCGGCGCGTAGGGGAACGGGACGACCGCCACTGTTACGTTGTCGTGGCCCCCGCCGTCGAGCGCGTGGCCGACCAGGACCTGGGCGCTGTGCAGCGGCCGGTCCGCGGCGTCGGCGGGCACGGCGCGCGCCATGTCCTCGACCGCTTCGGCGTAGTTCCACAGTCCGTCCGTGCACACCACCACGACACCCGCGCGGTCCGGCTTGAAGGAAGCGGTGTGCGGCTCCAGTTCGTACGCGTCCGCGCCGAGCCAGCCCGTGATGGCGTGGGCGCGGTCGTCGGCGTACGCCTCGGCCTCGTTCATCAGTCCCGCCGCGACCATCTGCGCGGCCCACGAGTCGTCCTCGGTGAGACGGACGGCGGGGCCGCTGCGGTCGTCGGGGACCCAGTACGCGCGGCTGTCGCCGACCCAGCCGACGACGAGCAGGCCCCCGGCGACGACCGCGCCGACCAGGGTGCAGGCGGGCGCGTTCTGGTGCGGGCTGTGCTCGCGCTCGGCAGCGGGCTCGGTGGCCAGGGAGTTGACGGCGTCGGCGGCCGACAGGATGGCCTCGTGCATGGCCTGCTGCGGGTGCGTGCCGCGCGGCAGTGAGCCCTGGAGCGATTCGTTGGCGGCGCGGGAGGCGGCGAGCGAGGCCTCGTCGGGGCGGGTCGCGGAGGAGACGCCGTCGCAGACGATCGCGACGACGGCGGGGGAGCCGTCGGGCAGCGCGGCGGCGGAGATCGCGAACGCGTCCTCGTTGCGGTGGTGGCGCAGGCCCCGGTCGCTGACCGCGGCGACCGCGTCCAGCTCCTCCTCCAGGTGGTCGCGCTCGCGCGGCTGGGCGTGCCCGCAGTTCTCGCAGTAGCCGTCCGGGTCGACGCGGCCGGAGCGGCAGGCCACGCAGAGCTTGGTGCCCGGGGGCGGGGTGGGCTCGGGCGCGCTGGTCCGCGGGTCGGCGGGCTCGACGGCGTCGGCGGAACCAGCGGGCGGCGTGGCACTAGCGGGCGGCGCGGCACCAACGGGCGGTGTGGCACCGGCGGGCGACGCCGCGTCAGCGGACGCGGGGGCCTCGGCGGGCGCGGGGGCCGGCGCGGGCAGCGGGTACTCGTCCGGCTCCCTCAACTCCGCCCCTCCGGAATGCCCCGCCCCGCCGGAAAGCTCCGTCCCCCCGGAGTCCGTCCCCGGCAGGTCGGTGGGCAGATGGGTGGGCGCCGGGGTGTCGGAGCTGTCCGTCCCGGGCGCGGCGGGCCACTCGGCGGGCCGGTCCGCCGCCGGGGCGGACCCGTTGGGGGAGCCGGCCGGACGGGCCGGCACCGCCGACAGGTCGTACCCGCACGCACCACAGAACAGGTCGCCCGACTCCAGCGGCTCCTCACAGCTGGGGCAGGCAGACAGTTGGGGCATCTGCGACATCACTCACACCCACGTCCGGGGGCGGAAGCGGTTGGCCCGCTCCACCAGTTCGATCCTCTCCTCGCCACCCTGTGCGAGCCGGGCCAGCGTCCGGTACGAACGCTCCAGACCGAACCGGAGACCGCGCTCGTCCAGGTCACTGCCGAGCAGCACGGTCCGCGTCCCGGCGGTGGCCGGTGGCGCGGAGACGTGACCAGAGTGCCTACCGGAGAGTACCCAGTCGAGCGCCGACCCCAGTACCTCGGTCGACAGGCGTTCCCTGCGCACCGCGTCGAGACCGAAGCCCGCGAGCGCCTCCAGCTGTCCCGCGGCCGCCATCAGGTCGTCCAGGAACGCGGCACCGGGCGAGGCCGTCGGCGAGTCCAGACGGCGGCGCAGACGCGCCCGCACCGCCGCGACCCGGGCCGCGGTGTAGTGGATGGAGGACTCCGGCACCGACTCCAGGGTGCGCACCGCGCCGGCCCGGTCGTCGGCGGCGAGCTGCACCCTGGCCAGGCCGAACGCGGCGCTCACATAGCTCGGATCGGTGGCCCACACCAGGCGGTAGTACTCGGCGGCGTTGTCCAGCTGGCCGAGGACCTCCGCGCACACGGCGAGCGCCAGCTTCGGCGCGGCCTCGCCGGGAAACGCGTCGTAGACCGCGTCGAAGGACAGCGCGGCGCTCTCGAAGTCCCCGGTCGCCAGGGCCGCCACGCCCCGGTACCAGACCACGCGCCAGTCATCCGGATGGCGGCGCTCCAGGTCGGCGAGGGCCTCGGCGGCGGGGGCCGACTCCCCCATGGCGAGCCGCGCGCGCAGGGCGCGGAGCTGGAGTTCCACCGAGTCGGCGGGCGCCGCCCCGAGCGCGGCGATCAGCTCGGCGGGCGCGGAGGCCATCAGTCCGGCGAGGAAGCCCGCGTTCGGGTCGCCCGGGTCGACGCGCGGCACCGGCAGCGCCAGCGCGGTCGCGGCGGCGTCCAGCGGCCGGACGAGCGCGGCGGGCGGTGCGGACGGCGGTGCGGACGGCAGCTCCCGGCGGCCGCCAGAGCCCTCCGGTGTGAGCGGGCGCACCCCGAGTAGCGACACGTCACCCGTGAGTTCGGCGAACAGCTCCGTGTCCGTGACCTTCACCTCGGGTCCGAACAGGGTGGAGAGCGAGGGGCGCGGCTTGCCCGTCTGGAGTGCCACGACCTCCCGCAGGACGCCCGTGAGCTGCTCGGCCATCTCCTGCGCGGACGCGAAGCGGCGGGCGGGATCGGGGTCGGTGGCGCGGACGAGGAGCCGGTAGAACGACTCGTACTGGCGGAAGACCTCGATGTTGTCGGGGTCGGGCAGGGAGTCCACGAATACGTTCGTATAGCCCTGGAAGTCGAACGTCAGGACGGCGAGCGTGCGCGCGACCGTGTAGAGGTCGGAGGCCACCGAGGGCCCCACCTCGGCGACTTCGGGGGCCTGGTAGCCGACCGTGCCGTAGATCGCGGACTCGTCGTCGTCCATCCTGCGGACCGCGCCCATGTCGATGACCTTGAGCTGGCCCTCGGTCTGGATGGCGTTGTCGACCTTGAAGTCGCAGTACAGGAGATTGCGGCTGTGCAGATGGCCGAGCGCCTCAAGCGCCTCGATGCCGTACGCGCACGCCTGCTCGACCGGCAGCGGGTCGCGCTTGCCGTCGGCCGTACGGCGGCCGTTGGCGATCTCCTTCAGGGACTTGCCGCCCACGTACTCCATGACGATGTAGCCGTCCATGGAGCCCGTGCGCTGGTCCAGGTGCTCGACGAAGTTGTAGATCCGCACGATGTTGGCGTGCTCGATCTCGGCGAGGAAGCGGCGCTCGGAGATCGCGGCGGCCATCGCGTCCTGGTCGCCCGTGTCGAGCAGGCCCTTGAGGACCACCCAGCGGTCGGACACCGCCCGGTCGATGGCGAGATAGACCCAGCCGAGCCCGCCGTGGGCCAGACAGCCCACGACCTCGTACTGTCCGTGCACGATGTCGCCGGGGTTCAGCTTCGGCACGAAGGAGTACGGGTGGCCGCACTTGGTGCAGAAGCCCTCGGTGCGGCCCGGCCGGTCGCCACGCGCGCGGCCCACCGGCGCCCCGCAGTCCGAGCGCGAGCAGAACCGCTTCCGCTCGGGGACCTCCGGCTTCTCCTGCACCGCCCCGCGCGGGTCGGGACGCGGCACGTCCGGCACGGTGACGAGCCCGACGCCGAGCCGCCCGCGCCCCGACGAACCGGTGGAGGAGCCCGAGCTGCGCACCGACACCGAACGCGACGTCGAACGGCCGGACAGGGAGCGGGAGAGCCGGCCCGACACCGACCTCCGTGAGGACTGCGAGCGGGAGGAACGGGACGACCGCGACGACGAGCGTGCGCTGGAACTGCTGGAGCCGCGTGCCCCCCTGCCGCCGCCCGTGATGCCGGTCGGCTCCGAGCCGACCAGGCCGTTCGGCGCCACGACCGGGGCGAGACCGCACGTGTCGCAGTACAGCTCGCCGCCGCCGACGTCCTCGTACGCGCCCGTGCACCCGGGCCGCTGACACTGTGGCCGGCTCACGCGTCCCCCCTCCGGTCGGTGGGCCCGCCCTGCTGCGGGACCCTCGGCGCGAGCACCTCGGCGGCCGCCCGCTGATAGCGCAGCACCGCCTGCTCGGCCACGCGCAGATCGCAGGGCGCGCTCCACAGCATCCGGCGGGCCGCGTCGTACCGCTCGATCAGGAGCGGGTCCTCGGCGTGGCCGTGCCGGGCCACCTTCGCCCGGTACGCGTCCAGGCGGCCACGCAGCTCCGCGCGGACCGCCAGGGGCGCCGTGACGGCGGTCAACGACTCGCGAGCGCGCAGCAGTTCGTCCTCGGCCTTCTCCTCCAGGGACTCCAGGAGCGGGGAGAGGCGGTGCCACTGGGCGTGCCTGCGGAAGTCCGACGCCATCGCCAGCTGCTCCTGGAGGGCGGTCGAGGGGCCGCTGACCGCGGGCACCTCGGAGGCGGCGATCTTGGCGAGGACCTCGCCGCGGGCGCTCCTGGCCTCCGCGAGGGTGCGGTCCGCGCGGGAGAGCACGTCCCGCAGCCTGCCGAGGCGGGCCTCCGCGTCCTGGCGGACGGTGAGCACCGCCTCGATCTCGCGGCGCACCTCCTCCAGGGCGCGTGCCTCACGGTCGTACCGGTCGGTGTGCGCGCGGCCGCCGCCGGGCGCCGAACTGCCCTCCGCGCGCTGCCAGAAGGCGAGCGGGTCGCTGATCACCTGCTCGCGCAGGGCGGTCAGGGAGCGGGTGATGCGCTCCAGGTCGTCGCCCGCGGGATGCTCCCCGGGGCGTACGCCCACGGAGTGCGCGAGGTGGCGGGTGCGGGCCAGTTCGGCGGCGAGCAGATCGATGCGGGCGGGCAGCGCCGACCACACGGCGTCGGCGGCGACGACCATGTCGAGGGAGTGCGCGTACAGGTCGTTCATCCGGCTCACCAGCTCTTCGAGCGTGAAGCGCTCGGTGAGCTTGGCGGGTTCCGTGAGCGACGGGGAGGTACCGGACGTGGAGGCGCCCGCGACGGTCACGGACTCGCCGCGCAGCAGCTCCGTCAGCTCGGCCAGGTCGTCGTGGCTGGGCCAGCGCCTGCGGGCGCGCAGCTCGCGGGCGGTGTTCAGCGCCCCGGCGTAGGCGTCGAAGTAGGCCCAGAGCAGCGTGATGCGCTGTTCCGTGGCGCTCCAGCGCTCCTCGGTGACGCCGGTGAGCCGGGCGCCTTCCAGGAGACGGCGGCCCGCGTGGTCCTGGAGGGCGAGCAGCGAGGTCTCGATCGCCTCGTGCTCGGCGTCGAGCCGCGCCAGCGCACGGTCCACCTCGTCCCGGTCCATCACCGGACCAGGGGGTCCCGTGACGCTCATCGATCACCTCTCCGCTCTGCGTTGCCGCGACACTTCAGTGGTACCGGCCGGTCGGCCGGTCAGTCGCGGTACTCCGGGTCCGGCGGGCCCGACACCTTGCCGAGGCCCCCCTTGAGCCACTTGTCGTACGACTTGCGCCAGCCGTTCTTCTTGTCCTCGCGATAGTCGTCGAGGACCTTGTTGACCCGGCGGACCAAATCGTCCGAGCCCTTCTTCATCGCCACGCCGTAGTGCTCCGTGGTGAAGGGCTCCTCGCCCTTGAGTTCGACCGTGGGGTCCTGCGCGGCCTGGCCCGCGGCGAGCGCGCTGTCGGTCACCACGGCGTCCACCTCGCCGAGCTGGAGCCGCACGAGGCAGTCGAGCTGGTTGGGCACGGTGGTGGA
Organism: Streptomyces sp. NRRL S-920; assembly: GCF_000717945.1. Lineage (NCBI taxonomy): Bacteria > Bacillati > Actinomycetota > Actinomycetes > Kitasatosporales > Streptomycetaceae > Streptomyces > Streptomyces sp. NRRL S-920. The sequence goes on from NZ_JODF01000053.1 coordinate 28,242, forward strand.
GATGTCGGCGCCGAAGTCCTCCTTCTCCAGCTCCTCCAGGGCGATGGAGCCCGCCGCGGAGCAGACCTTCTTGCCCTTGAGCGACGCGTTGTAGCCCGTGATGTCGTCGGACTTCCTGGGGGCGAGCACCTGCTGCCCCGTCTCGAAGTACCCGGTGGAGAAGTCGACGTCCTTCAGCCGCTCGCAGTTGACCGTCATGGTGCGTACGACCATGTCGACCTGGCCGCTCTTGATCGCGGGGATGCGCTGGTTGGTCGGTATGGCGCGGAAGACGATGGCGTCGCGGTCGCCGAAGATCTCCTCGGCGATCTCCCGCGCGAGGTCGATGTCGAATCCCTCCAGCTCCCCGCCCTTCTTGTTCGGATCGCGGTAGCCCCAGCGGTAGCTGTTCTGGTCGACGCCGACGATGAGCTTCTTGACCTCGCGGTTCTTGATGGCCTCGATCGTCGGGCCGTCCTTGTCGGACGGGCGCAGGCTCTGGTCGTTGCAGTCGTCGGCGTCCGCCCGCGCGGGTGCGGCCACCGTCACGCCCGAGCCGCCGCTCACCGTCCGGCCACCGCTCTGCTGCGGGGGGAGGGCCAGTACGAGCGCCCCCGTCAGGGCGCATGCCGCGCCCATCGCGCCGACCCCGCCCCAGCCGCGCAGCCTCCTCGTGCCACGTCGTGTCCGCATCGTCTGCGCGCCCCCTTCCACCTCTGACTCCATCACCGGTACTCCGAAAGCCTGCGGCCGATGCCGAGCACGGCGCCCGCCGCGGCGACGAGCGCGAGCACGGCGGCGCCGACCGGCAGCCCGCTCATGGCGCCCCTGCCGTCCCTGGCGGCCTGCTTGAACTCACGCTGTTCGTGCGCCAGGGCCCGGTCCAGGGCGGCGTCCACATTGTCGAAGCACTCGCCGGTCGGCTCGGCGTTCTTGTCGTCCTTGTTACCGATGACCTTGTCGAGGGCGCCTTGGTAGTCACCGGAGTCGTCGCTGGAGCGGGCCTCCTTGTGGCGGTCCTTCCAGACGCCCACATTGGCGACCGCCTGCTTGACCGGCCGCTTCCCCGCCAGGTCGTCGGCGAGGGCGACCGCCTTGCCGAGCAGTCCGCTGTCGCCGTCGCCGAGCTGCCTCATCTGCGCGCGGTAGGAGACGTCGAACTTGTCCTCGGTCTCGCCGTTCACCTCGGCGGTCTCCGCGCCGCGGCTGACCAGCGTCAGGTTCTCGTTGCCGCGGGCCTTCAGGGAGCTGATGCGGGCGTCGTTGAGGACGTTCAGGGAGCGGACCCCGTGGTCGTACGACTCGTTCAGGCCCGAGCGGGCGAAGGTGTGGCCGGCGACGAGCCAGAGCAGGACGACGGCCGTGGCGGCGGTCGCGGCGAGCAGGCCGTGGTTGAACACCCGGTTGGTCCGGCGGTAGTTGCGGCGCTGGGCCCAGGCGAGGGCGGCGAGCGCGAGGACGCCGAGGGCGATGGCGAGCCAGGGGTACGGCTTGGCCTTGCCGTAGTCGGAGCCGAGCCGTTCGTTCTCCGCCTTGTAGAGCTTCTCGGCGGCCGGGAGCATCTGCGTCTGCATCTTGTCGTTGGCGTAGCGCAGATAGGCGCCGCCGAGCGGCAGGCCCTGGCGGTTGTTGGCGCGGGCGCGCTCGATCAGGCCCGTGTACTGGGGCAGTAGTTTGTTCAGCTTGCCGACGGCGGCCGCCGACGAGGCGTCCGAGCCCGCGTTCGACGCGGCCGTGGCGAGCTTCTGGGAGGCCCGCGCGATGTCCCGTTCGTAGCGGTCGCGGACGGCCGCGGGCTCCTGGCCGCCCGCCAGGAAGCCGCTGGACGCGGCGGTGTTGGCGTCCGCCAGCGAGCGGTAGATGGCCGCGGCGTCGGCGCTCAGCGGCTGGCTGCGGTGCAGCACGTCGTCCGCGGCGGCCGAGCGCTCCGTCATCTGCCAGGTGGTGAGCGCGCCGAACGCGACGACGAGCAGCGCGAGGACGGCGCCGATGATCCGCAGCCTGCCCGGCTCGGTGGTCGCCGCGGCGCGCAGCCGTTCCGTGCCCTCGGCCCAGGCGGTGCGGCGCGGGGCGGTGGGGGCCTGCTGGGCCGGCTGCCGCCCGGCGGGCGGGATGCCGGGACCCTGCGGCGGGACAACCGGCATCGCAGGCGCCGGCATCGCGGGCGCGGGCTGTCCGGGGGCGGGCCCCGGCGGCCCGGGCGGGCCCGGCGGCGCCGCGCGGCCGTTCGGCGGATATGTCACCTGGACCTCGACCTCCCCCTCGGTCATCGGACGGTCACCTCCGCCCGACGCGCGCGGCGCGGGACGAAGTACACACGGCCGCAAGTATTGCGCCAGGGACAGACATCCGCACACTTCTTGTCTCGATCTTGCGCGGATCCTCCCTCTTGAACACGAGATTGAGGGGCCTTCGGTTCCCGCCCGCGTGCGCGGCGCGGGCGGGAGCGCACGAGGGCGGGCGGCAGACGGACGGGGCGCGTGTCAGCGCCGGTGCACCCCGGTTTCGTAATGCGCCCGCACGCGCGCGTGCACCTGCGCGGGCGCGCCCACTTGGTCGAGGCCGAGCAGGGCCGCGCCCAGGACGGGCCGGGCCGTGACCACCCGGGGCTCGGCCTTGGGAGCCCGCTCGGAGAGCAACGCCCGCACGCGGTCGTCCAGTTGGGGGTGGCGGGCCGCCAGGACGCTGCCGCCGAGCACGACAGGGGCCTTCTCGCCGAGCAGGTCCAGGCGGTCCAGGGCCACGGTCGACATCGCGACGACCTCGTCGGCCATCCGGTCCACCAACGAGCGCGCCACCGCGTCTCCCGCGGCGGCGGTGGCGAAGAGGACCGGCGTCAACTCATGCCGCCTGGCGGGGGAGAGGCGCCCCAGGTGCAGCGCCTCGATCAGCGCGTACATGGACGGCAGGCCGAAGTGCGCGGGCAGCGTCTCGCGCAGCGCGGTCGGCCCGCCGCGGCCGTCCTCGGCCCGTGCCGCGTGCCACAGCGCCTCCTCGGCGAGGCCGCCGCCCCCGCCCCAGTCGCCGGAGATCCTGCCGATCGCGGGGAAGCGGGCGGTGCGGCCGTCCGGCAGCATGCCCACGCAGTTGATGCCCGCCCCGCACACCACGGCCACGCCCCGCGGCTCCGCGTCCTCCAGGAGCCCGGCGCGCAGCACGGCGAAGGTGTCGTTGCGCACCTCGACGGAGGCACCCCAGCCGCGCCGCCGCAGCGCGTCCGCCAACTGCCGTTCCTCGACCGGCAGATCGGCGTTGGCCAGGCAGGCGGACACATGGCCCACGGAGTCGGCGCCCGCCTCGGCGAGCGCCCGCGCCACCGCCTCCGCGAGCACGTCAACCGCGGGCTCGACGCCGACGAGAGGTGGCTGGAACCCGCCGCCGCGTGCCGTGCCGGCGATCCGCCCCTCGGCATCGATCACCGCGACGTCGGTCTTGCTGTTGCCCGCGTCGATCGCGAGCACGCTCGTGCCTACGCCCACGCCAGGTGCTCCCGGTTGTGCGCGAGGAGGCTGTCGGTGAGCCTCTCCGCGTACGCGTACTGGCCGATCAGCGGGTGGGCGAGCAGCGCCTTGAAGACGCGGTCGCGGCCGCCGCGCAGGGCCGCGTCCAGCGCCAGGTCCTCGTACGCCGTGACGTTGGCGATCAGGCCCGAGTACAGCGGGTCGAGTGCGGGCACGGCCAGGGGCTTGGCGCCCGAGCCGTCCACGGCCGCCTGGACCTCGATGACCGCGTCGTCGGGGAGGAAGGGCAGCGTGCCGTTGTTGACGGTGTTCACCACCTGGTAGGGGCTGCCGCCGTTGCCCAGCAGCGAGGCCGCGAGGTCCACGGCCGCCTCGGAGTAGAACGCGCCGCCGCGCCTGGCGAGCAGCTCCGGCTTCTCGTCGAGTGCCGGGTCGCCGTACATGGCCAGCAACTCCCGCTCCATCGCGGCGACTTCGGCGGCGCGTGACGGTTTCGTCCGCAGCTCCTCGACGACCGCGTCGTGCTGGTAGTAGTAGCGCAGGTAGTACGAGGGCACGACGCCGAGCCGGTCGACCAGCTCGCGCGGCATGTGAAGGTCCTCGGCGACGGCGTCCCCGTGCCGCTCCAAGAGCCTCGGCAGCACGTCGTCGCCACCGGGCCCCCCGATGCGTACGCCCGTCTCCCACGTCAGGTGGTTGAGCCCCACGTGATCGAGGTGCACCTCGCCCGGCGCGACGTCGAGCAGCTTCGCGAACTTCCGCTGGAAGCCGATCGCCACGTTGCACAGCCCGACCGCCTTGTGCCCGGCCTGGAGCAGCGCCCGCGTGACGATGCCCACCGGGTTGGTGAAGTCGATGATCCAGGCGTTCGGGTTGGTGCGGCGTACGCGCTCGGCGATGTCCAGGACGACCGGCACCGTGCGCAGCGCCTTCGCGAGGCCGCCCGCGCCGGTCGTCTCCTGGCCGACGCAGCCGCACTCCAGCGGCCAGGTCTCGTCCTGCTGCCGGGCCGCCTGCCCGCCGACGCGCAGTTGCAGCAGGACCGCGTCGGCGTCCGCGACGCCCGCGTCGACGTCGGAGGTGGTGACGACGCGGCCCGGGTGGCCCTGCTTGGCGAAGATGCGCCGCGCGAGGCCGCCCACCAGCTCCAGACGGTCGGCGGCCGGGTCGACCAGGACCAGTTCCCCGATCGGCAGGGTGTCCCTCAACCGCGCGAATCCGTCGATGAGTTCGGGTGTGTAGGTCGACCCTCCGCCGACCACTGCGAGCTTCATTACGTGTCTCAGCCCTTTACTCCGGTGAGGGTGACGCCTTCGACGAAGGCCTTCTGTGCGAAGAAGAAGACGACGATGACCGGCGCCATGACGAGCAGGGTGGCGGCCATGGTGAGGTTCCAGTTGACGCTGTGGGCGCTCTTGAACGATTCGAGGCCGTAACTCAGTGTCCAGGCGCCGGGGTTCTGGGCCGCGTAGATCTGCGGCCCGAAGTAGTCGTTCCAGCAGTAGAAGAACTGGAAGAGCGCGATGGCGGCGATGCCCGGCTTGGCCATCGGCACGACGATCTTGACGAGCGTACGGAACTCGCCGCAGCCGTCCACCTTCGCCGACTCGATGTACTCCTTCGGGATGGTCAGCAGGAACTGCCGCAGGAGGAAGATCGAGTACGCGTCGCCGAACGCCATCGGGATGATCAGCGGCCACAGCGTGCCCGACAGGTGCAGCTGCTGCGCCCAGACCAGGTACATGGGGATCACGATGACCTGCGGCGGCAGCATCATCGTCGAGATGACCAGCAGCATCGCGGTGCGCCGGCCGCGGAAGCGGAACTTGGCGAGTGCGTACGCCACGGGGATCGCCGAGCAGACCGTGAGGAGCGTGCCGAGGCCCGCGTACAGCAGGGAGTTGCGCCACCACTCCAGGAAGCCCGGGGTGTCGAACACCGTCTTGTAGTTGGACCAGTTCCAGGAGTCGGGCCACAGCTCGCCGCTCATCGCCTGGGAGTCGCTCATCACCGACGTCAGGAAGACGAAGACGAACGGCAGGACGAACAGCAGCGCGATCGCGAGGGCGACGCTGTGGACGGCTATCCAGTGCAGGATGCGCTTGCGGCGGGCGCGGGCGGCGGCGGGGCCCCGGAGCGGGGCGGTCCGCTCGGGTGCGGCGGGCGCGCGGAGAGTCGTGGTCGTCATCGGTCCTCAGTCCTCCGCCGAGAGCAGTCCGGAGCGCTTGCGCATCAGGAGCGTCGTCACGGCCATGGCGATGGCGAAGAGTACGAGCGAGAGCACGCACGCCGCGCCGGTGTTGAAGTTCTGGAAGCCCATCGAGTAGACGAGCTGGGGGATCGTCAGGGTCGAGTGCTCCGGGTAGCCGGGCTGGATCACCGAACCCGGGCCGATGTTGACCCCGGAGGCGACCTTCCCCGCCACCAGGGCCTGCGTGTAGTACTGCATGGTCTGTACGACGCCCGTGACCACCGCGAACATCACGATCGGCGTGATCGAGGGCCAGGTGACGTACCGGAACTTGGCCCACGCCCCGGCGCCGTCCAGCTCCGCGGCCTCGTACTGCTCCTTGGGTACGTCGAGCAGCGCGGCCATGAAGATCACCATCAGGTCCCCGATGCCCCACAGGGAGAGCAGCACCAGCGAGGGTTTGGCGGTGTCCGGGTCGTTGAACCAGTTGGGCCCGGAGATGCCGATCGCGCCGAGCATCTCGTTGACGGGGCCCGTGCCCGGGTTGAGCAGGAAGACGAAGGCGACGGTGGCGGCCACCGGCGGGGCGAGGTAGGGGAGGTAGAAGGCGGTGCGGAAGAACCCGGCGCCCGTCTTGATCTTCGTGATGAGCAGCCCGAGCGAGAGCCCGAAGACCACCCGCACGGCCACCATGATCACGACCAGCCACAGGGTGTTCCACAGGGCGGGCCCGAACAGCGGCATCTGGTCGAACACGTACGTCCAGTTCCTGAGCCCCACGAAGGTGGGCTCCTTGATCTGGTTGTAGTGCATGAACGAGAAGTAGACGGTCGCGATCAGCGGATACGCGAAGAACACGCTGAAGCCGACCAGCCAGGGGGAGAGGAAGCCGAGCGTGCGGAGCCTGCGGCGCGCCGGGCCGGAGAGGGAAAGTGCCATGGCTCGGGTCCTCAGCTCTTCGACTGGAGGGTGTCGGAGTCGATCTGTTCGTCGAGCTTCCTCAGTCCGGCGCGCAGGTCGCTCACGTGTCCGGCCTCGAAGGAGTACGAGAAGTCCTGGAGCGAGACGACGTACGCGCCGCCGTTCGTGGAGGGCGGCAGGGCCTTGCTGTGCTTGCTCTCCAGGATCCGGAAGAAGGTGCGGAACCTCGGATCGGCGTCCAGGCGCGGCGACTTCAGCGCCGCGTAAGTGGACGGCACGTTGTGGATGTCGTTGGCGAAGTCCACGACCTGGTCGGTGTTCGTGGTCAGGAACCTCACCAGCTCCCACGCGGCGTTCTGGTGCTTGCTGCTGTGCGCGATACCGGCGACCGTGCCGGTGATGAAACCGCGCCCGTAGGTGTCCTGCTGGTCGTCGGGGACGGGCAGCGGCGCGACGCCCCAGTCGAAGTCGGCCTTCGCCTCGTCGAGCATCAGTCCGCGCCACTCGCCGTCCAGGTGCATGGCGAGCTTCCCGGTCAAAAAGGCGTTCTGGTTGGACATCTCGTCGCCGAAGGTGAGCCGGAACTTCTCCAGGTCGTCGAAGCCGCCCTGGGCGTCGGCGAGTTGGCGGGAGGTCTTCAGGAAGTCGTACGTCGCGGGCTCCTCGGCGAGGCGCGCGTTGCCCTCGGCGTCGAAGTACCGGGGGCCCCACTGCGCGAAGAGCCGGTCCGGGCTGCCTTGGTAGAGCCGGAAGTTGGGCATGTAGCCCACCCGCTCGTACGAGTCCTTGCCGCTGCGCACGGTCAGCTTCTTCGCCGCCCGCTTGAACTCGGACATGGTGCGCGGCGGGCGTTCGATGCCCGCCTCCTTGAACGCGTCCTTGTTGTAGTACATGCCGTAGGCGTCGGCGAGCAGGGGCAGGGCGCACTGGTTGCCCTGGTAACGGGTGTAGTCGAGCAGCGTCTTGGGGAAGACCTCGCGCTTGTCGATGCCCGTCTTCCTCAGGAACGGGTCGAGGTCGACCCACATCCCGGAGTCGCAGTACTGCCCGACGTTGTTGGTGGTGAAGGACGACACCACGTCGGGGGCCTTGTCGCCGCCCGCGCGCAGGGCCTGGTTGATGGTGGCGTCCGTGACGTTCCCGGTGGACTCCACCTTGATGTGGGGGTGCAGCCGCTCGAACCGCTCGATGCTCGCGTTGACGGCCTCGACCTCGCCGGGCGCGGCCCAGCCGTGCCAGAACTTCAGGGTGACCGGCTTGGTCGGGTCGTCGTTCGCGCTGCCGACGCTCGGGTTGGCGCAGCCGGAGAGCAACAGGCCGGCTGCGGCGAGCGCCGCGGACGCGCAGGTGGGCAGGCGCCATCGCGGCATGGCGGACTTCCTTTACGGGGAGGGGGCGGGGTGGCTTGGGTGCGCGGGGAGCGCCGGGGTCAGGCCGTGTCGAAGACCTGGTCGCGGGCCTGGGTGAGCGCCGAGCGGAGCGCGCCGGTGAGGATCGGGTCGCCGTCGAGTTCGCTGATGCGGATCTGGGGACGGGGCAGGGCGAGCCCGGTCAGCTCCTCCTCGACGTGGACCCGCAGCTTGTCGCCGCCCGCCTGGGCCACCGCGCCGGAGAGCACGACGAGTTCCGGATCCACCACGGCGACGACCGCGGCGATGCCGGTGGCGATGCGGCGGGCGACCTCGGCGAGGACGGCGCCGTCGGCGAGGGCCTCGGCCAGCGTCGCGCCGGGACCCGCGAGGTCGCGCACGACCGCGGCGGCGACCAGGCTCTCGAAGCCGCCGTCGCCGCCGCCCTCGCCATCGGGGCCGTCCTTGGCCAGCGGGGCGCCCGGCAGCGGCATGTAACCGATCTCTCCCGCGCCGCCGGTGGCGCCGCGCAGCAGGGTGCCGCCCAGCACGATGGCGGCGCCGACGCCTTCGTCGAGCCAGGTCAGCACGTAGTTGTCGTGGTCCTGGGCGGCGCCCTCGTACTGCTCGGCGACCGCGGCCAGATTCACGTCGTTCTCGATGTCGACCGGCGTGCCGAGCACCGCGGCCAGGTCGTCGCGCAGGGTGCGGGAGTGCCAGCCGGGCAGGTGCGGGGCGTAGCGCAGCTGGCCGGTGTGCGGGTCGATGGCGCCGGGGGTGCCGATCACCGCGGCCCGCAGGTCGTCGTGGGTCAGGCCCGCCCGGCTCAGCGCCCCGTCGACGGCCTCCGCGACGAGCTGGGCGGTGCGGTGGCGGACGTCCTCCGCGACGGCTTCGGCCTCCACGCGCGCACGGCCGAGGACGGTGCCGGTGATGTCGGCGACGAGGGCGGTGATGCCGGTCGGATCGGCGGACAGCGCCGCCACGTGCCCGGCGCCCGGGTCGATCTCGTACAGCAGGGCGTTGGGCCCCGGGCGCCCGCTGAGGCTCCCGGTGGTGTGCACGAGCCCGGCGGCTTCGAGGCGGCCGAGGAGCTGCGAGGTGGTGGGCTTGGACAGGCCCGTCAGCTCGCCGATGCGGGTGCGGGTGAGGGGCCCGTGGACGACGAGGAGATCCAGGACCGCCCGGTCGTTCATGGCCCGCAGGACGCGCGGCGTGCCCGGGGCCCCCGGAGTGCTCCCTGCTGCTGCCATGCCGGCACCTGCCCTTCAGCGGCCGCTAACTGTTAGGAAACTTTCCAATTCGTGAGGACCGTAAGGCTGGCGTGAATGGGCCGTCAATAGCGGACGCCCCCGCGGCAACCAAGTCGTTACCTGCGGGGGCGGTGGGGTGTGAGGGGCGCTCGCCGGGCCTACTTCGAGAGGTTCGGCGGCGGGGTTATCGGCGCCGTCGCCAGCGACTGGGGGGACGTCGTCGAGGCGTACGCCGACGGGGCCGCCACGCCCGCCGCGGGGTCGGCGCCCGCCTCCTCCGCCGGCTGGAGCGGCAGGCCGCCCACGATGCGGATGCCCGCCTCGTCGAACGCCCGCTTGACGCGCCAGCGCAGCTCCCGCTCGACGCCCAGGGACTGGCCCGGCATCGTCTTCGCCGAGAGGCGGATCACCATGGAGTCCAGCAGGACGCTGTCCAGGCCGAGGATCTCCACCGGGCCCCACAGACGCTCGTTCCACGGCTCGTCCTTGGCCATGGCCTCGCCGACCTCCGCCAGGGTCGCCCTCACCTTGTCCAGGTCCTCGTCCGGACGGACCGTCACATCGACGCCCGCCGTGGACCAGCCCTGGGAGAGATTGCCGATGCGCTTGACCTCGCCGTTGCGCACGTACCAGATCTCGCCGTTGTCGCCGCGCAGCTTGGTGACGCGCAGACCGACCTCTATCACCTCACCGGAGGCCACACCGGCGTCGATCGAGTCCCCCACCCCGTACTGGTCCTCCAGGATCATGAAGACACCGGAGAGGAAGTCCGTGACGAGGTTGCGGGCGCCGAAACCGATCGCGACGCCCGCCACACCCGCCGAGGCGAGCAGCGGGGCGAGGTTGATCTCGAAGGCGCCGAGGATCATCAGGGCCGCCGTACCGAGGATCAGGAACGACGCCACCGAGCGGAGCACGGACCCGATGGCCTGCGAGCGCTGACGGCGGCGCTCCACGTTCACCAGCAGCCCGCCGAGCGCCGTGCCGTCCACGGCGTTCGCCGTGCGGTTCATGCGGTCTATGAGCTTGGTGATGGCACGCCGGACCAGGATGCGCAGGACGATCGCGATCGCGAGGATCAGCATGATGCGCAGGCCGATGCCGAGCCACGTGGACCAGTTCTGCTCGACCCAGCTCGCCGCGTTCCCGGCGCTCTCCTGGGCGTCCTCGAACGTGGGCGGTTTCGGCGTCGGCTTCGGCGTGTCGTCCGGGTCCGTTCCGGCTGCCGAAAGGACGGACAGGAACACGGCAGGTACCTCCAGGTATCGCGGCCTGCCCGGCGGAAGAGATGTCGTGCGTCGTCGTCGACGCGGGGACGGGGGGACCGGGCAGACCCACCACACTAACGGGGCATTGTGTGGGGATCGTTGTCATGTTCGAGGGAGAGACGGTGCTCACCTGGGCAAGTAGCAGGTGATGCGCCGGTGCCGCTCCGCTGTGGTCGAAAACACTTCGAGCCCGTTACCGGTACATGCTGGCGCTACGACCAGGCATGAGGGGAGACTGGCAGCAGATCGTCCCGGCGCGAGCCACGCGCCGCCGGCGTACAAGGAGGCATCCGTGCCGCACGTCCTGGTCCTCAACGCGTCGTACGAGCCCCTTGGCGTCGTACCGCTCCGCCGCGCGCTCGTCCTCGTCCTGGAGAACAAGGCTCTCTGCCTCGAGGAATCCGGCGCCTTCATGCACAGCGAGAAGTGCACCGTCCCCGCACCCAGCGTGGTCCGCCTCAAGCGGTTCGTCCGGGTCCCTTACCGGGGGCCCGTTCCTCTGACCAGACGGGCGCTCTTCGCCCGCGACGGCGGTCGGTGCATGTACTGCGGTGGCGTCGCAACCAGCGTCGACCACGTCATTCCCAAGAGCCGGGGCGGCCGGCACGCCTGGGACAACGTGGTGGCGTCCTGCCGCCGCTGCAACCACGTCAAGGCCGACCGGCACCTCATGGAGCTGGGCTGGCGGCTGCGGCACAAGCCCGCGCCGCCCTCGGGCCTCGCGTGGCGCATCATCGGGACCGGCCATAGGGATCCGCGCTGGCTGCCCTATTTGCAGCCGTTCGGCGCGGACGACGCGATGGCTCGGATCGATGGCATTTCCGCCTAGCAATCGATCCGGGCCTTTGTTGTACGTGCGTACGAACGACACGCACCCGGTGTCGTACGCGGTCGCCGACGGGCCTCAGTCCTCGGCGACCGCGTACGCCTGAACCGACCAGAGCGAGTACCCGAAGCGCGTGGCCCGCTTGTCGCCCTGGACGCGGAGGTAACGGGTCTCACGCGCGTCCATGCGGATCGCCTCGCGGCCGCCCCTGCCGTCCCGCACGGTCGCCGCCGTGCGCCAGCTCCTGCCGTCGGTGGACGTCTGCACGCGGTACCCGGCGGCGTACGCGTCCTGCCAGCGCAGCACGACCTGGCCCAGCCTGACCGGCTTCGCCAGCTCCACCTGCCACCACGCGCCGTCCTCGGCGGGCGAGGACCAGCGGGTCGAGGGATCACCGTCGTTCGCGGCCGACGCCGGGAAGTCCTTCGTCTCGTCGCCCGACGACGAGGCCTTCGCGCCGCGCGCCAGATCCGGGCCCGCCGTGCGCGGGAAGGCACGGACCGACACCGTGCGGGTCTCGCCGCCGAAGGTGACGGGGATCTCGTACGTCCCCGAACGCGTGCCCGCCGACACGGTGATGTCGAGCGGCACCTCGACCTCCGTGCCGCGCGGCAGCGTCGTCGACGTGGGCACCCGCACCTCGATGCCCTCGGGCGCCTTCGCCTTGAGCGTCCCGCGCACCTGGTCCGGGCGCAGGGAACGCAGCTTCGCCGTGATCCGCCGCGGCCCGCCGCCGATCTCCGCGTCGGCCTCGGTGCGGGCCAGCGAGAGGCGGGCGGCGGGGGAGTCGGCGAACCAGGGGACGAGATGGCGCAGCGTGCCATCGGTGAGGGCGACACGGACGGCGTCGGCGCGCGTGCCCTTCTCTTCGCGCGCGCCCTTCTCCGCGTTCTTGGGGGCCGGTGCGGTGAGGTCGAGTTCCGTGAAGCCGCTGCGCGAGAGCGCGCCGACGCGTCGCCAGCCCTCGCCCGGCACGTGCACCTCGACGCTGCCCTCGGTGCCGGGGTCGGTCAGCGCCGTGACGGCCGCGAGCGCGCGGTCGCGGCCGAAGCGGGCCGTCGCGCGCTCCGACGCCCGCTCGGAGCCGGTCCCCGCCCAGCTCGCGTACGCCTTTCGCGCGCGCGTCAGGAACGGGTCGAGCACGCCTTCGCCGACGGTGACACCGCTTTGCCCCAGCTCCTCGCCGAGCCGCGCCAGCTCGCGCGAGGCCCGCCAGGCGGCGGCGCCGTCACCGAGCGACTGCGCGCGCAGCATGTCGACGGCTGTCTCACCGGCCTCGCCGTACAGCGCGAGCTTCTCGATCCAGGGGCGCGCCTCGTCGCCGAGCGCGCTGCCGGCCAGCCGCCGTGGCGCCTCCCGCATCACGCCGAACGCCGCGCGCAGCCGCTTCGCCGCACGGTCGGCCCCCGCCCGGTCCGTCGTTGTACGCGCCCGCCAGAAGTCCTTCATGAGGGGCCGCAGATACGCCGATTCGTCGGCGCCGAGCACGGACGAGGCGTCATTGCCCGCGAGGGCCCGCAGCGCGCCCCGCGCCTTCGTGTCACCGTCCGCGAGGTCGTCGATCGCGGCGAGCCACGACTCGTGCGGGCGGTACGCGCGGGGGTTCCAGGCGTAGTCGGCGGCCGTGAACAGCGGAATGCGGGAGGCGGCGGGCTGCTCCATGGCATTGCCGAGGAGGGCGGCGGAGCCGGTGGCGACGGCGGGCTGGCGGCCGGTGTAGGGGCCGAGGAAGATGCGGTCCTGGGCGAAGTCGTTGACGGGGTAGTTGTCCATCGTGACCAGCGGGTGCGGGCCGAACGCCGCGCGGGCGCCCGCCAGTTCGCGCCCGGTGATGGTCTTGGGGACCACGCCCACGCCCGTCCAGGCCACCTCGACGCGGTGGTCCAGTGCGTCGGAGAGGGCCGCGCGGTACGCGGTCGTGCCGTCCTGGAAGTACTCGGTCGGCATCAAGGAGAGCGGCTCCGCGTCCGGGTGGCGCCGGGCCAGGTGGGCGGCCACGGCGTTCGCCACCTCGGCCTGCGCCTTCGCGGCGGCCTTCGGACCCCTGCCGAAGGTCTCGGCGTCCCGCTCGCAGTGCCACTCGCTGTAACTGACGTCCTGGAACTGCAACTGGAAGGCGCGCACGCCCAGCGCCCACATCGCGTCGATCTTGCGGTTGAGGTCCCTGATGTCCTTGTCGGAGGACATGCACATGGCCTGGCCGGGGGAGACGGCCCAGGCCAGCGTGATGTGGTTGGTCTTCGCGCGGGCGGCCAGGGCGCGGAAGTCGGCGCGCTGGTCCGCCGGGTAGGGCTCGCGCCAGCGGGCCTGGCGGTAGAGGTCGTCGCCGGGGGCGTAGAGGTAGCGGTTCTGCTTGGTGCGGCCCATGAAGTCCAGCTGCGCCAGGCGCTGTGCGCGGGTCCAGGGGGTGCCGTAGAACCCCTCGGTCAGGCCGCGCACGGCGGTGCCGGGCCAGTCGCGGACGCGTACGCCGGGGAGGGTGCGGGAGCTGTTCGCCCCGCCCGCACCCGGTCTGCCCGCCCCTGTCCTGCCCGCCTCGGTGAGCTGCCGCAGGGTCTGCACCCCGTGGAAGAGGCCGTCCGCGCCGGCGCCCGCGAGGGCGACGGTGTCCCGCCCGTCGACGCGGCCGACGGCCAGCCGGTATCCGCCCGCGGGCAGGTCGCCGTGCTCGCGCGCGCCGAGGGCGGTGAGGGCCCGGTCGGCGCCGGGCCCGCCGGCCCGGACGACGAGAGTGCTCCCGGCGGGCAGCGGGTCGCCCTCGCGCACCTCGGTGACGCGGCGGGCCCCGGCATCACGGAGTACGGCGCGCAGGGCGTCCAGGGCATACGGGTCGACGTCCCCGTCCTCGCCGCTTCCGCTACCCTCACGGGCCGTCACGAGGACGACGTCGTCTCCGACGGTGACGGCGTTCCCGCCGCTGTCCATCGACTGGGGGCGCGGCCAGACGGACGGGAGGACGGAGTCGCTCCCGCGGTCGCCACCGGCCTCGGCGTCCGGGGACGTGGCGGGCACACCGGGCCTGCCGGGCGTGCCCGGGGCCGCGAGGGCGCCGGGCGCTGCGCCGAGGGAGCCCGCGATGACGGCGACGGCGATGGCGACCGCGCCCTTCCTGCGCCGCAACTGCACGCCGCCCTCTCCTTGTTCTCCGCGCCCCTGGGGCCCCGGACGTCACCCTGACGCCACGTGTGGCAGTGAGCCCACCACTGAGGTGGCGGGGGTGTCAACGGGAGTAAGGGAGAGGCGGGTGATTCTTCGCCGAACCTGCGCGGAGAGGAGGGGATCCGGGCTATTTCGCGCGGGAGGGGCGGCGGACATCTTCCCGGGTGGCGGCGGGGTGGGGCCGGATCCTCCGGGCTGTGCGGGCCCCCGGGAGAACAACTGCGCCCCGGGCGAACAGATTGTGACCAGGGTCACGTTGAGGCAACCTATACGTCTGCGGCCCCGCGCAGTGGGTAGGGCTGCCGTGACCCGCCCCCTGACAAGGAGCCCCCACGTGGCCGCTTCCGCGAACCTTCTGCTCTCCGCCCTCTCCAAACAGGTCCCCGCCCTCACCGAGGAGACGCCCGCCCTCTCCGCGCGGGTCCCCGCACCCGTGCGCTACCCCGGACAGGTCTCCAGCCCCGACTCGGGCCTCGACGGCTCCTGCTCCTGCGGCTGCCTGGAACCGCCCCTGACCAGCGAGCCCCCGCTCGCCGACGCCGCGCCGCTCACCAGCGAGCCGCCCCTCGCCGACGCCGCCCCGCTCACCAGCGAGCCCACCTCCGCCGGTATGGCCTCGGGCCTGGACTCCATGGGGGTCTGATGGCCCTTTCCCGGCTGGCAGCCTCGTACGGGGTCGCCACCTCCTACTCCCCGTCGCCGGGGCGCACCCTCCCGGCCTCCGACACCGCGGTCGTCGCGGCCCTCGCCGCGCTGGGCGTCGACGCGAGCACCCCCGACGCGGTCCGCGCCGCCCTCGCCGCGCGCGAGACCCACCTGGCCGAACGCCTGCTGCCCCCCACGGTGGTCGCCTGGACGGACACCCCCTTGCCCACCGCGGCACCTCTGGCGGCCCTGCCGCGGGGGACGTGGGTGCGGGTGGAGCTGGAGGGGGGTGGGGTGCTCGAGTGGCGGACGCCGCCGCCGTCCGGCGAGGAGATGCGGTGCGTGTCACGGGGCAACCCGCAGCCCCCTACGGAGCCGCCCCTATCGCCGGGTAAACGGGTGGGTGGGTGGGAGACCCCGCCGCGGAGCGGCGGAACGACCGAGCGGAAAGAGACCCCGCCGCCGGACGCGGGCCAGGGCTCGACCGAGCGGAAAGAGACCCCGCCGCCGGACGCAAAGAGACCCCGCCGCCGGACGCGGGCCAGGGCTCGACCGAGCGGAAAGAGACCCCGCCGCCGGACGCGGGCCAGGGCTCGACCGAGCGGAAAGAGACCCCGCCGCCGGACGCAGGCCCAGGAGAGACAGAGCCGCACCCCCGGGCGGAGCCCCCCGCCGGCATCCACAGGATCCTCATCCGCACCCCCGAGGGCAAAACCGCGGAGGCCCACCTCATCGCCGCCCCCCGCCGGGTCAAGACCCCGGCCCACCGCGGCCACGGCTTCCTCGTCCAGCTCTACTCCCTCCTCTCCCGCCACTCCTGGGGCATGGGCGACCTCGGTGACCTGGCCGAGCTGGCCGCCTGGTCCGGGCACGCCCTGGACGCCGGGTTCATCCAGGTGAACCCCCTGCACGCCGCCGTACCGAGCCCGCCCGGAAGCCCCGGCGGCGACCCCTCCCCGTACCGCCCCTCCTCCCGCCGCTTCCCCGACCCCGTACACCTGCGCATCGAGGCCGTCCCGGAGTTCGCCCAGCTGACGGGCGAGGCCCGCGACCGCGTCGAAGCCCTGCGCCGCGACGCCGACCGGCTGCGCGAAGCGGTCCTCCACGAGGGCGAGTTGATCGACCGCGACGCCGTCTGGGCCCTGAAGCGCGAGGCACTCGAACTGCTCCACGAGGTCCCCCTCGGCCCCGGCCGCCGCGCCGCCTACAGCGCCTTCCTCGCCGAACAGGGCCCCGCCCTGGAGGACCACGCCACCTGGTACGCCCTCGCCGAGTCCTACGGCCCCGACTGGCACTCCTGGCCCGCCCCCCTGCGCGACCCCGCCTCGCCCGCGACTGCCCGCGCCCGGCACGAGCTGATGGACCGCGTCGACTTCCACTGCCGCCTCGTCTGGCTCACCGACACCCAGCTGGCCGCCGCCCAGCGCACCGCCCGCGAGGCGGGCATGGACATCGGCCTGGTGCACGACCTCGCGGTCGGCGTGCACCCCGGCGGCGCCGACGCCTGGGCCCAACGGCGGCACTTCGCGGCGCGCATGACCGTCGGCGCCCCGCCGGACGCGTTCAACGCGCGCGGCCAGGACTGGGGCCTGCCGCCCTGGCGCCCGGACCGCCTCGCCGAGTCCGGCTACGCCCCCTACCGCGCCCTCGTCCGCGGCCTGCTCCGGCACGCGGGCGCCCTGCGCATCGACCACGTGATGGGCCTGTTCCGCCTCTGGTGGGTCCCCGAGGGCCGCGAGCCGACCGAGGGGACGTACGTCCACTACGACGCCGAGGCCATGCTCGCCGTCCTCGCCCTGGAGGCGCACCGCGCGGACGCCCTCGTCATCGGCGAGGACCTCGGCACCGTGGAGCCCGGCGTGCGCGAGACGCTGCGTGCGCACGGAGTGCTCGGCACCTCCGTCCTCTGGTTCGAACGGGACTGGGCGGGCACGGGCCGCCCCCTGCCCGCCGCGCACTGGCGCGCGGACTGCGTGGCCACCGCCACCACGCACGACCTGCCGCCGACCGCCGCCCGCCTCACCGGCGAACACGTCGAACTCCGTCACGACCTCGGCCTGTTGACCCGCCCCCTGGCCGAGGAGAGGTCCGCGGCCGCCGCCGACGTGCGCGAGTGGCTCGGCCTGCTCTCGCGGCTCGGCATGCTGCCCGGCGGCATGGGCTGCGAGGAGGACGAGATCCGCGCCGTGCACCGCTTCCTGCTCGCCACGCCGGCCCGCATGCTCGGCATCTGGCTCCCGGACACGGTCGGCGACCGCCGCCCGCAGAACCTCCCCGGCACCTGGGACCAGTACCCCAACTGGCGCCTGCCGATCGCCGACGCCACCGGACGCCCCGTCACCCTGGAGGACCTCGCCGCCTCCCCGCGCCTGCACGCGCTCATGGCGCTCTTCCGCCAGGCCCGTGCGCGGACCGGGGCGCGGACCGGCGAGAAGGGCGACACGGCTCGTACGGCACCCCCGGGCGCGCACCCCGTTTAGGAGTTCGCTACGTTTGCACCGTGGACAAGAAGAACGCTCTGCGCGCCGGCGCCCTGGCCTCCGGCACGACGCTGATGATGCTGCTCATGTCGTCCCCCGCGCTCGCGCTCACGCGCGACGACGGCGACGACCCGGGCCCCGGCCTGAGTGTCATCGACACGCTCGGCCTCTATGTCGCCGCGCCCATCGTGCTGTTCCTGGTGATCGCGGGCCTCGTGATGGTCGGCGACAAGTCCCGCAAGCAGCAGAAGCAGGGCTGACGCGGACTTTCCGCGGCCCCGTCGGCTTCCTCCGAGGGCTCGGTTCACCTCCGTACGCATGTCACGCGTACGCGGGTGAACCGAGCCCTCGGCGTGCGTTCGAAAGCCTTCACGGCCGCTCGGCCGTCAGATAGCGCTGGACGGTCGGCGCCAGCCAGCCGGTGATCTCCTCCCGCGTCAGCGCGGCCGACGGCGGGAACCGCAGCACATACCGGGTCAGCGCGAGGCCGAGCAGCTGTGCGGCGCAGAGCGCGGCGCGCGTCGGCGCCTCGGCCGGGTTCGGACAGACCGCCCGCGCGACCGGCAGCACCTGCTCGGCGAACACCTCCCGCATGCGCTCGGCGCCCGCCTGATGGGTCATGCCCATGCGGAGCAGCGCGGTGAGCGCGTCCGCGTCCTCCCACATGTCCAGGAAGTGCGCCACGAGCACCCGTCCCACGTCCTCGCGCGCCACCGCCCCGAAATCCGGGATCCGCAGGTCCACCGAGGTGGCGGCCGCGAAGAGGCCCTCCTTGTTGCCGTAGTAGCGCATGACCATCGACGGATCGATGTTCGCGTCCCTGGCGATGGCGCGGATCGTGGCGCGCTCGTACCCGTCGGTCGCGAACCGCTCGCGGGCCGCCGCGAGGATGCCGGCGCGGGTGGCGTCGGAGCGGCGGGGCGACGGGTCGGCGGACGCGGGGGACGGCGGGGATGCGGGGGACGGGAGGGCGTTCTCGGTCATGCCAACAAACGTAGGCCAACACCTGTTGACAGTCCATAGCGGCAGCCCTACGTTTGCCAACAAGCGTTGACCAACAGGCGTTGACCAGCAAGCGTTGGCCTACACGGGTTGGCATCAGGAGGCGGCCATGAACGGTACGACCACCGAGTACGACGGCACCACCCAGGGCACGGACGACCGCGGCGTCGTGGTCGTCGGTGCCGGACCCACCGGCCTGCTGCTCGCCGGGGACCTCGCCGCCGCCGGCGTCCCCGTCACCCTCGTCGAGAAGCGGGCGCCCGGCATCAGCAACCTCTCCCGCGCGATGGTCGTGCACGCCCGCACCCTGGAGCTGCTCGACGCCCGGGGCCTCGCCGACGAGCTGGAGGCCAAGGGGGAGCCGCTGGACAAGCTCCGCCTGTACGACCGCCTCACCCTCGACCTCGCGGACCTGCCCTCCCGTTTCCGCCACGTACTCGTGCTGCCGCAGTACGAGGTCGAGCGGGTCCTGGAGCCGCGGGCGGCCGGTGCCGGGGTGCGTTTCGCGTACGAGACCGAGGTCGCGGGGCTCACCCAGGACGCGGACGGCGTGACGCTCGCGGTGCGGGGGCCGGGCGGCGAGCCGGGCACCCTCCGCGCCGCCTATGTCGTCGGCGCGGACGGCCTGCGCAGCGGTGTGCGGGAGGCGGTCGGGCTGCCCTTCCCCGGCAAGTCCGTCATCCGCTCGCTCGTCCTCGCCGACGTCAGGCTCGCGGAGAAGCCCCCGACCCTGCTCACCGTCAACGCCGTCGGCGACGCCTTCGCCTTCATCGCGCCCTTCGCAGACGGCTACTACCGCGTCATCGGCTGGGACCGCACCCGCGACGTCCCCGACAGCGAGCCGCTCGAACTCGACGAGGTCAAGGGCATCGTCCGGCAGGCGCTCGGCCGCGACTTCGGGATGCGTGACGCCCGCTGGATGTCCCGCTTCCACAGCGACGAACGGCAGGTGCCCGCGTACCGCGTGGGCCGGGTCTTCCTGGCCGGGGACGCGGCCCACGTCCACTCCCCGGCGGGCGGCCAGGGCATGAACACGGGCCTCCAGGACGCCGCGAACCTGAGCTGGAAACTGGCCGCCGCCGTCAACGGCCGTGCCCCGCAAGGCCTGTTGGACACGTATCAGACCGAGCGGCACCCGGTCGGCAAGGCGGTCCTGCGCAGCAGCGGCGGGCTCGTCAGGCTCGCGATGGCCAAGCGCCCGTGGACGCTGGCCGTGCGTGCGGGGCTCGCCACCGTCGTGAACCACGTACGGCCGGTGCGGAAGAAGGCGGTCGGCCAGATCACCGGAATCGGCTTCGCCTACCCCGCCCCGAGGGGCGCCCACCCGCTGGCGGGGCGCCGGGCCCCCGATGTGGCGCTCAAGGAGGGCCGCCTCTACGAGGCCCTGCGCGCGGGCGAGTTCGTCCTCGTCGCACCGGACGGCGTGCAGCATGAGGCGGGACGGGCGGTGCTCGCGCACTGGTTGAGCGACCGGCGTACGACGCTCCTGGTCAGGCCCGACGGGTACGTGGCGTGGGCGGCGGAGGAGGCGGACGCGGCAGCGGTGGCGGCGGCGCTCGAACGTTCAGCTCAGCTTTAAAGTAACGTCGGAAAGATTCGATGGACGTGATGGGTGAGGGGGTGTCACGGTTGTCCCGCACACGACAGAGATCGCGCGGCAGTGACCCCCCGCCGAGCCGGGGAGAGAGTCAAGGGATACCTCGTGACAGTCCTCGACCGGACCCCCACCCCCACCCGCGGCACACCGCCCGCCCCGGCGAACGTCGCCCGCCCCCTCGGCGTCGGGCTCGCCCTCGCGGTCCTCGCCACGGTCGTCTGGTCGGGCAGCTTCGTCACCTCCCGCGCCCTGCACGACACCGTCCCGCCCGTCCAGCACGCCTTCTGGCGCTGGATCATCGCGATCGCCGCGGTGGCACCCTTCGCGGCACGGGAGACCTGGCGGCAGCGGAAAGCGCTCCGCGCGCACCTGCGCTTCCTGCTCCTCGCCGCCCTGCTCGGCGTCGCCGTCTACAACACCCTGGTGAACCAGGCGGGCGTGACGACCACCGCGGGCAACATGGGCATGATCATGGCTGCCTCGCCCGTCCTGATGGCCGTCTGCGAACGCGTCGGCGGCGCCCGGCTCGGCGCGCGCCGCGTGACGGGCATGCTCGTCGCCTGCGCGGGCGTCCTGCTGCTGGTCAGCAAGGGCTCCCTCGCCATGGACCTCGCCGTCGGTGACCTGTGGATGATCGCGGCCGCGCTCTCCTTCGGCTCCTACAGCGCACTCCTCAAGCGCAAGCCCGCCGAGATCGGCCAACTCCCGTTCCTCTTCTCGACGTTCGTGCTCGGCGCGCTGATGCTGCTGCCGGTGTTCGTCATCAGCTACGTGGTACAGGGCGGCTTCGAGCCGACCGCCGGCACGGTCTCCCCGCTCCTGTACGTGGGTGTCGTCTCGTCGGCGGTCGCCTTCTTCGCCTGGAACAAGGCCGTCTCGATCATCGGAGCCGCCCGTGCCGGAGCCGTCTACTACCTCCAGCCGGTCTGCGTGGCCCTGCTCTCCTTCGCGCTGCTCGGCGAGGCGATGGGATGGTCGCGCATCCTGTGCATGGGGCTGATCCTCGGCGGGGTCGTGCTCGGCGCGGCCCGCGCGAGGTAGGGGTGCGGGTCGCTCGGTACGTTGACCCCATGAGCGAGTGGGACATCAAGAAGCTGACGATCCTGCGTACGTTGAGCGAGCGGGGGACCGTCACGGCGACGGCGCAGGCGCTGCGGATGACGCCGTCGGCCGTGTCGCAGCAGCTGTCCAACCTCGCCAAGCAGCTGGGCGTACCGCTCCTTGAGGCGCACGGCCGCCGGGTACGGCTGACCGACGCGGCACATCTCGTGCTGCGGCACGCGGAAGCCGTCTTCGCCCAACTGGAGCGGGCGGACGCCGAGTTGGCCGCGTATGCGCAGGGCGAGGCCGGGGAGGTGCGGGTCGGGGCGTTCTCCACCGCCGTGCCCGCGCTCGTCGTACCGGCGGTGCGGGCGCTGCGGGAGGCGGCGCCCGGCATCCTCGTACGCGTCCGGGAGACCGAGGCGGCGAAGGCGTACGAACTCCTCGCCGCCGGGGAGGTGGACCTCGCCTTGTCCCTCGCGGTGCAGGCGCCCGCCTCGCCCGACGCGGACCCGCGCTTCACCCGGGAGTCCCTCGTCGCGGACCCCCTGGACGTGGCGCTGCCCGTCGACCACCCGCTGGCGGCGGTGGCGGGACTGCGCCTGGCCGACCTGGCGGGCGAGCCGTGGATCTTCGGCGGCAGCGGGCCGTGGTCGGAGATCACGCGGGCGGCGTGCGAGGGCGCCGGATTCACGCCCGAGCAGGCGCATTCCGCGTCCGGCTGGACGGCGATCCTCGCGATGGTGGAGGCGGGGATGGGGGTGGCGCTCGTCCCTCGGATGGCGGCGGTACGCCGTGACGGCGTCGTCATGCGAGAACTCGCGTCGGACCAGCCGCGGCGGCATGTGGTGGCGGCGGTCCGCAGGGGTGCGGCGGGCGGAGCGGCGGTCGCCCGCGTCCTCGCGGCGCTCCGGGAGGCGATCCCTGGCGGGGCCTGACGGGGCTGGCCAGTTGTGTGGGAGGCGCGGGGTGAACGGGTGGGTGGGTGGGGGATCCCGCCGCGAAGCGGCGGGCATGCGGGGGCGCGCCGCGGGCGATGACGGCGAGACCCCGCCGGGTAGGCGGGCCCCTGCGGGGTAGGCGAGCCCCCGCCGGGCAGGCAGGCCCCCGAACAGGCCCGCGCCGGGCGGCAGGCAGCCCCCAAGCCAGGCCCCGCCGGGCAGGCGAGGCCCCCGCCAGGCAGGCGAGACCCCTGCCGGGCAGGCGAGATCCCCCGCCGGGCAGGTGAGGCCCCCGCCAGGCAAGGCCCGCCCCGCCAGGCAAGGCCCGCCCCGCCCGGCAGGGGCCCAGACACC
>NZ_JODF01000054.1:0-43299 GCF_000717945.1 Streptomyces sp. NRRL S-920
GGCTTGGCGTCCGGCGGGAGCGCGGTGGGGCCGGCGGTCGGTCGGAGCGTGGTGGGGGTGGTGGTCGGGGTGGGTGGCAGAGTGGTCATGATGCCCCCCCTTCGGTACCGCGGGCCCACGGATCAGGCGCAGAGCGTAGCGGCGGGGGCGGTGGGGGCTGTGCGACACGGCGGGGGGCGTGGTGCGCGTCCCCCGTTCGGACCTCCGTCCGGGGCCCCGGGAGAGCGGGCGTACCAGGATGAAGTGGCCGGAGTCCCGGTGCGGGGCGGCGGGTGCCGCTCCGGGTGCGACGCAGAGGGGTGCGCCCATGCAGTTCGACGACGACGCGAACCTGGACACCTCCGAGGTGCAGGACGTGCGCGGCAGCCGGATCCCCGGCGGCCGGGCGACCGTCGGCGGCGGCATCGCCGGCCTCATCGCGCTGGTGCTCGGCCTCGTCTTCGGAGTGGGCCCCGACCAGCTGGGCCTCTCGTCCGGCGACGAGGAGCCCGAGGCCTCGTCCTCGTCCCTGGCGCAGGTGCAGCAGAGCTGCCGCACGGGCCGGGACGCGAACACCAAGGACGACTGCCGCATCGTGGCGGTGGTCAACAGCGTCCAGGACTTCTGGCGCCCGGAGTTCCAGCGCAGGCGGGCGGCGTACTCCCCCGCGCCGACCGTCCTGTTCACCGGCCGCGTGGGCACCGCCTGCGGCGCGGCGACCTCGGCGGTCGGCCCCTTCTACTGCCCCGGCGACCGCAAGGTCTACCTGGACCTGGGCTTCTTCGACGAGCTGCGCACGAAGTTCGGCTCCAGCGGCGGCCCCTTCGCACAGGCATACGTCGTGGCCCACGAGTACGGGCACCACGTCCAGAACCTGACGGGCGTCCTGAGACGCTCCCAGGACGGCCGTACGGGCCGGGACAGCAACGCCGTGAAGGTCGAGTTGCAGGCGGACTGCTACGCCGGGGTCTGGGCGCGGCACGCGACCCGCAGCCCGGACGAGCGTACGGGCAAGCCGCTGATCAGCAGTCTTGACGAGGCGGACATCCAGGACGGCCTGGACGCGGCGGCCGCGGTCGGCGACGACCGGATCCAGGAGAAGTTCCAGGGGCGGGTCACCCCCGAGTCCTGGACGCACGGCTCGGCCGAGCAGCGCCAGCGGTGGTTCTACCAGGGCTATCGCACCGGCGATATGGGGCAGTGCGACACCTTCCGATGACCGTTTGGTGAGTACGTATCCGAGCTGCGCGGGCCTGAGACCTACTCCCCGCCGGTGTGCACCTGGAAGGCGGCGCGGCGCACGGCCTTGGCGAGCGCCGGATCGGGGTGGGCCGCGGCGAGGGCGACCAGGACCTGGACGGTGCGGGGGTGACCCGCGCGGCGGACCTCGTCGAGGAGGGCGGGGACGGTGGGCTGGACCGCCGACTCCAGGTGCCGGACGAGGAGTTGGGCCTCGCCGTGGTCGGCGACGGCCGCCGCGGTGTCGATCCACAGCCACGTGGACTCCTCGCGGGTCAGCACGAGGTGGACGTCCTCGGGGTCGGCGCCCTCCTGCTCGGCGAGCCACAGCAGGGCGTAGGGCCGCAGCGAGGCCTCGTCGAGGACGGCTCTGACCTCCGCCTCGGCCGGGGCGCCGACCACGCGCAGGGCCTCGAAGGCGAGGCCGCGCAGCAGGGCGTCCTGGCCGCGGGCGGCGGTGAGCAGGTCGGTGACGGCGCTGCCGACGGGGCGGGCGGCGAGCCAGGCGCGGTATTCGGCACGGGCCGCGTTGGGGCGCAGGCGGGCGCAGCCGCGCAGCATGTCCTCGGCGGACTGCTCGATGTGCCCGGCGGGGCTCTGCGCGGCGACGCAGATCTGCTCCAGCTTGACCCAGACCGCCCAGCTGCCGAGCGGGGTGAGCGTGGCCTGCCCCTCGGCGTAGGTGAGCGCGCCGACGGCCGCGAGGCCGTGCAGGGCCCAGTCGAGGAGGGCCGGGAGCGCTCCCGCCTCCTGCGGACGGTCGGCCGGGGTGGCCGCCTCGGGCTGGGGCTGGGGGCCGTAGGGGATCTCGCAGCGCTCGGTGCGCAGTTCCGTGACGCGCTGGTCCAGGAGGTCCAGCAGCTGCGGCACGGGGACGGGGCCCGCCGAGAGCTGGAGGAAGGAGAGGACCTGCGGCATGGCCTCGACGACCTCGGCGACCGCGCCGGGGGCGAGGTCGTCCGGCGCCGGGTGGGCCAGTGACCAGGCGTCGAAGAGCGCGACCCAGCCGCGCAGTACGGCGGTGTCGTCGCGGTCCCAGGCGCGCAGGCGCCAGCCGGGGCGGGCGCTGTCGCCGTGCACCTCGACGAGGCCCGCGAGGCGCGCGGTGTCCCAGTCGGCGCGGACCTGAGCGGGGGTCAGTCCCAGTTCGGCCGCGGCCCGTTCGGCGGTGGCGTCGGAGAGGGTGCCCTTCCCGCCGGGCTTCGCGCCGGTGCGGCCGGGCCCGGGGCGCAGGGCGGCGTCGGCCCAGCGGGCGACCCGCGCGGCGTCGGCGAGGACGGCGCGCGCCCGCCCTGCCAGCTCCGAGCGCGCGGGGGTGCCCTCGGGCGGGCGGGGCGCAGGACGGCGCGTGCGGCGGTTGCTCACCGCGCCGGGGGCGGCGGAGAGGGGCCGCGCTGGGTCGCGCTGGGCCTCTCCTCGCTTCTCTGCCCTCGGGTAGGGGGCGCGGACGAGTCGGAGCCTGGAGTCGCGCGGGGTACGGGACGTCACGGGAGCAGTCTTCCTGTTGACGGTCCGAAAACCCAAACGGAATGGCGACGGCTGCCTTCGCGGGGCCGTGCCGAGGGGGGCCGAGCGGTCACATCAAGGGGGTGAGGAAGCGGCGCAGCGCCTCTTCGTAGCCCGCCGGGTCGGCGTTCCACATGGCGCCGTGGGGGGCGCCGGGGACGACGCGGAGGGTGACCAGTTCCGGACGCCGCCGGGCCAGTTGACGGGAGAGGGCCCAGGGGGCGATGGCGTCGTCGGGGCCGTGCAGGAGGAGGGTCGGGACCTTCAGCGCGTCGGGGTCCGCGGCGGCGAGGACACGGTCGCCGCGCAGGCCCGTGCGGCCCTGGGCGGCGCGTACCGCGAGCGGCAGGAGCGGTCCCGGGGTGCGGCGGGCCGCGGCGAGGGCGCGCAGGGTGGTCTCCCAGTTGAGGACCGGGGAGTCGAGGACGAGGCCGCTGACGCGGTCGCGCAGCGCCGAATGGGCGGCGGCGTGCAGGCACATGGTGGCGCCGGTGGACCAGCCGTGCAGGATGACGTTGCGGGCGCCGTACCGCACGGCGTAGCGGATCGCGGCGTCCAGGTCGCGCCACTCCGTCTCGCCGAGATGGCCGAGGCCGTCCGCGGAGCGGGGCGCGCCCGGGTCGCCCCGGTAGGCGAGGTCGAGCACGGGGAGCCGCAGACCGCGCAGGAAGTCCATGACGACCATGGGGTGTTCGCGGGTGGTGCCGAGGCCGTGCACGGTGATGACCCAGGTGTCACGGACGCCGGGTACGAACCAGGCGGGCAGGCCGCCCAGCTCGCCGGGGATGTCGACGTCCGCGTGGTCGATGCCGAGCGCGGCGTGCGGGTCGCCGATGTGGACCTGCGGGGTGAGCCAGACCTTCGCGCCGGGTTCCAGGGTGCCGTGGGTGACGGCTTCGAGGCGGCGTACGACCGTGTCGGCCGCGTGCGGGGCGGACTCCAGGACGGGGCCGACGATCGCGTGGGTGCCGTTGCCGCTGAGGCCGTAGGTGCCGGGGCGCAGGCTCGCGAGGGCGCGGGTCAGGGAAATCTGGCCGGCGGCCGTGGCGTGCACGGTAAGACGGGGCTCCGTCGGCAGCGGACGGCCCGCCGGGGCCTTGAGGGCGGCGTCGCTGGCGAACCGGCCCGCCGCGATCGCGGCTGCGGCTGTCCCCAGGGCTGCTGTGACTGCGGTGACGGCCGCTGCCGTCGCTTTGGCTGGGCGCACTGTCCCAGTGTCCGGGGCGTCCGGCCCTGGGGCCAGTGGGCGGTGCTCACGGAGTGACCCGACGGAGGGGCTCAAGGGGGCGGCTCAGGGGCGGCTCAAGGGGGCGGCTGCTGGCCGTAGCCCCTCAGCTTGCCCTCCGCTTCTCTCAGACGTTCGGGAGAGAGAAGCGTCGGAGTGCGGCCCGGCACGGACGAGGCCGTGAGCCACAGGCGGGACATCCATTCCAGTTGCGCCGTGCGGTCGTACGCCTGGGCCAGGGATGCTCCGTAGGTGACGGTTCCGTGGTTCTGGAGGAGGCACCCCGTGCGGCCGCGCAGGGCCTGGAGCATGTTCCGCGCCAGCTCCTCGGTGCCGTAGAGCGCGTAGGGGGCGACCCGGACCGGGCCGCCGAGGGCGCCCGTCATGTAGTGGACCCCCGGCAGCTCGGGGACCAGCATGGAGACGGCCGTGGCGTGCACCGCGTGGGTGTGGACGACGGCCCTCGCGTCGGTGGCGCGGTAGATCGCGAGGTGCATGGGCAGCTCGCTGGTGGGCGCGAGGTCGCCGAGGACCTGCCGCCCCGCGAGGTCGACGCCGACCGCCCTGTCGGGGTCGTCGGGCCGCAGCCGGTCGTAGGGAACCCCGCTCGGGGTGACGAGGACCGTGTCGCCGACCCGCACCGAGACATTGCCCGAGGTGCCGACGACCAGGCCGTCCGTCACCGTCCTGCGGGCCGTCTCCACCAGCTCGCGCCATGCCCGCCCGACGGCGTCCCGCTCCGCGCCCTGCCGCTGCTCAGTCATGGGGCGATCCTGCCAGCCGGGCGCGCGGCCCCGAAGCGGCGTGACAAGGATCTCTTCCGCGACGCCGGAAACCCCCCGGGAACCCCTCTGACCGGGGCGCGAGAAGGGTGCGCGAGAGGGTGGTGGAAGGCGACACTCCGCCCGGATTCGTGGCCTGGCCGCGCCACTCCGTACGATCGTGATCAGTCACCTGATGGCAACGGAGCGGCGGCGCTCCACTTTGGGTCACCGCGCCGCCCGACCCAGTTCACTTTCCGTTCACCCAGGTTGCCTACGTTCCACATGCCACTGACGTCCAACAGAAGCCTGGGTAAATGGAACACATCACGCTTCTCCTCGGGATCGTGATCGTCACCGCTCTCGTGTTCGATTTCACGAACGGTTTCCACGACACTGCCAACGCGATGGCGACGACCATCTCGACCGGCGCTCTCAAGCCCAAGACGGCGGTGGCCATGTCCGCCGTGCTGAACCTCGTCGGAGCCTTCCTCTCCGTCGAAGTCGCCAAGACGATCTCAGGCGGGATCGTCAACGAGGACGGCCTCAAGACCGAGGTCATCTTCGCCGCGCTCGTCGGCGCGATCCTCTGGAATCTGCTGACCTGGCTGGTGGGCCTGCCCTCCAGCTCCTCCCACGCCCTCTTCGGCGGCCTCATCGGCGCCGCGGTCATGTCGATGGGCTGGTCGTCGATCAACGGCGGCACCGTCGTCACCAAGGTGCTGATCCCGGCCCTCGCCGCGCCGCTCGTGGCGGGTCTCGCCGCGACGCTGGCGACGCGACTGACGTACCGCATCGGCCGCAACACCGACACCAGGGCGACCGCCAAGGGCTACCGCGCGGGCCAGATCGCCTCCGCGGGCCTCGTCTCGCTGGCGCACGGCACGAACGACGCGCAGAAGACCATGGGCATCATCACGCTCGCGCTGGTCACCGGCGGTGTCCTGAACCCCGGCGCGAACCCCCCGATGTGGGTCATCGTCTCGGCCGGTGTGGCCATCGCCCTCGGCACCTACCTCGGCGGCTGGCGCATCATCCGCACCATGGGCAAGGGCCTCACCGACCTCCAGCCGCAGCAGGGCTTCGCCGCCCAGACCAGCGCCGCGACGGTCATCCTGGCCTCCTCGCACCTGGGCTTCTCGCTCTCCACCACGCAGTCCTGCTCCGGTGCCGTGATGGGCGCGGGCCTCGGCCGCAAGGGCGGCGTGGTCCGCTGGTCGACCGCGACCCGGATGTTCGTCGCGTGGGGTCTGACCCTGCCGGCCGCCGGTCTGGTCGGCGCGGGCGCCGAGTTCCTCACCAAGCAGGGCCCCTGGGGCATCGCGGTCACCGCGGCACTCCTGATCGCCGGCTCGGCCGTCATCTGGGCGCTCTCGCGGCGCAACTCCGTGGACCACACCAACGTCACCGACGACGAGATCCGCCACGGCCACGACACCGCGGGCGCCGAGCCCCTGGGCGTCGTGACCACCGCGATCGCCGCCGTCCAGCCGCCCCCGGCCGGCCCGCTGGCCGCCGTCGGGGCCCCCTCCGACGAACCGGTCAAGGCCACCATCGCGGCCCCGACCTCGACCACGACCGGCGCCATGGCGGACCCCGCCCGGCCCGCGACGGTGTAAGGACACATCAGCATGAACATCGACTGGGCAGCTCTCGGCTCCGTCTTCGGAGTCAGCCTCGCCGTGACGGTGGCTCTCGTGGGCCTGTTCACCCTCGGCATCATCGGTCTCTCCAAGCAGGAGACGGCGTCCGCGTCGGGCGGCGGCTCCGCGGCCATGGCGCGCACCGGCGCGTACGCCTGCTTCGCGCTGTGCGCGGCGGCCGTGGCGTACGGGATCTATCTGATCGTCGCCTGACGGCAGCGGTCCCCGGTGGGGGTGCGGGACGTGTACGCGTCCCGCACCCCCACCGTCGTATGCGGGACCTCGCTGTGAAGCACCGCTGTGAAGCACCGCTGTGGGGCTCCGCACACTCTCCCGCCGCAGGTCAACAGCGAGTTGACGGGCGTTCGCGGGGCGTGGTGGACTGCCGGGGCCAACTACGGCGGCAGAAGAGGAAGCCGGTGCGAATCCGGCGCGGTCCCGCCACTGTCACCGGGAAGCCACGACGCTCCCCGGAAGCCAGGAACTCTCGCCGCCGATCACGTCGAACCAGGGCGCGGACACCCTGAGTGAGGACATATCGCCATGCGCGGCCGCCCGTTGCCGGACCAGTTCCCGAGCGCCAGCTCCCTTCTCCGTACGACGACGGGCTGAGCCCATGAGTGCCGATCGCGACTTCGCGTACGGCGCCGCCGCCGGCCTCCTCGGCGACCTGCTGCTCGGCGATCCCCGCCGGGGCCATCCGGTCGCCGCGTTCGGTCGTACGGCGGCCGCCGTCGAGCGGGCGCTGTGGCGGGACCACCGCGGGTGGGGCGCGCTGCACGCCGTGGTCTGTGCCGGGGGCGCGGCGGGTGCCGCCACCCTCGCCGCTCGTCTTGTACGCCGTTCCCCCGCCGCGTCCGTCGCGCTGACCGCGGCCGCGACCTGGGCCGTGGTCGGCGGTACCTCGCTGGGCCGGGAGGCGCGGGCCATCGGCGGGGCGCTGGCCGCCGGTGACGTGGAGGTGGCGCGGGAGCGGCTGCCCCATCTGTGCGGGCGGGATCCGCAGGCGCTGGACTCCGACGGGATCGCGCGTGCCGTCGTCGAGTCCGTCGCCGAGAACACCTCCGACGCGGTGGTCGGCGCGCTGGTGTGGGGTGCCGTCGGCGGGGTGCCGGGGCTCGTCGCGTTCCGCGCCGTGAACACCCTCGACGCCATGGTCGGCCACAAGTCGCCCAAGTACCGCCGCTACGGCTGGGCCTCCGCCCGGCTCGACGACGTCCTCGGGTGGCCGGGGGCCCGGCTCACGGCCGCCCTGGCCGCTCTCGCGGGGGACGCGCCCGCCGGGGCCGTGCGGGCGTGGCGGGCCGATGCCGCGAAGCATCCGAGCCCCAACGCCGGGCCCGTCGAGGCGGCCTTCGCCGGGGCGCTGGGCGTACGGCTGGGCGGGACCCTGTCGTACGCGGGGCGCGTCGAGCACCGGCCCGTGCTGAACGCGGACGGCCGGGACGTCGGCGTCGAGGACATCGAGCGGGCCGTGAAGCTGTCGCGGCGGGTCGGCTGGCTGGCGCTGGGAGTCGCGGTGGCGGCCCGCCGGGCACTGCGGTCGACGAAGTCGAGGAGAGACATATGAGTGGTGGGCTGCTCGTCGCGGGGACCACCTCCGACGCGGGCAAGAGCGTCGTCACCGCCGGGATCTGCCGGTGGCTGACCCGCAAGGGCGTGTCCGTCGCGCCGTTCAAGGCACAGAACATGTCGCTCAACTCCTTCGTCACCCGCGAGGGAGCGGAGATCGGGCGGGCGCAGGCCATGCAGGCGCAGGCCGCCCGCGTCGAGCCGAGCGCGCTGATGAACCCCGTACTGCTCAAGCCGGGCAGCGACCGCTCCAGCCAGGTCGTGCTGATGGGCAAGCCGGTGGGCGAGATGAGCGCGCGCGGCTACCACGGGGGGCGGCAGGCCGCGCTGCTCGACACCGTCGTGGGATGCCTCGAGGAGTTGCGGGGCAGCTATGACGCCGTGATCTGTGAAGGGGCGGGCAGTCCCGCCGAGATCAATCTGCGGCGCACGGACATCGTGAACATGGGCATCGCGCGAGCCGCCCGCTTCCCCGTCCTGGTGGTCGGTGACATCGACCGCGGCGGGGTGTTCGCCTCCTTCTTCGGGACGACGGCGCTGCTGAGCGCGGCCGACCAGGAGCTGGTGGCGGGGTATCTCGTCAACAAGTTCCGGGGCGATGTCTCCCTCCTCGAACCCGGCCTCGACATGCTGCACGGCCTCACCGGGCGGCGCACGTTCGGTGTGCTGCCGTTCCGGCACGGGCTCGGCATCGACGAGGAGGACGGCCTGCGGGTCTCCCTGCGCGGCGCCGTACGGGAGTCCGCGGTGGCGCCCCCGGTCGGCGAGGACGTGCTGCGGGTCGCGGTGTGCGCGGTGCCGCTGATGTCCAACTTCACGGACGTGGACGCGCTGGCCGCGGAGCCGGGTGTCGTCGTGCGGTTCGTGGACCGGGCCGAGGAGCTGGTCGACGCCGACCTCGTGGTCGTACCGGGAACACGCGGCACCGTGCGGGCCCTTGAGTGGCTGCACGAGCGCGGTCTCGCGGACGCCCTCGCGCGCCGCGCCGCCGAG
This sequence comes from Streptomyces sp. NRRL S-920, assembly GCF_000717945.1. Lineage (NCBI taxonomy): Bacteria > Bacillati > Actinomycetota > Actinomycetes > Kitasatosporales > Streptomycetaceae > Streptomyces > Streptomyces sp. NRRL S-920. The sequence goes on from NZ_JODF01000054.1 coordinate 8,919, forward strand.
GGGCGGCCGGTGCTCGGGATCTGCGGCGGCTTCCAGGCCCTCGGCGAGCACATCGAGGACGAGGTCGAGTCGCGGGCGGGCTCGGTGGACGGCCTCGGGCTGCTGCCGGTGCGGGTGCGGTTCGCCCGCGAGAAGACGCTGGCGAGACCGGTGGGCGAGGCCCTCGGCGAGCCGGTCGAGGGGTACGAGATCCATCATGGCGTCGCCGACGTCACGGGTGGGGAGCCTTTCCTCGACGGCTGCCGGGTCGGCGAGGTGTGGGGCACGCACTGGCACGGGTCGCTGGAGAGCGACGCGTTCCGGCGCCGGTTCCTCACCGAGGTGGCGCGCGCGGCCGGGCGCCGCTTCGTCCCCGCCCCGGACACCTGCTTCGGCGCGCTGCGCGAGGAGCAGCTCGACCTGCTCGGTGACCTGATCGAAGAACACGCGGACACGGACGCGCTCCTTGGCCTGATCGAGAACGGCCCGCCGGCCGGGCTGCCGTTCATCGCGCCCGGAGCGCCGTCGTGAGCGCCGTACTCGCCGGCGTTCTCGTGAGCGCCGCACCGCACCACCGCTTCAAGGAGGCTCTGTGAGTACCCCGTACCCGTTCACCGCTCTCGTCGGGCAGGACGACCTGCGGCTCGCGCTCTTGCTGAACGCCGTCTCGCCCGCCGTCGGCGGCGTACTCGTACGGGGTGAGAAGGGCACCGCCAAGTCCACCGCCGTACGCGCCCTCTCGGCGCTGCTGCCCGAGGTGCCGGTCGTCGCCGGGTGCCGCTTCTCGTGCGACCCCGCGGCGCCCGACCCGAACTGCCCCGACGGCCCGCACGAGGCGGGCGGTGGCACGGCGCGCCCCGCGCGCATGGTGGAGCTGCCGGTCGGCGCGTCCGAGGACCGCCTCGTCGGCGCCCTCGACATCGAGCGGGCACTCGCGGAGGGCGTGAAGGCCTTCGAGCCCGGACTGCTCGCCGACGCGCACCGGGGCATCCTCTACGTCGACGAGGTCAATCTTCTCCACGACCACCTGGTCGACCTCCTCCTGGACGCCGCCGCCATGGGCGCCTCGTACGTGGAGCGCGAGGGCGTCTCCGTGCGGCACGCCGCCCGCTTCCTGCTCGTCGGCACCATGAACCCCGAAGAGGGCGAGCTGCGGCCGCAGTTGCTCGACCGGTTCGGCCTCACCGTCGAGGTGGCGGCGTCCCGCGAGACGGACCAGCGCGTCGAGGTCGTCCGGCGGCGGCTCGCGTACGACGACGACCCCGAGGGGTTCGCCGGGCGCTGGGCCGAGGACGAGACCGCGCTGCGGGAGCGGGTCGTGGCGGCGCGTGCGCTCCTCCCCCAAGTGACCTTGGGCGACGGCGCGTTGCGGCAGATCGCGGCGACCTGCGCGGCCTTCGAGGTCGACGGGATGCGCGCGGACATCGTGATGGCCCGCACGGCGACGGCGCTGGCCGCCTGGGCCGGGCGTACGGACGTGGAGAGCGAGGACGTGCGGCAGGCCGCGCTGCTCGCACTGCCGCACCGCAGGCGCCGCAATCCCTTCGACGCGCCGGGGCTCGACGAGGACAAGCTCGACGAGACGCTGGAGGAGGCACGCGAGGACGAGGCGCCCGAGCCGCCCGAGGACGATCCCGACGGGGGCGGTCCCGGTGACGACGGTGGCGGTGGCGGCGGGCAGCCCCCGGAGGGCGGCGGCCCCGACGCCCCGGAACTCCCTTCCCAGCAGCAGGGTCCCGGCTCCGACGAGGCACCGCAGGCCCCCCAGGAACCGGCCCCGACCGCCGGCCCCGGAGGCTCCGGTGAGCAGCAGCCCGTACGCGCCGCCGAGCCCTTCCGCACGAAGATGCTCAGCGTGCCCGGCATCGGCGAGGGCGCGGCCGGGCGGCGCTCCCGCGCCCGTACCGAGCACGGGCGTACGACGGGCTCGCGTCGGCCGCAGGGCGCGCTGACCAAGCTGCACCTGGCGGCGACCGTGCAGGCCGCGGCCCCGCACCAGAAGGCCCGTGGCCGCTCCGGCGCCGGTCTCGTCGTCCGCCGTGACGATCTGCGGCAGGCGACGCGGGAGGGCCGTGAGGGCAACCTCGTGCTGTTCGTCGTGGACGCCTCCGGGTCGATGGCGGCGCGGCAGCGGATGAGCGCCGTCAAGGGCGCCGTGCTCTCCCTCCTCCTCGACGCCTACCAGCGGCGCGACAAGGTGGGTCTGGTGACGTTCCGCGGCAAGGACGCCGAGGTCGCGCTGCCGCCGACGTCGTCGGTGGACGCGGCCGCCGCCCGGCTCGAAACACTGCCGACCGGCGGGCGCACCCCGCTGGCGGCGGGCCTGCTGAAGGCTCACGACGTGCTGCGGATCGAGCGGCTGCGGGACGCTGCGCGGCGGCCGCTGGTGGTCGTGGTGACGGACGGGCGTGCCACGGGCGGCGTGGAGCCGGTGGCGCGGGCGGGGCGCGCGGCACGGCTGTTCGCGGCCGAGGGTGTCGCCTCGGTGGTCGTGGACTGCGAGTCGGGTTACGTACGGCTGGGTCTGGCCGGGCAGTTGGCGGGCGAGCTGGGCGGGACGGCCGTGACGCTCGACGAGCTGCGGGCGGACTCGATCGCCGGTCTCGTCAAGGACGTACAAGGAACCCGTGCGGGTTCGACTTCGAGGAGGGCCGCTTAATGCCGCAGGGACAGCCGAGTGTCGTACCGGACGACGGGCTCACGACGCGCCAGCGCCGCAACCGCCCGCTCGTCTTCGTCCACACGGGCATCGGCAAGGGCAAGTCGACCGCTGCGTTCGGGCTCGCGCTGCGGGCCTGGAATCAGGGGTGGCCGATCGGTGTCTTCCAGTTCGTGAAGTCGGCGAAGTGGAAGGTCGGCGAGGAGAACGCGCTGAAGGTGCTCGGCGCCTCCGGTGAGGGCGGCACGGTCGCCTGGCACAAGATGGGCGAGGGCTGGTCGTGGATCCAGCGCGCTCCCGCCGAGGGCGAGTTGACCAATGAGGACAAGGCCCGCGAGGGCTGGGAGCAGGTCAAGCGGGACCTCGCCGCCGAGACGTACAAGCTGTACGTCCTCGATGAGTTCGCCTACCCGATGCACTGGGGGTGGATCGACACGGACGAGGTCGTGGAGGTGCTGCGGGACCGGCCGGGCACCCAGCATGTCGTCATCACCGGCCGCAACGCGCCGCAGAAGTTGATCGACTTCGCGGACCTCGTCACCGACATGTCCAAGGTCAAGCACCCCATGGACGCCGGGCAGAAGGGGCAGAGGGGCATCGAGTGGTAGCTCGCCTCGTCATCGCGGCGCCGTCGTCGGGCAGCGGCAAGACGACCGTCGCGACGGGCCTGATGGCCGCCTTCGCGGCGGCCGGGCTCGCCGTCTCCCCGCACAAGGTGGGGCCGGACTACATCGACCCCGGCTACCACGCCCTGGCGACCGGTCGTCCCGGCCGCAACCTCGACGCGTACCTGTGCGGCCCCGAGCTGATCGAGCCGCTGTTCGCGCACGGCTCCGCCGGGTGCGATCTCGCCGTGATCGAGGGCGTGATGGGGATGTACGACGGGGCCGCGGGCCAGGGCGAACTGGCCTCCACGGCGCATGTCGCCAAGCTGCTGCGGGCGCCGGTGGTGCTGGTCGTCGACGCGTCGTCGCAGTCGCGTTCGGTGGCGGCGCTGGTGCACGGCTTCGCCTCGTGGGACCCCGAGGTGCGGGTCGCGGGCGTCATCCTCAACAAGGTCGGCTCGGACCGGCACGAGGTGCTGCTGCGGGAGGCCTTGGAGGAGTCCGGGGTGCCGGTGCTCGGCGCGCTGCGTCGCGCTCCCCAGGTGCGGGCTCCCTCGCGGCATCTGGGGCTCGTGCCGGTCGCCGAGCGACGGGCGGAGGCGGTGGAGTCCGTCGCCGCGTTGGCCTCGCAGGTGCGGGACGGTTGCGACCTCGGCGCACTTCTCGCCCTGGCACGCGGTGCGCCGTCCCTGCCGGGTGAGGTGTGGGACCCTGCGACGGGGCTCGGTGCGTCACCGGCTTCGCCGAGTTCGTCCTCAAACTCCCCCAAGCTCTCAATGAGCAGGGAGGGACCCCCTCGACGGGCTGGATCCCCCCCGGCCGGGCCCAAAGGGCAGCGACCCGTCGTCGCCGTCGCCGGTGGGGCCGCCTTTACGTTCTCGTATGCCGAGCACGCTGAGCTGCTGGCCGCCGCCGGGGCCGAGGTCGTACCGTTCGACCCGCTCCACGACGAGGAGCTGCCGGAGGGGACCGCCGGGCTGGTCATCGGAGGCGGGTTCCCCGAGGTGTACGCGCCCGAGCTGTCCGCCAACGAGCCGCTGCGCAAGGCCGTCGCGGAGCTGGCGGCGTCGGGGGCGCCCGTGGCCGCCGAGTGCGCGGGGCTGCTCTACCTCTCCCGGGAGCTGGACGGGAAGCCGATGTGCGGGGTCCTCGACGCGCGGGCGCGGATGTCGCAGCGGCTGACGCTGGGCTATCGCGAGGCCGTCGCCGTGTCGGACAGTGTGCTCGCGGCGGCGGGGACGCGGATGCGGGGCCACGAGTTCCACCGCACGGTCGTCGAGCCCGGCGCCGGGGCGGCCGCCGCGTGGGGCCTGCACGCCCCCGAGCGGCGCGTCGAAGGCTTCGTACAGGGGAACGTCCACGCCAGCTATCTGCACACGCACTGGGCCGCTCGGCCGGACATCGCGCGCCGCTTCGTCGAGAGCTGTACCCCGTGAACGCGCGGGGCCGCTCACTCGGCGATGCCCACCACGGCCCAGATGAACGCCGCGCCCGCCACCGTGCACAGCAGCGTCGAGCGGGCCGGGTGGTCGTGGTGCGCCTCGGGCAGGATCTCGGCGGCCGCGAGGTACAGCAGCGCCCCGCCGAAGAAGCCGAGATAGCCGCCGAGGGGTCCCTCCGGGATGGTGACGAGCAGGGTCGACGCGGCGCCCACCACCGGGGCCACCGCGTCCGCGAACAGCATCGCGAGGGCCTTGCGGCGGGCGTTCCCGTACAGGCTCGTGATCGTGTACGTGTTGAAGCCGTCCGCGAAGTCATGGGCGATGACCGCGAGCGCCACGGCCGCGCCCATGCCGCCGCCCACCTGGAAGGCGGCGCCGATGGCGACGCCGTCCATGACGCTGTGGCCCACCATCGCGGCGGCCGCCGTGAGCCCCACCTGGGGGACCCGGGCGTTCCCGTGCCCGCCGGCGCCGTGCGCGGCCTGCCGGACCGCGAGGAGGCGCTCCACCAGGTGGGCGAAGAGGAAACCGGCCACGAAGAAGAGCAGGGCCGCCGGGACGCCGAACACCGGCTCGCCGGCGGCGTCCAGCGCCTCCGGCAGCAGGTCGAGGCCGACGACCCCGAGCATCAGGCCGCCCGCGAGCCCCAGGACGAGGTGGCGCCGGTCGGTGACCCGCTGGGCCGTCCAGCCGCCCACCAGGGTCATGAGGAAGGCGCCGAGCGCCACGAACACCGCCATGGGCCCTTGCTAGCCGATTGACCCCGTTTCACGCGCATCCCGCACCCCGTGTCCCCCCACCTCCTCAGAAAGGACCCCTCCATGGCTGACGTCCCGGTTCTCGTCGTAGGCGTCGGCGCCTGCGAGGACGCTCCGCCGGAGGAGGTGCTCGGGCTCGTGCGGGACGCGGTGCGCGAGGCCGGTTTCTCCGAAGGGGCCGTCGCCGAGCTGGCGACGGTCGACGTGAAGGCCGAGGAGCCGGGGATCGTCGGGGCGGCGGCGCGGCTCGGGGTGCCGCTCGTGGCGTACTCGGCGCGTGAGCTGGCGGCCGTGCGGGTGCCGAATCCGTCCCTCGCGGCGCGGGCGGCGGTGGGGACGCCGTCCGTGGCGGAGGCGGCGGCGCTGCGGGGCGGCGGCGAACTCCTCGTCCCCAAACGGAAGTCGGCGCCGGTGGGGCGCCCGTCGATGGCGACGTGCGCGGTGGCCCGCCGCGGCGGCGCGGCAGGGGGGCCCGGCCTCGGCCACGACCTGCGCCACCACGGGGACGCGGAGGTGCGGGACGACGGCGCGGACCTCACCGACCTCGCGGTGAACGTACGGGCCGGCACTCCCCCGGCGTGGCTGAAGGAGGTCGTCGCCTCCTCCCTGGACGGCCTGGCCGCCTATCCGGACGGCAGGCAGGCGCGGGAGGCGGTGGCGGAGCGGCACGGCGTGACCCCGGACCGCGTGCTGCTCACGTCGGGCGCGGCGGAGGCCTTCGTACTCATCGCGCGGGGCCTGAAGATCCGTCACCCTGTCGTCGTGCACCCGCAGTTCACGGAGCCGGAGGCGGCTCTGCGGGATGCCGGGTACGAGGTGGGGCGGGTGCTGCTGCGGGAGGAGGGCGGGTTCCGGCTGGACGGGTCGGCGGTGGTTCCGGAGGAGGCCGACCTCGTGGTCGTCGGCAATCCGACGAACCCGACGTCCGTCCTCCACCCGGCCGCTTCGATCGCCGCGCTGGCGCGGCCCGGCCGGATCCTGGTGGTGGACGAGGCGTTCATGGACGCGGTGCCGGGTGAGCGGGAGGCGCTGGCGGGCCGTACGGACGTGCCCGGCCTGGTCGTGCTGCGCAGCCTCACGAAGACGTGGGGCCTGGCCGGGCTCCGCATCGGCTACGTCCTCGCCTCCCCCGACGTGATTACGACGCTCACCCGGGCGCAGCCGCTGTGGCCGGTGTCCACGCCGGCGCTGGTGGCGGCGCGGGCGTGTGTCGGCCCGCGGGCCCTGGCGGAGGCCGGCCACGCGGCGCACCGCGTCGCGGCGGACCGGTCGCACCTCCTCGCGGGCCTGGCGAGGCTGGCCCCGCTCGGGGTCCGCGCGGTGGGCCCCGCGGAGGGGCCTTTCGTGCTGGTCCGCGTGCCCGACGCGCTGGGGGTACGGGACCGTCTGCGGGAGCGGGGCTTCGCCGTACGGCGTGGCGATACGTTCCCCGGCCTGGGGCCGGACTGGATCCGCCTGGCGGTCAGGGACCGCACCACATCGGACCGCTTCCTCGCGGCGCTGGGCGCGGTGCTGGGCGCGGCGCCGGGCTCTTAGTGTCCTCTTAGCGGCCGTCTCCTCCCGTGTGGATCTCCAGGGCGGTGCGTACGGCGGACTCCACGGCTCCCTCGATCCACGCGGGTTTGACGGACGTGTGGTCCCCGGCGAAGTGCAACGGCCCTTCGGGCACGGGGATGGCGGGCAGAATCTCGGTGTGCTGGCCGGGCAGGAGCACGGACGCCTCTCCGTAGGCGTAGGGGTCGCGCAGCCAGCTCTGGGTGCGGCCCGCACCCGTGTAGAAGACCTCGATGCGCTGGCCGTAGACCTGCTGGAGGCCGCACAGGGCGTACGGGTACCGCGCCTCGTCGTCCAGTGAGTCCCAGCGCCGCGCGTCATCGGCCCAGCTGTAGGAGGCCAGGACGACGCCTCCCGCGCTGCCCGGGACCGGATGGGAGGGGTGGAACATGAACCGGTTGGCGTTGTCCGACACCGAGCCGCCTCCCGTGACGTCGACCGCCTCCGGCTGTTCGCGGGCGAGCACGCGGTTGGCGGCGTAGTGGGTGCGCTGGCCCGCTGTGATGTGTCCGGCGGGCACGGAGGGGTGGGCTCCAAGGAGGCTGCCGTCCGCCGTCGCCCGGCCGGTGCGGTAGGCGTCGTACAGCTCGGGGTCGATGCGGCGCAGCTCCCGTTTCCAGTCGGCCTCGTCGAACTCCCACCAGCGGCGGCTGAACTCAAGCAGCACCTTGGTCGCGCTGTCGTAGTGCAGTTCGCCGATCGCCCGGCGCTTGGCGTACGACAGGGCCGGGGTCACCTGTACGTGGCGCAGCCCGGAGAAGGGCACGGTGACCACGGCGACGTCCGCGGTGAACTGCTCGCGTACGACCGGGCGTCCGCGCCCCTCCGACACCGTGTCCACCCACACGTGCGGGCCCCTGCCGCGGACGTGCTCGGCGTCCTGCGAAGGGCGGTCGGGGTGGTGGTACTGGATGCGGGTGACCCGGCGGTCGAAGCGCACGTTCTTGCGGACGCGTTCCAGCAGGGCGTCCGGCAGGACGGCCGTGCCCCCCTCCAACTCGTAGAAGGGCGTGCTGGGGCTGATGAGGGAGGAGCCGATGAAGCTGTGGATGAAGGACAGCGGGAGGCGGGAGGTGAGGTTCTCCAGGGTGCCGATCAGGTCGATGGTCCGTTCGTCGAGGCCGGCGTGTTCGGTGAGGAAGCGGAACATCGACCAGTCACCGAACCGCCGCACCACCCGGGCCCAGCCCCGCAACCGCTCGGGCAGCGGCTTGTCGACCCGTCCGCCGTCGTGGCCGAGGTAGCTGAATTCGTCGCGCACCGGGTCCAGCGCGGAGCGCAGGATGGCGGCGGCCGGGGTGTCCCAGTGGGCCCGGGGGACGCCGAACGAGCGGTTCACGCGCCGGGGCGCGCGTGCGTAGTCGGCACGCCGTACGCGGATGCCGTTGACGTGGATCCAGGTGCGGTGGGCGGGGCGTCCCTCGCTGTCGACGTCCACGTAGTGGAACCGCCGCTTCTTCAGGGCGAGCTGGTCGATCAGTTCCATCACCAGGGGGTGGCTGCCCGGGATGCGCATCGCGCCCGCTTCGGCGTACTGGCGGGGGTCGGCGAAGGGCTGCTCGGCGTTCTCGTGCCCGCCGCGGCGGAAGGTCTTGATCCGCCCGCCCGCCCGGTTGCCGTTGGCTTCCAGCACCGTCACGCGGTGGCCGGCCCTGGTCAGCAGCCAGGCGGCCACAAGCCCGGCCGGTCCGGCGCCGATGACCAGGACGTTCTTGGGCCGTGAACGTCGATGCGCCGGCAGCCCCTTCTGGAGGACGCTCTGGTAGCGCGGGACGAGGGGACGGTCGTCGGAGTCCAGTACGAGGAGCGCGCGAGCGACGGCCAGACACCGGTCGAAGTCGGCACCAGGGCTTTCCCTCGGGAGGGCCGGTGCGGGCAGAGCCGCGGCGGCGCCGCCGGACAGAGCCATGGCCACGGGGGTCGCGCCCGCCACCGCCGTGAAGCCCCTCCGGGAGAGATTGCCGTCCGAACGCGCCACTGCCTGATCTTCAGTCATGGCCGCCTTTGTACAGGTGGCCGCGCGCGGAGGCCCGCCCCCTGACCGGGTGTTGACCCGAAGGAACCACGCGGTGGCGAACCCTGACGTCACCACGGGAACCGCCGGTGGCAAGGGCACGGGACCCGAAAGGGTGAACGCCACGTGGTCTCCGTCTGCCGTGGTGAGTAGCCGCCCGGCGGTGCGATACGACTATCCACGTCCGTCCTGACGACTATCCACGTCCGTCCTGCGAGCGGGCGAGGAGGGAGAGGGAGGGGGAAGGATGGTCCGGCGGCGCACTCCGTTCGGTGACAGGGCCCGGTACTGGTTCGACAGCACCCTGGCCCGCGGTGCCGCCGCTCTCGTCCTGTGGATGGCGCTGCTGTGCCTGGCCATCGTCCTCCCGGCCAGCGCGGTGCTGGCATGGACCGACCCCGACGTGCCGGCGTCCCTGGCGGACCGGCTGGCGCAGGTGTGGCGCCACACGGGGCGGACCCTGCGGCTGGGTGGCGCGACGGGCCCTCCGCTGCGGGTGGCGATGTCGGTACTGCTCGCGCTGGTCACCCTGCTGTACGTCTCGGCCCTCGTCGGCCTGATCACGGCGGCGCTGACGGAGCGGCTCACCGCGTTGCGCCGAGGCCGTTCCACCGTGCTCGAAGCAGGGCACGCCGTGGTCCTGGGCTGGTCGGAGCAGGTCTTCACGGTGGTGAGCGAGCTGGTGGCCGCCAACGCCAACCAGCGGCGGGCTGCGGTGGTCGTGCTGGCCGACCGGGACAAGACCGTCATGGAGGAGGCCCTGCACACGAAGGTGGGTCCCCTCGGCCGTACGCGGCTGATCTGCCGCAGCGGACCCACCACCGACCCGGCCGTGTTACCCCTGACGAACCCCGCCGAGGCCGGTGTCGTGCTGGTCATGCCCCGCGACGAGCCCGCTGCCGACGCCGAGGTGGTCAAGACGCTGCTGGCCCTCAGGGCGGCCCTGTCCGAGGCGGCCACCCGTCCGGCCGTCGTCGCCGCCGTCCGGGACGACAGCTACCGGCTGGCCGCCCAACTCGCCGCCGGGCCGGGCAGCGTCATTCTGGAGAGTGACACCGTCACCGCCCGGTTGATCGTCCAGGCCGCGCGCCACCCCGGGCTCTCCCTCGTCCACCAGGAACTCCTCGACTTCGCCGGCGACGAGTTCTACCTGGTCGCCGAACCGGCCCTGGCCGGACGCCCGTTCGGTGACGCGCTGCTGTCCTACGCCACGTCGAGCGCCGTCGGGATGATGCGCGATGACACCCCCCTGCTCAACCCGGCGCCGGACACGGTCATCGCTCCGGACGACCTGCTCATCGTCATCTCCCGTGACGACGACACGGTCTGGCTGGACGACTGCGCGGAGTTGGCCGAGGAGGCGGCCATGGCATCCGGCCCTCCGACGCCCGCCCGAGCGGAGCGCGTTCTTCTCCTGGGCTGGAATCGCCGGGCACCGCTCATGGTCGATCAGCTGCGACGCCGCTCCCGGCCCGGGTCCGCCGTCGACGTGGTGACGGACCACGGGGAAGCGACGGTCGGGGAGGTGGACGAGGCCGTCGCGGACAGCGCCGGTGAGCTGAGCCTGACCCTGCACCACGGAGACGTCACCCGCCCGGAGACCCTGCGGCGACTGGACCTCTACTCCTACGACAGCGTGATCGTGCTCGGCCGCGACCCCGCCCCCGTCCCGGCCCCCGCCCTCGGACAGTCACCGGACGACCCCGACAACCGCACGCTCGTCACCCTCCTGCTGCTGCGCCGACTGGAGGAGACGAGCGGGCGCGAACTGCCGGTCGTCACCGAGCTGATCGACGACCGCAACCGGGCGCTGGCCCCCATCGGCCCCGGTGCCGATGTGATCATCAGCGGCAAGTTCATCGGTCTGCTCATGGCGCAGATCTCCCAGAACCGGCACCTGGCGGCGGTGTTCGAGGAACTGTTCTCCGCCGACGGCACCGGGGTCCGCCTGCGGCCCGCCACCGACTATGTGCTGCCCGGAAGCGAGACGCCCTTCGCCACGGTCGTGGCCGCGGCCCGGCGGCGCCGCGAATGCGCCATCGGCTACCGGATTCACGGCGACACGTCGACGGCCCCCCGCTACGGCGTCCGGATCAATCCGCCCAAGGACGAGCGGCGCCGCTGGTCGGCCGAGGACGAAGTGATCGTCATCGGCGGGGACTGACGGCTTCCGGGCACCTCGGGCGGATCACCCGGGCGCGATCGGTCCGAGGTAGGTGCCGCCGGAGACGTCGATGGTCTGCCCGGTCACCCAGCGCCCGCGCGGGCCCGCCAGGAAGCCCACCACGTCGGCGACGTCCTCGGGTTGGCCGACCCGTCCGAGCGCGGTGATGGACTCCAGTCCGGCCATCGCCTCGGGGACGGCGGCGTAGGCGGCGATCATGTCGGTCAGTACCACTCCGGGCTCGACCGTGTTGACGGTGATGGCACGGCGGCCCAGTTCATTGGCGAGGGACGGGCCGAGGGCCGCCAGCGCCGCCTTGGTGACGGTGTAACCGATCTGGCCGGGGTCCGCGATCCGGGTGGCCGCCGAGCCCATGTTGACGATCCGTCCGCCGTCCCGCAGCAGCGGCAGAGCCCGCTGGACCACGAAGACCGGCGTACTCACATTGATCGCGAGCAGTCGTTCGAACTCCGCCTCGGTGAGCTGCCCGATCGGGCTGACCGAGTGGATGCCCGCGTTGTTGACCAGGATGTCCAGTCCGTCGTCCGCCCCGTGGTCGGCGAGCCCGGCGACGAGTTCCTTGAACAGCCGGTCCACCGCTCCGCTCTCGCCGAAGCGGGCCTGGACCGAGAACGCCCGGCCGCCGGCTTCGACGATCCGCGCCACGGTCTCCGCGGCGGCCGCGTCGTTGCCGCCGTAGTGGACCGCGACCAGCGCTCCCTCGGCGGCGAGCCGCAGGGCGACGGCGCGCCCGATCCCGCGTGAGCCGCCCGTCACCAGTGCGGTCCTGCCGTCCAGTTCCCCCATGATCACTTCTCCCCTCGCGATGCCCCGGGCGTCCCGGACACCCCCGGCACCCCGGACGCCCCGTGAACGACCCAGCCTAGGCGGCCAGTCGTACGCTTGAGCTAGAATCATCAGATACGTGATGCCTCCCCGGGCCGGTCAAGTGCCCGCCCAGGGAGGCTTTTTCATGCCCCGCGCCTCCACCTTCCCCGCTACGAAGGAGTTCCATGTCCGATGTCGTGCGCCTCGCGAACGCCACCGACCAGCCCACCCTGGAGCGGCTGTGGCTGATGTTCCGTCATGACCTGTCGGGGTTCCAGGACACGCTCCCCGACCCGGATGGGAGCTTCCGCGACGACTGGCTCCGGAGCGCCTTCGCCGACGCCGACTGGGCGCCGTACCTGCTGCTGAGCGGCGACCGCCCCGCGGGGCTCGCGCTGGTGCGCGGTGTGGGCGGTCCGGCGCGTGTGCTGAACAGTTTCTTCGTCGTCCGCGGGGCGCGCAGGAGAGGGATCGGACTACAGGCCGCCCGGGAGATCGTGGCCGAGCATCCGGGGCGGTGGGAAGTCGCCTTCCAGGACGCCAACCTGGCCGCGGTCCGTTTCTGGCGCCGGGTCGCCGACGAGGTCGCGGGCGAGGAGTGGACGGAGGAGCGCAGGGCTGTGCCGCGTCGGCCGGACCTGCCGCCGGACACCTGGATCTCTTTCAGCACGCCCGCTTGATTTCAGCACGCTCGCGTGCCCGTGCCCTGCGCGCCCCCCGTGCCCTACGACGTCGACGGCCGGCCCGGCCGGGCGGTCAGCCTCGGCTTCGGCTTCGGCGGGTCATCGCCACCGCGCCGCCGCCCGCGATCAGTAACACCACCGCCCCGCCCGCGATGTACGGCGTCGTCGAGTTCCCGCCGGTCTCCGCGAGGTTCGCCTCCGTGGCCTTATGGCCGACCGGCTTCGCCGGCTTGCCCTGGGGTTTCGTGCCGCCGCCCGTGCGTTCCCGCTCCGCCCTCGGCGCCTCACAACCGGCCCCCGCCAGCGTCACCGTCCCCTCCACCTCGGCCACGTTCAGCTTCAAGGGGTTCACCGAGACCTTCAGCTCCAGTGCCGCCGCCACAGCCGTACGCGATGTCGTACGCCTCTTCGAGAGGGCGAGCGTCACCTCCCCGACGCCCGGGACCTTCACCTCGGTCGTCCCCCCGGCGGTCAGCGTCACCTTCTTGCCGAGCACGGTCACGCCACCCAGCAGGTTCGCCTCGGCGACGGGGCGCTTACCGGCCTCGCAGACGGCCTTCGAGGTGACCTTCTCGACCTCGATGAGGGAGAGCAGCGGCAGCCCGGGCACATGCATCTCGGCCCGCGCGATGTTGCTGTACCCCTCCGCCCTGCCGCCCTTCACCGTCGCTCTGGCGGTCGCCACGTCCGCGCGCAGCACGCTGAACGGCTGTCCGCCGTCGACCCCGTCCAACCTGGCGGTCAGCGCGGTCTTCTCGGCGCTCGCGGGTGCCTGCACTTCGTTGAGGGAGACCTTGAGCGGGACGTTCACGGTCTTGTTGAGCAGGGAGACGTCGAGCCCGGTACGCAGGACGACGGCGTCGGCGCGGCCGCCGCGGTCGTGGTCGCCGCCCGTGGCCCGCGCGGATCCGGCGCCGGCGAGCGCCGCGGGACCGGCGGCGAGGGCGGTGGCGGTGGCCACGACGACGAGACGACGACGGTGGCGGCGGCAGGCGGGCATGCGGAAGGTGAAGCTGTTCAAGGTGGTGGAACCCCCACGGGAGAAACGGGCCTTCGGCGGCGTACGCCACATGGGGACATCGCGTACGCACCGATGGCGTCGCCCTCCGTCGATGAAGGACGACGCGGGAATCTTTACGCACTGAGAGTGAACAGTCAGCAACCGGTGGTGAGTTCACTCCAAAGGGGGGTTTTCGACCTTGCCTTCGAATCTCCGTGCACGCGCGTTCCCTCACATCACCCGAACAACTACCGCCTCGGGAACCCTGGTTGACGCACAGCGCCCAGCGAGCCCATACAAACGACGCACCCCGTCCCGCCGTAACGCCTGGTCAATCAGCGTCCCCATACGGCTACCTCCAGAAGGGGGGCCGGGGGCCGGGTGCGCGCGCTAACCCACCACCCGGCCGTTCAGCACCACCCTCCGCGGCGCGGCCAGCACCCGTACGTCCTCTCGGGGGTCCGCCTCGTACACGACGAGGTCCGCCGGGGCGCCCTCGGTCAGGCCGGGGCGGCCGAGCCAGTCGCGGGCGCCCCAGGTCGTCGCGGAGAGCGCGGCCACCGTCGGGATGCCCGCGCGGGTCAGTTCGGCGACCTCGGCGGCGACCAGGCCGTGCGGCAGGGAGCCTCCCGCGTCGGTGCCCGCGAAGACCGGGACGCCCGCGTCGTACGCCGCGCGCACCGTGTCGTAGCGGCGGTCGTAGAGCCTGCGCATATGCGCCGACCAGCGGGGGAACTTCTTCTCGCCGCCCGCGGCGAGGTCCGGGAACGTGGCGATGTTCACCAGGGTCGGGACGATGGCGACGCCCCGCTCGGCGAAGAGCGGGATCGTGTCCTCGGTCAGGCCCGTGGCGTGTTCGACGCAGTCGATGCCCGCCTCCACCAGGTCCCGCAGGGAGTCCTCGGCGAAACAGTGGGCCGTGACGCGGGCGCCCAGACGGTGCGCCTCGGCGATCGCCGCCTCGACCGCGTCCCGGGGCCAGCAGGCGGTCAGGTCACCGGCCTCGCGGTCGATCCAGTCGCCGACGAGCTTGACCCAGCCGTCGCCGCGCCGGGCCTCCTGGGCAACGTACGCCACCAGGTCCTCCGGCTCGATCTCATGGGCGTAGTTGCGGATGTAGCGGCGCGTGCGCGCGATGTGACGGCCCGCCCTGATGATCTTCGGGAGGTCCTCGCGGTCGTCGATCCAGCGGGTGTCGGAGGGGGAGCCCGCGTCGCGGATGAGGAGGGCGCCGATCTCGCGGTCCGTCAGGGCCTGCTTCTCGGCCGTGTCGGCGTCCACGGGGCCGTGCGTGTCGAGGCCCACGTGGCAGTGCGCGTCGACCAGGCCGGGCAGCGCCCACCCCTCGACGGCGAGGGTCTCCGTCGCCGGGGTCACCGGACGTTCGTACGTCACCCTCCCCCCGACGACCCACAGTTCGTCCCGTACGTCATCGGGCCCGACGAGCACCCGCCCCTTCACGTGCAGCACCGCGTGATCGCTCATGGCAGCAGCTTAGGAGGCGCTCCTGGCGTGCGGTACGGGGCCGTCGGGGCGGCTGTGCCGGGCCTTTGAGCACGCTCGCCGCGGGGGCGCTCGGTAGGCTCGGTACGCTCGGTGCCGCAGCCCGGCCGAACTCGTGAGCGAAGTGAGCAGTGACGTGAGCAGTACCGTGACGCACCCCTTTCTGGACCTGGCGCCGCTGAGCGCCCAGCACTTCGCCGCCATCGAGGCGCGGGTGGCCCGTCTGCTCGACACCGAGCAGGATGTCGTGATCATGCAGGGCGAGGCCCTGCTGCCCCTGGAGGGGTGCATCCGGGGCGCCGCGCGGCCCGGCACGACCGCGCTGAACGTGATCACCGGGCCGTACGGCCAGACCTTCGGCAACTGGCTGCGGGACTGCGGTGCCGCCGTCATCGACCTCGCCGTGCCCTTCCACACGGCCGTCACCGCCGAGCAGGTGCGCCAGGCGTTCGCCGAACACCCGGAGATCGACTTCGTCTCGCTGGTGCACGCCGAGGCCGCCACCGGCAACACCAACCCGGTCGCCGAGATCGGCGCGGTCGTGCGGGAGCACGGCGCCCTTTTCATGCTGGACGCGGTCGCCTCGGTGGGCGCCGAGCCGCTGCTGCCCGACGCGTGGGGCGTGGACCTGTGCGTGATCGGCGCGCAGAAGGCGATGGGCGGCCCGGCGGGCGTCTCCGCGGTGTCGGTGAGCGAGCGGGCCTGGCAGCGGATCGCCGCCAACCCGCAGGCGCCGCGCCGCTCCTACCTCTCCCTCCTGGACTGGAAGGAGCGCTGGATCGACGCCGGCCGCAAGGCGCTGCTGCACGCGCCCGCGCAGCTGGAGATGCTGGCGCTGGAAGCGTGCGTGGAGCGCATCGACGCGGAGGGCCTCGACTCCCTGATGGCACGCCACGCCACCGCTGCCGCCGCCACGCGCGCGGGGGCGCTCGCGCTGGGCGGAGGTCTGGAGCCGTACGTGTACGAGGCCCAGGACGCGGCCCCGGTCGCCACCACCCTGCGCGTGCCCGCGGGCACGGACGCCTCGGAGCTGGTCGCCAGGGCACTCGCCGCCGACCCGGTGCTTCCGCTGGTCGCCGGTGGCGGGGCGCTGGCCAAGGAGATGATCCGGGTCAACCACTACGGGCCGGACGCGACCCGCGGCGTCGTACACGCCTGCTTGGCGGCCCTCGGCGCCGCGCTGAGCGAGGCGGGCCACCCGGCGGACCTGGAAGCGGCACGCCGCGCGGTGACGTCCGCTTGGGGCTAGGGCAGGGCCTGTCCGGCGGATAACGCGGGGGCCTTGGGCCTGCTGGGGGGGGCGCGGGGCCGGGCCCGCACCGATGGGCGGGCGCCGCCCGAGCGTGCGCCGACCCGCCGGACGCACCCTCAGGCGCCCCCGACGGTCCACGCCACGAGCCTCGCGGCCCGGCACCCGATCCACGAACGCCACGCCGACCGGGACGGGCGGCCAGCACCGGAACACGCCCCGCCCCGCCAAACGCACCCTGACCAGGCACGCCCTACGCCTGCCCGGCGAGTCGGCGCCCCGGGAGGGGGCCACCTCTCGGCGCCTGCGTGGGCTCACACCCGCCGGGGACGCGGCGACCTGCCCAGCCGCCCCCGGACCCCCTCACCAGCCCGCCGGCCGCAGGCCCCCGCCCCCTTCCCCCGCGTCGCCCCGCCATGGCACCGTGCCCAACATGACCACTCTTCCCGACGGCCGCCGCATCCCCTCCCTCACCGCCGACGAGCCCACCATGCTGGCGAGTTGGCTCGACATGCACCGGGCCACGCTGGCCGTCAAGTGCTCGGGGCTCGACGACGAGCAGGCTCTGCGGACGTCCGTCGAGCCGTCCTCGCTCTCGCTGTTCGGGCTCGTGCAGCACCTCGCCGAGGTCGAACGGAACTGGATCCAGCGGGTGTTCGCCCAGCGGGACGTCCCGCTGCTCTTCCCGTCGTCGCCGGGCGGCGGGTTCACGCCGGACCGCGGCCGGACGTTCGCCCAGGTGCTCGCGCTGTGGGAGAGCGAGGTCGCCGTCAACCGGGAGATATGCGCGGGGCGTTCGCTGGATGAGACGGGGCGGCTCGGGCCCGAGGAAGCGGCCGTCGTGGGCGGCGACGACGTGGTCAGCCTCCGCTGGGTCCTGGTCCACCTCATCGAGGAGTACGCGCGCCACAACGGCCACGCGGATCTCCTACGGGAACGCATCGACGGCGTGACGGGATCATGACCGTGGGCATGAGCGGGCGCAGGGGCGGGAGCGTAAGCAGGCCTATGGGCGGGAGCATGAGCGACGGCATGCGGAAGAGAACGTGACGCGGGCGTGCTTATACGGCACACTCCGCACATCATCCGCCTTTTCATCCGCGCATTCTCACGAATTCTTTATCAGCTCAGCTTCCCGTATTCTTCTGCCCGCTTTCCGGGGACCTAAACACTAAGGTTTCGTCAGCGTCAATCACCGTAATTCGGGCGCGTCTCACGCGGGTTACATCGCTGTGACGTACTCCACAATGCGTCCATTTTGTTGGCATATGACCCGGTCAAATCGCCACAAAGCTCCGCCACCTCATGCGGGCGCGCACCCTCGCGCGATAACACATGAAGCCCGCTTACGTAACCCCTTCCCCCGATGCAATTCAAGAAATTGCTCGGTAAATTCACTCCGCATGACCGCTGCACAAGCCGATCTACCGACCGACCTGCAAGCGCAATTCCTGGAAATGCCCGAGGGACTGCGCCTCGACAGTCCCGCTGTCGCCGATGGCGCCGCGATCTGGCGGATCGCCCGCGACTCCAAGGTGCTGGACCTCAACTCCTCGTACAGCTATCTGCTGTGGTGCCGCGACTTCGCGGGCACGTCCGTCGTGGCCCGCGACGCCGGCGGCGAGGCGGTCGGGTTCATCACCGGTTACATCCGGCCCGAGCGCCCCGACACCCTCATGGTCTGGCAGGTCGCCGTCGACCACGATCAGCGCGGCCGCGGTCTGGCCGGCGCCCTGCTCGACGGGCTGACCTCGAAGGTCGCCGCGGGCCGTGCGCTGACCGCGATCGAGACGACGATCGCGCCCACGAACACGGCGTCCGAGCGGCTCTTCCTCTCCTACGCGCGTCGACGCGGCGCGTCCGTCGAGCGGAGGGTCCTCTTCGACGCCGGGCTCTTCCCCGACGACGGTCACGAGCCCGAGGTGCTGTACCGCATCGGTCCGCTCGGCCCCTGATCCACCCGCACCGATCCACCCGCACTGATCCACGCGCAC
Organism: Streptomyces sp. NRRL S-920; assembly: GCF_000717945.1. Classification (NCBI taxonomy): domain Bacteria; kingdom Bacillati; phylum Actinomycetota; class Actinomycetes; order Kitasatosporales; family Streptomycetaceae; genus Streptomyces; species Streptomyces sp. NRRL S-920. The sequence continues at coordinate 27,351 of NZ_JODF01000054.1, forward strand.
CGATCCGCCCTCGCTCCCCCCAGCGACGCCCGCGAGGCCGCGATCCCCGCACCACCTGTAACTCCCCCCACCTCCCACGACTTTCCATCTCCCAGGAGATCTGCTGTGACCATCACCCAGCCCGACCTGAGCGTCTTCGAGACCCTGGAGTCGGAGGTGCGCAGCTACTGCCGCGGTTGGCCTACGGTCTTCGACCGCGCGCAGGGCAGCCGCATGTTCGACGAGGACGGCCACGAGTACCTCGACTTCTTCGCCGGGGCCGGCTCACTCAACTACGGCCACAACAACCCGGTCCTCAAACGCGCGCTCATCGACTACCTGGAGCGCGACGGCGTCGTGCACGGCCTGGACATGTCGACGAGTGCGAAGCGCGCCTTCCTCGAGGCGTTCCAGAACATCATCCTGCGCCCCCGCGACCTGCCGTACAAGGTCATGTTCCCGGGCCCGACGGGCACCAACGCCGTGGAGTCGGCGCTGAAGCTGGCCCGCAAGGTCAAGGGCCGCGAGTCGATCGTGTCGTTCACGAACGCCTTCCACGGCATGTCGCTCGGCTCGCTCGCGGTGACCGGCAACGCCTTCAAGCGGGCGGGCGCCGGCATACCGCTGGTGCACGGCACGCCGATGCCGTTCGACAACTACCTCGACGGCCAGACCCCGGACTTCATCTGGTTCGAGCGGCTCCTTGAGGACCAGGGCTCCGGCCTCAACCAGCCCGCCGCCGTGATCGTCGAGACGGTGCAGGGCGAGGGCGGCATCAACGTCGCCCGCGCCGAGTGGCTGCGCAAGCTCGCCGACGTGTGCGAGCGCTGGGACATGCTCCTGATCGTCGACGACATCCAGATGGGCTGCGGCCGCACCGGCGCCTTCTTCTCCTTCGAGGAGGCGGGCATCACGCCGGACATCGTGACGGTGTCGAAGTCCATCAGCGGCTACGGCATGCCCATGTCGCTCTGCCTGTTCAAGCCGGAGCTGGACGTGTGGGAGCCGGGCGAGCACAACGGCACGTTCCGCGGCAACAACCCGGCGTTCGTCACGGCCGCCGCCGCCCTGGAGACCTACTGGTCCGACGGTTCGGCGATGGAGAAGCAGACCCGCGCCCGCGGCGAGCAGGTCGAGCAGGCGCTGACCGCGATCGTCGACGAGAACCGCGCGGAGATCAAGGAGTTCCGCGGCCGCGGCCTGGTCTGGGGCATCGAGTTCCTGGACAAGGACCGTGCGAGCGCCGTGGCGAAGCGGGCCTTCGAACTGGGCCTGCTGATCGAGACCTCCGGCCCCGAGGGCGAGGTCGTCAAGCTCCTTCCGGCGCTGACGATCACCCCCGACGAGCTGGACGAGGGGCTGCGCACGCTGGCCCGCGCGGTACGCGAGACCGCCTGAGCCAGCGAGAGTCCGAGCCCCCGGCAACGTAAGAGAAAAGGAACCAACCCACCGTGATCGTCCGTTCGTTCAAGGACATTGAAGGCACCGACCGGCATGTGAAGGCCAAGTCGGGTACCTGGGAGAGCAAGCGCATCGTCCTCGCCAAGGAGCGCGTGGGGTTCTCCCTGCACGAGACCATCCTGTACGCGGGTACGGAGACGTCGATGTGGTACGCCAACCACATCGAGGCCGTCGTCTGCACCAAGGGCGAGGCCGAGCTGACCGACGACACGACCGGCGAGACGTACACGATCACCCCGGGCACCATGTACCTGCTCGACGGGCACGAGAAGCACACCATGCGGATCAAGGAGGACTTCCACTGCCTGTGTGTCTTCAACCCGCCCGTCACCGGACGTGAGGACCACGACGAGAACGGCGTGTACCCGCTGCTCACCGAGCCCGACGAGGGCTGAGCGCGCCGCCGGTCGGCTTGAGGGTCGGCCGACATCCCGCACAGGGCCGTACGAGAGGAGAGGCAGGCAACACCATGACCACCGCACCCGAACGCACCATTGACCTGTACCCGACCCGAGGCGCCGAAGAGGTGCTCATCGAACGCAAGGACCCGGTGGTGTGGTCCGAGCCGGGTGCCGAGGGGCCCATCGCGGCCGGGGATCTGGCGGGGTTCGAGCGGGACGGTTTCCTGGCCATCGACCAGCTGATCACCCCGGACGAAGTCAGCGTGTACCACGCCGAGTTGGAACGGCTCATGAACGACCCGGTGATGCGCGCGGACGAGCGTTCCATCGTCGAGCCGCGCTCACAGGAGATCCGCTCCATCTTCGAGGTGCACAAGATCAGTGAGCTGTTCGGCAAGCTCGCGGCCGATCCGCGCGTGGTGGGCCGGGCACGGCAGATCCTCGGATCCGACGTATACGTCCACCAGTCCCGGATCAACGTGAAGCCGGGCTTCGGGGCCTCGGGGTTCTACTGGCACTCGGACTTCGAGACCTGGCACGCGGAGGACGGCCTGCCGAACATGCGCACCGTCTCGGTGTCGATCGCGCTGACGAAGAACCACGACACCAACGGCGGCCTCATGATCATGCCGGGGTCGCACAAGACGTTCCTCGGCTGTGCGGGCGCCACGCCGAAGGACAACTACAAGCGGTCGCTCCAGATGCAGGACGCGGGCATCCCGTCGGACGAGACGCTGACGCACCTCGCGTCCGACCACGGGATCCGCCTCTTCACCGGCGAGGCGGGCTCGGCCACCTGGTTCGACTGCAACGCCATGCACGGCTCCGGGGACAACATCACCCCCTACCCCCGCTCGAACGTCTTCATCGTGTTCAACAGCGTGGAGAACACCGCGGTCGAGCCGTTCGCGGCGCCGGTGCGCCGGCCCGAGTTCATCGGGGCCCGGGACTTCACCCCGGTCAAGTGAGCTGATCCGCACGCGATGCGGCCCGGCACCCCCCGTGGGCGCCGGGCCGCATCGCGTGGTCCGTGTTACCCGTAGTTACCCGTATTACAGCGTGGGGTAGTCCGTGTAGCCCTTCTCGGTGCCGCCGTAGAAGGTGGACTGGTCGGGCGTGTTGTACGGGCCCTTGGCCTTCAGGCGGGCCGGCAGGTCCGGGTTGGCGAGGAACAGCGCGCCGAACGCGATGATGTCCGCCGTGCCGTCCTCGATCAGGGCGAGCGCGTCCTCGCCGGTGGGGCCCTCGGTCCGCGGGTTGAGGATGAACGTGCCGCCGAAGTCCTGGCGCAGCCGGGTGGTCAGCTCGCGGACGTCGCCGACCTCCATCATGTGCAGATACGCGAGGTCCAGGGCGGCCAGCTCCTTCACCAGGGCGGTGTACGTCGGCTCCGGGTCGGGCTCGGAGATGCCGTTGAAGGGGTTGCCGGGCGAGATGCGGAGGCCGGTGCGGGCGGCGCCGATCTCCTCGGTGACGGCCTTGGCCACCTCGACGGCGAAGCGGATGCGGTTCTCGACCGAGCCGCCCCACTCGTCGGTGCGCCGGTTCGTGCCGGGCGCGAGGAACTGGTGGATCAGATAGCCGTTGGCGCCGTGCAGCTCCACGCCGTCGAAGCCCGCGTCCACGGCGTGCCGCGCGGCGGTGGCGAAGTCGGCGATGGTGGCGCGGATCTCGGCGTCGGTCAGCTCGCGCGGGGTGACGAAGTCCTTGGGGCCCTCGGCCGTGTAGACCTGGCCCTGGGCGGCTATCGCCGACGGGGCGACGCTGACGACGCCGTCGGGGAACAGGACGGGGTGGCCGATGCGGCCCGCGTGCAGGATCTGGGCGAAGATCTTGCCGCCCGCCGCGTGCACGGCGTCGGTGACCTTGCGCCAGGAGGCGACCTGCTCGGCGCTGTGCAGACCCGGCGTGTCCGGGTATCCCTGGCCGACCACAGAAGGCTGGATGCCCTCGCTGATGATCAGGCCGGCGGAGGCGCGCTGGGCGTAGTACTCAGCGGTCAGGTCCGTGACGACACCGCCCTGACCAGCACGGCTCCGGGTCATGGGAGCCATGGCGATGCGGTTGGCGAGCGAGATACCGGACAGGTCGATGGGGTCGAACGCGGTGGTCATCAGGACTCCCGGGCAGGGTTTATGTGGTCGACCAATTAGTTGGCCTGACGCCACTGTAACGCATTTCTTGGCCGACCAAGGTAATCTTTTGGAAGACGACCAGTGACCAGCAGGAGCACGTGATGAAGGCCGACCCCCCTCGCACCGAACCGGCCGACCCCGACTGCCCTCCCGGGCCGCCCTCGGTGGCCATGGCGGGCCCGGTCAGTCACGCCGTCAGCCGGGTGGCGCGGCTGCACCGCATCGCCGCGGGCAAGGTCCTGAAGGGGGTGGGGCTCTATCCCGGCCAGGAGTTCGTGATGATGCACCTGTGGGAGGCGGGGCCGGTGCGCCAGTCCGAGCTGATCAAGTCGGTGGACCTCGACCCCTCGACGGTCACGAAGATGCTCCAGCGGCTGGAGCAGGCCGGCCATGTGCGCCGCCGCCCCGACCCCGCCGACCGCCGGGCGGTGCTCGTCGAGGCCAGCGAAGCCAGCTGTGGGCTGCTCACCCAAGTGGAGCGCGCCTGGGGCGAGTTGGAGCGGCATACGCTCGCCGGGCTCGACGAGGACGAGCGTACGGAACTGCTGCGGCTGCTCGCCAAGGTGGAGACGAACCTCTGCACGGAGACGGCGGACTGCCCGGAGCGGCGGGCGGCGCGGGGCTGAGACCTACGGGCCTCCGGGGGCTCAGCCGGCCAGTACGTCGAGGAGGCGGTCCACGTCGGCCTCGGTGTTGTACAGGTGGAAGGTGACGCGCAGATGGCCCGCCCGCGCGGACGCGATGATGCCCGCACGGGCCAGTTCCGGCTCGCGGTCGGCGAGCCCGGGGACCGAGACGATGGGTGAGGTTCCCGGCACCGGGCAGTGGCCGAGTCCGGCGAGCCCCGCGCGGTAGCGGGCGGCGAGTGCCACGTCGTGGGCGTGGATCGCGTCGACGCCCACCTCCTCGACCAGGGAGAGCGCCGCGGCCGCCCCGTGGTAGGCGAGGAAGGCGGGCGGCTCGTCGAACCTCCGCGCGTCCGGGGCGAGTTCACTGATCGGGCCATACGTCGAGAGCCAGGAGTCGGCCGACGCGAGCCAGCCGCCGTGCAGCGGTACCAGGGACTCCTGCGCCGCCTCGCCCACCGTCAGGAACGACGTGCCGCGCGGGCAGAGCAGCCATTTGAAGGCGCCGGTCACGGAGTAGTCGTACACGCCCGCGTCGAACGGCAGCCAGCCCGCCGACTGTGTGGCGTCGGCGAGGGTGCGTGCGCCGTGCGCGGCCGCGGCCTCGCGGATCGCGGCGCAGTCCGCCTCGCGGCCGTCGGCCGATTGCACGGTGGAGAACGCGACCAGCGCGGTCTCGGGGCCGACCGCCTCCGCGAGTCCTTCCAGCGGCGCGTACCGCGCCTTCAGGTCGCCCCGCAGCACGAACGGGTTGATCAGGGACGAGAAGTCCCCCTCGGGGAGGAGCACTTCGGCGCCCGCCGGGAGGGACGCGGCGATCAGACCGACGTGCACGGCGACCGAACCGCCGGTCGCCACCCGCGAGGGGGCCACGCCCGCCAGCCGCGCGAAGGACTCGCGGGCCGCGTCGACCTTCGCGAAGTCGCCCGACCCGCTGCGCTCGCCCGAACCGACCTCCGCCGCCAGGGCCTGGACGGCCGCGACGGCCCGGCGCGGCAGCAGACCGCAGCTCGCCGTATTGAGGTAGGTCGTCGTCGGGGCGAACTCGCCCGCATGGTCGGTGCCGTCGATGATCCCCGTGAGCGTCATGGGGATCAACCTAGGCGGCCGCTCAGCCCTGCGGAACCCCGCATCCGTCGGGCCCGCACGCCTCACCCGCGTCGGCGTCCGCGAGGGCGGTCAGCGGCGAACGGCTGCTCCACGCCTGCTCCAGGGCCTGCGTGAAGACCTCGGCGGGCTGGGCGCCGGAGACGCCGAACTTGCGGTCGAGGACGAAGAACGGCACGCCGCTCGCGCCCAGTTCGGCGGCCTCGCGCTCGTCGGCGCGGACGTCGTCGGCGTACCTGGCGGGGTCGGCGAGCACGGCCCGCACCTCGTCGGCGTCCAGGCCCGCCTCGACGGCGACCTCCACGACGCGCTCGTCGTCGGCGAAGACGGACCGCTCCTCGGCGAAGTTCGCGCGGTACAGCAGGCCGATCAGCTCGTCCTGGCGGCCCCGCTCCTTGGCGAGGTGCAGGAGGCGGTGCATGTCGAAGGTGTTGCCGTGGTCGCGGCCCTCGGTGAGGTAGTCGAGGCCTTCCGCGGCCGCGTTCTCCCCGAGCCGCCGCTCACCCTCGCGGGCCTGGTCCTCGCTCATGCCGTACTTGCGCATGAGCATCGGGATGACGGGCCCGGAGTCACCCTTGGCGCGGTTCGGGTCCAGCTCGAAGGAGCGGTGCACGACCTCGACGCCGTCGCGGTGCGGGAAGGCGGCGAGGGCCTTCTCGAAGCGGGCCTTGCCCACGTAGCACCAGGGGCAGGCGATGTCGCTCCAGATCTCGACGCGCATGTGTGGCTCTTTCCAGGTCGTGCGGTACGCGGATGCGTGACTGTCGGTGCGGAGGGACCCTCCGCTCAGGGCGTCAACGTACGGGCAAAGCGGCTCATTCCCCCGCCGTGAACTTTCCCGTGTTCGTCCTGATCCAGGTGCGCAGATGCGCCAGGGGCTCCAGGGCGCCGCGGCCGAGGGCGGTCAGTTCGTACTCGACGCGGGGCGGGACCTCGGCGTAGACCGTGCGCCTGACCAGGCCGTTGTCCTCCAGGCGGCGCAGGGTCTGGGTGAGCGCCTTGGGGCTGACGCCCTCCAGTTTGCGGCGCAGCTCGCCGAAGCGGCGCGGGCCGTCCGCCAGGGCGGTGATGGCGAGGCCCGTCCACTTGTGGACGAGCAGCTCGAAGACCGCGCGGCCCGGGCAGAGCAGGCCGTAGATGTCGTGCCGGGGTTGGGCGAGCGAGTCATTGTGGGGCTGACCAGTCATGGTTCCCAAAATATAGTTGGTCTCCTTGCGGGTAACCGGGCAGTGCGCTCTACCGTCCCGATCATGAAATCCACCGCTGCCTCCGCCACCGTCGCCTCCGTCCCCTTTCCCGTCCGTGTCGGCATCGTCGGCCTGTCCGCCCGCGGCGGCTGGGCGTCCCGCTCCCACCTGCCCGCGCTGGCCCGCCTCAAGGGGTACGAGCTGCGTGCCCTCTCCGCGTCGAGCGAGGCCTCGGCGCGGGCGGCGGGCGCGGAGTACGGGGTGCCACTGGCGTTCGGCTCGACCGAGGAGCTGGTCCGCAGCGACCAGGTCGACCTCGTCGTGGTGAGCGTACGCGTGCCGCTGCACCGCGAGGCGGCCCTCGCCGCGCTCGGCGCGGGCAAGGCGGTGCTCTGCGAGTGGCCGCTCGGCAACGGCCTCGCCGAGGCCGAGGAGCTGGCGGCGGCCGCGGACCGGGCGGGCGTACGGACGTTCGTGGGCCTCCAGGCCCGTTCGGCGCCCGCTGTCCGGCACGTCAGGGAGCTGGTCGCCGACGGCTACGTGGGCGAAGTCCTGTCGACGACCATGGTCGCCTCGGGGCGCGGGTGGGGGCCGGTGTTCGAGCCGAGCGGCGCCTATCTGCTGGACGAGCGGAACGGCGCCACGATGCTCACCATCCCCTTCGGGCACACCATCGACGGGCTCACCATGGCGCTCGGGGAGTTCACCGAGGTCTCCGCCACCCTCGCGACGCGGCGGCCCGTCGTGCGCGAGGCCGGCACGGGGCGCACCGCCGCGATGACGGCCGCCGACCAGATCGCCGTGTCGGGACGCCTGGAGTCGGGAGCCGTCGCCACCGCGCACTTCCGCTCGGGGCTCTCCCGGGGCACCGACTTCCACTGGGAGATCAACGGCACCGAGGGGGACCTCGTCGTCACGGGCGACTCCGGGCACCTCCAGCAGGCCGCGCTGACCGTGCGCGGCGGACGCGGCGCCGACCAGGGGCTCACCGAACTCCCCGTGCCCGCACGCCACTTCGACGTGACCGAGCTGACCGAGCTGCGTGGGCTTCCGTCGTACGAAGTGGCGTACAACGTGGGCGCGCAGTACGCGCGGATCCTCACGGACCTGACCGAGGGCACCGCCCACGCGCCTGACTTCGCGCACGCGGTGCGGCGCCAGCGGCTGCTCGACGCGATCGGGCGGTCGGCGGCCACGGGGCGCCGCGTGGCGGTGTGAGCCGTGGATCGGCCCCGCGGCGGGTCAGTGCTCCCGGCGCCCGTCGATCCGGCGCGGCAGCCCCAGCGGGTTGGCGTCGCGCAGCTCGGGCGGGAGCAGCGCCTCGGGGGTGTTCTGGTACGCGACCGGGCGCAGCCAGCGTTCGATGGCCGTGCCGCCCACGGACGTCGACGTGGAGGTGGTGGCCGGGTAGGGGCCGCCGTGGTGCTGGGCGGGGGCGACGGCGACGCCGGTGGGCCAGCCGTCGACGAGTACGCGCCCGGCGAGCGGGGTGACCTCGGCGATCAGCTCGGCGCCCCGGGCGCTCACGCCCGCCGCCTCGTCGGCGGAGAGCTGCACGGTCGCGGTGAGGTTGCCGGACAGGCGGGAGAGGACGGCGGTGATCTCCGCGTCGTCGGCGTAGCGGGCGACGACGGTGACCGGACCGAAGCACTCCTCCAGGAGCAGGTCGTACGCCCCTTCGCCGGTGAGGCGCGCGGCCGGGACCGTGAGGAAGCCGGCGCTGACGGTGTGCTCGCCGCCCGAGCCGGGGGTCACGGGGGTTTCCACGTCCGGGAGTTCGGCGCGCTCGCGCACCCCGGCGACGAAGTTGTCCCGCATGCGGTGGTCCAGGAGGACCCCGGCGTCGGTGTCGCTGACCGCCTCGGTCAGGGACTTCACGAGCCGGTCGCCGCCCGCGCCCTCGGGGGCGAGGACCAGGCCGGGCTTGACGCAGAACTGGCCGACGCCGAGCGTCATCGAGCCCGCGAGGCCGGTGCCGATCTGCTCGGCGCGCTCGGCCGCGGCGGCCTCGGTGACGACGACGGGGTTGAGGGAGCCCAGCTCGCCGTGGAAGGGGATCGGCACGGGCCGTGCGGCGGCCGCGTCGAAGAGGGCACGTCCGCCGCGGATGGAGCCGGTGAACCCGGCGGCGGCGACCAGCGGGTGCTTGACCAGTTCGACGCCCGCCTCGAAGCCGTGCACCAGGCCGAGGACGCCCTCGGGGATGCCGTGCCGTGCCGCGGCCCTGCGCAGTACGGAGGCGACCAGCTCGGAGGTGCCCGGGTGGTCGGGGTGGGCCTTGACGACGACGGAGCAGCCCGCGGCGAGCGCGCTCGCGGTGTCGCCGCCTGGTACGGAGAAGGCGAAGGGGAAGTTGGACGCGGAGTAGACGGCGACGACGCCGAGCGGGATCTTGTAGCGGCGCAGGTCCGGGATGGGCGGGGTCGCCGTGGCGTCGGGGTGGTCGATGACGATGTCGAGGAAGGCGCCCTCGTCGACTATGTCCGCGAAGGCGCGCAACTGGAAGCAGGTGCGGGCGAGTTCGCCGGTGAGCCGGACGGGGCCGAGCGCGGTCTCCGCGTCCGCGGCCTCCACGAGGTGGTCCTTCGCCTCCTCCAGGAGTCCGGCGGCGGTGCGCAGGAAGGCGGCGCGGACCGCGCGGTCGGCGAGCGCGGGTGCCGCGTCCCGGGCGGCACGGACCGTCTGGCCCACCTCCTCGGCCGTGGCTTCCACCGCGACCTGCTCGCGCTGCTTCCCGGTTCGGGGGTCGACACTCCAGACTGGTGCTGCTGCCACCGCGGATTCCCTTTCAAGAGGTTTCCTGAGGTTTCCAGAGATATGCCACTCACTAGGACTGTTCGATATGCTGAACACTGTCTCCGTTAGTGAACGGCGGGGAGTTGGAGAGTATTTCTCGGCGTTCAAAGGGGTCAAGGGCGATGTCGGCTGGCGAGACCGGAGGCGGCGCGCAGGTCAAGTCCGCGGTGCGGACGGTGGAATTGCTCGAGTATTTCGCGGGCAGCCCCGGAATGCACTCCCTGGCCGCGGTCCAGGAGGCCGTCGGCTACCCCAAGTCGAGCCTCTACATGCTCCTTCGCACGCTGGTCGAGCTGGGCTGGGTGGAGACGGACGCCACCGGCACGCGGTACGGCATCGGCGTACGCGCCCTGCTTGTCGGCACTTCGTACATCGACGGCGACGAGGTCGTGGCCGCCGCCCGGTCGACGCTCGACCGGCTCTCCGACGACACCGCGGAGACGATCCACCTCGCGCGGCTCGACGGCACGAACGTCGTCTACCTCGCCACCCGCCAGTCCCAGCACTTTCTGCGGCCGTTCACGCGGGTGGGCCGCAGGCTGCCCGCGCACTCCACCTCGCTCGGCAAGGCGCTGCTCGCCACGCACACCGACGAACAGGTCCGCAAGCTGCTCCCGGAGGCGCTGCCCGCCCTGACCGAACACACCACCACCGACCGCGAAAAGCTCATCGAGGAGCTGCACGCGGTGCGCGAGCAGGGGTTCGCGGTGGACCGCGAGGAGAACACGCTCGGTCTGCGCTGCTTCGGCGTCGCCATCCCCTACCGCACCCCGGCGCGGGACGCGATCAGCTGCTCGGTACCGGCGGCCCGGCTCACGCCCGCGCACGAACAGACCGTCAAGGACGCCCTGTTCGACGCGCGCGACCGGCTGACGTTGGCGACTCGTAGGCTCTGACGCATGGATGTCAGCCTGCGAGAAGTGCACGACAGCGATCTGCCCGTCTTCTTCCGGCAGCTGAACGACCCCGAGTCCGGTCACATGGCCGCCTTCCTTCCCGAGGACCCGGCCGACCGGACCCGCTTCGACGCCCAGTGGACGAAGATGCGCGCCTCGGCCGGCACCGACGTGCGGACGGTCCTCGCGGACGGGGACGTGGTGGGCAACGCCGGGGTGTACGGCGAGCCGGGCGAGCGGGAGGTCACGTTCTGGATCGATCGCGCGTACTGGGGGCGCGGCCTGGCCACCGCCGCCCTGCGCGAATTGCTCGCGCTGTTCCCCGAACGCCCGCTGTACGCCCGTGCGGCGGCGGACAACGCGGGCTCGCTGCGGGTCCTGGAGAAGTGCGGGTTCCGCGAGTCCGCGCGCGAGCGGGGGTACGCGGCGGCGCGCGGGGCGGAGATCGACGAGGTGGTCCTCGTCCTGGACGGGGCCTGAGCCGCACGACCCGGTCAGCCCATCCTGGAAGGAGCCTGAGCCGCACGACCCGGTCAGCCCCTGACGACCCGGTCAGCCCCTGACTCGTCCTGGGCGGGGTCTCGGCTCCGCCGTGCGGGGGAGGCGGATCGTCACGGCGCAGGAGGTGCCGGGGGGTGTCCGAGCGGGAGCGTGGGGGCATGACGCAGACCCAGCGCTCCTCCCCACCGGCGGCCCCCGCGCCCTTCGCCCTCGGCCGCCCCCGTCGGGCCCTGCGGTTCGTCGCGCTGCTCGCCTGTGTTCCGTACCTCGCCCTCAAGGTGGCCTGGATCTGCGGGAGCCGACTCGGGATTCCCGAGGGCAGTTCCCTGCTCGACCACCGGGCGCTGATGGTCTTCGCCAATGGGCTCACCGTCCTCATGGACGCCGGCGTCATCGTGCTGGTGCTGGTTCTGACCCGGCCCCGGGGCCTGCGGACGCCCGCCCCGCTGCTCGTATTCCCGATGTGGGCCGCCACCGGGCTGCTCGTGCCGATCATGGCCGGATTCCCGCTCCAACTGCTGGTCAGGGCGTTGGACGGGAGCGTGCGGGACTCGGCGGGGAGCGGCGGGGGCGAGCCGTTCCTCGCCGACTGGGTCTTCGGCGTCGTCTACACCGGTTTCATCGTCCAAGGCGGCGCGCTCGGCGCCCTGTTCGTGCTGTACGCGCGTGATCGCTGGGGGCACCTGTGGCGGGGGCGCGTGGGGAACCTGCCGCTCCCCGGCGCCGGGGAGCGGGGCGCGCGGGCCGCCGCCGTCGCCGCCGCGCTGCTCGCGCCGCTCCCCCTCGCGCTCCATGTGCTGTGGGCCACCGGCTCCACCATCGGGCTCAGCGCGGCGCGGGCCGGGGAGCGCACCGCCGACTCCTCCGTCCTGGAGTGCCTGGACGTGGCCTACCTCGCCGCCGCCGTGACGGGCGCCCTGATGCTCGCCTTCCGACGGTCTCCGGTGCTCCGGGCGCTGGAGGCCCTTCCGGTGAAGGTGCCGCTCGCCCTCGCCTGGGCGGGCTCGGGCGCGGTGGGCTGCTGGGGAGCCTGGCTGCTGTTCGCCTCGCTCACCGGCCCCGCCGACGATCTCTCCCGACAGCCCACCGGCCTGATGCTTCTCACCTACGCTGTGCAGATGATCATCGGCATACTCGTGGCCGCCCTCGGCGCGCGCTTCCTCAAGGCGCGGGCGGGGTCCGCGGCGTGAAGGCGCTCGCCACCGCCCTGTTCGGGCGCGCGGCCCGCCGCCGGTGGGTCCATCTGATCCTGGGCGGCGCGCTCGCCATGCCGTACGTCTTCGTCGGCTCCCTGATCGTGAGCCCGCTCGTCGACGAGGACCAGGTCCTGGGGTCGTTCTCCTCCCAACTCGCCGCCTTCGCGGCCGGGTTGCCGCTGGCCGCGGTCACCGCCCTCTTCCCGCTGACCCGGCCCATGTCGGTGGCCGCCGTGCGGGCGCTGTGCGCGGTGCCGCACGACTCCCTCGCCGAGGGCCCCGCGCGGGGGCGGGTGGCGCGCGGGCGGACCGCCGCGTGGTTCACGCTCCACCTCGGCCTCGGCGGGGTCATCAGCGGCATGTCGCTCGGACTGCCGCCGCTCGCGGCCGTGTTGATCGCAGTGCCGTTCTTCGCCGTGTTCCAGGGGCACATCGGCATGCCCGAAGTCTTCGGCGAACCCTGGATGGTGGCCCTCTCCCCGGTCATCGGCTGCGCCTGCCTGGTGGCGCTCGCGGCGTGTGCGGCCACGGCCGGCGGCGTCCTCGCCCGCTGGGCGCCCGCCCTGCTCGGGCCGACGCCCGCCGACCGGCTCGCCGCCGCCGAGCAGCGCGCCGCCGACCTCGCGGTGCGCAACCGCCTGGCGCGCGAACTGCACGACTCCGTGGGCCACGCGCTGAGCGCGGTCACGCTCCAGGCGAGCGCGGCCCGCCGTGTCCTGGACCACGACCCGGAGTTCGTCCGCGAGGCGCTGGCCGCCATCGAGGACACCACGCGCCGCACGGTCGGCGAACTCGACGCCGTGCTCGGTGTGCTGCGGGAGGCCGACGACGCCCGTTCCACGGCGCCCGCGCCCACGCTCGCCGCCGATCTGGAGGGCCTGCTGCGCCGCACGCGGGCGGGTGGCCTGCGGGTGAGCGCCGACGTCGGCATGGAGCCCGCCGCCCTGCCCCCGCTGGTCTCCCGCGAGGCCTACCGCATCGTGCAGGAGGCGTTGAGCAACGCGCTGCGGCACGGCGGTGACGGCACCGCCGTGACCCTGCGCATCACCCTGGACGGCCCCGACCTGGCCGTCACGGCCGAGAACCCCTTGCCGCCCCACGCCCCCGCCACCCGCCCCGGCGGCGGCCACGGCCTGCGCGGCATCGCGGACCGGGCCCGGCTGCTCGGCGGCACCGCCGACGCGGGCCCGGCGGACGGCGCCTGGCGACTCGACGTACGACTTCCGCTGAAGGGACACACATGACCACCACACCCGCACCCACCGGCCCCCCCGCGCCCGCCGGCCAGGCAGGCGCGGCCATCCGGATCGTGCTCGCCGACGACGAGCGCATGGTGCGTACCGCCCTGCGCGCGATCCTCTCCGCCGAGCCGGGCATCGAGGTCGTCGGCGAGGCGGCGACCGGCGCGGAGGCGGTGTCGGTCGTGCGGGAGCTGATGCCCGACGTCGTTTTGATGGACGTCCGCATGCCGGAGATCGACGGCATCCGCGCCACCGAGCAGATCCTGCGGACGATGCCGCAGCCGCCGCGCATCGTGGTCGTGACGACCTTCGAGAACGACGCGTACGTGTACGAGGCGCTCCGCGCGGGCGCGGCCGGTTTCCTGCTCAAGCGGGCGGACGCGGACGCGCTCGTGCAGGCCGTGCGCGTCGTCGCGCACAGCGACTCGCTGCTCTTCCCGGCGGCCGTGCGAGCCCTGGCCGCCGAGCACGGGCGGGCCAAGCCGGCGCCGCCCGCCTGGGTGGCGCGGCTCACCGCCCGGGAGAGCGAGGTGCTGCGGCTGATGGCCGGGGGGCTGACCAACGCGGAGATCGCCGGGCGGATGGGGGTAGGCGCGGCGACAGTGAAGACGCACGTGGCGTCCGTGCTCGCCAAGACGGGCGCGCGGGACCGCACGCAGGCGGTGATCGCGGCGTACGAGGCGGGCTTCATGAACACGGACTGACCGCGCGCGCCCCGCGGCCCGCGCGCCCGCCGGTTCATGAGGACTCTCTGAGAAAACGGTCACAAGCGGATCAGAAGGGAACGAAACCTTCCCCTTCGCTCGTCCTTTCGTGGGATGAACAAGACGATCAGGCACGCCTCGGTCTTCGCTCTGCTGCTCGTGCTCGCTCTTCTGGTGCGGGCGACGTGGGTGCAGTTCCACGACTCGAAGGCGCTCGCGGACGACAAGCTGAACCGGCGCAACGCGATCGAGCAGTACGCGCACCCGCTGGGCGACATCATCGTGGGCGGTGAGGCCATCACCGGCTCCGCGCGGACGAAGGGAGGGGACCTCGCGTACAAGCGGACGTACAAGAACGGCGATCTCTACTCGCCCGTGACGGGCTACAGCTCGCAGGTGTACGGCGCCACGCAGCTGGAGGGCATCTACAAGGACCTCCTGGACGGTACCGACAACCGTCTGAAGAACCCGCTCGACGCGGTCACCAACAAGCGCGCCGATCCGGGCGATGTGGTGACGACCATCGACCCGGCGGTGCAGAAGGCCGGGTTCAAGGCGCTGGGTGACACCAAGGGCGCGGCGGTCGCCGTCGACCCGAGAACCGGCAAGATCCTCGGCATGGTCTCGACGCCGTCGTACGACCCGTCGAGGATCAGCGGCTCCACGGACTCCACGGCGTGGCAGGAGCTGACCGGCGACAAGGAGAAGCCGATGGTGAACCGCGCGATGCGCCAGCCGCTGCCGCCCGGTTCCACGTTCAAGCTGGTCGTCGCGGCGGCGGCCCTGGAGGACGGCCTCTACTCCTCGGTGGACGCCAGGACCCAGAGCCCGAACCCGTACACGCTGCCGGGCACGGCGACGGTGTTGAGGAACGAGAACCAGTCGGCCCCCTGCGAGAACGCGACGATCCGCACCGGCCTCCAGTACTCCTGCAACAACGTCTTCGCGAAGATGGCCGTCGACCTGGGTCAGGGCAAGGTTCGGGCGATGGCGGAGAAGCTGGGCTTCAACGCGGACAAGCTGGATGTGCCGGTGCGCGCGGGCGAGAGCGTGTACCCCTCCGGCATGGACAAGGCGCAGACGGGCCTGTCGGGCATCGGCCAGTTCGACGTGACGGCGACGCCGTTGCAGATGTCGATGGTGTCGGCGGCGATCGCAGGCGGCGGGGAGCTGGCCGCGCCGCACATGGTCTCGCAGATCACCGACTCGGACGGCAACGTCCTGGAGAAGTACGACGACGAAGACGCCAAGCGCGTGATGAGCGCGTCCACCGCCGAGGGCCTCCAGTCCGCGATGGAGACGGTGGTCGAGAAGGGCACCGGGTCGAACGCGCAGATCAGCGGCGCGACCGTGGGCGGCAAGACGGGGACGGCCCAGCACGGCGAGAACAACAGCAAGACGCCGTACGCGTGGTTCACGTCGTACGCCAAGGGCGACGACGGCCGGGAGGTGGCGGTCGCGGTGATGATCGAGTCGTCGAGTGCGGCCCGCGACGAGGTCAGCGGCAACGGCCTGGCCGCGCCGATCGCGAAGGCGATGATGGCGGCGGCGCTCAAGGGCTAGATGCCTCGGGGGCTGGGTGCCTCAAGGCTGGGTGCCTCAGGGGCTAGGGCCTGTCCCGCGGATCAGGCCGCACTTGGGTGGCGGTCACCTTTCTGCGCTGGTGAGCGGGGTCTGGTGCGTCGAGATGCAAGGCGGAGGAGGGCGGCAACGCGATGG
>NZ_JODF01000055.1:0-49806 GCF_000717945.1 Streptomyces sp. NRRL S-920
TGCAGGAGCTTGTGGAGGTCATGGCGCCGGACGTGGTCCTGATCGCCGATGGTGGCGGGCTTGCGGCCGCCGCTCTGGCTCCGATCCACGGGGTCGAGCTCGTGGCCAAGGTGCTCGCGCGCACGAACCGGGTGGAAGCGGCCCCGCTCGCGACGACGGCCGTGTGGCTCAACGGCGCACCTGCCGGCCGGATCGAGATCAACGGCGAGCTGGCCACAGCGGTGAGCCTCGTAGTGGAGAACGGGCAGATCACCCGGGTCTACTTGGTAAGAAACCCGCAGAAGCTGACGAGACTGGACGAACCAGCTCGACTCACCAGGTAAGCCGGCTGCTGCTCTGGTGTCGTGAGTGTTCCGGGCGAAACCGCCCGGAACACTCACCACCACAAACCGGGCCAGAACCCGACAGCGGCCAGGACCAAGGATCCAAAACGGACACGGGATGGGCCCACGATCCGACACAGATGCGCACCTGACCCTCGAAAGGGCTACCACCTGAGATGCGTGAGACTCCGCCCAGCCAGGTCAAACCGGACGCACGAGTCCTGACGGACCAGATCACCCGAGACGCCAGCCGAGTCGGCCCAGATCACGTGAGACGGGGACGGGGACCATGTCGCCTGAGACGGGACATCGCCGGGGCCCGCGAGTGGCGAGGCGGCTGTTGTCCCGCGCCAGTGAACCTTGACCGTTTGCCATCGAACCTTGACGGACGCGAGTTAGTGTCAGCGAAGGCTGAGTACCCGCAGGCCAAGGAGACGCGACGCGATGTCCGAGCCCATCCCCGACAATTCTGCGCTGTTCTCGCTGCGGTGACCTGCCGGAGCCGCTCCTCTGCCTCGGCCACAAGCCCGACGGCACGCCCGCCACCGATACACCCCCTGCGATGCCCGCGCTCGAAGCCGAACTCGGCCTCGCCGAGGACGCACGCCGCCAAGCCACCGGTGCCGTGCTCACCGACGCCCAGGCCGCCGCGCTGCTGCGTGCCATGGCCGACGACCCCGAACTGGGCGCCGACGACGGGAAACACAGGCGCTGACGAAGCATCCTGAACACCAGACGATGCCGATCAAACTTCCCTACGTTGTCAGCGGGACAGGGCGAGCCCTTCGTATGGTTCACCCACCCAGGGGCGTCGGGTGTGGCTTTCAAACTTCTGCCGCTTGTGGCTTCCATCGATTGGCCGTCCGACGCCCCACGACGACTCGGCTGCCGATTAGGAATTGCGAATGATCGCTCCGTAGGGAATCGACAGCGAAGTCGTCCGTCGGGAGGCACCCAGCACACCCACCGCACGGAGGCACCATGGCCGCGATCTGGGCCGGCATCGACGCAGGCAAGACCCACCACCACTGCGTCGCGATCGACGAGAGCGGCCGCCGGCTGCTGTCACGGCGCGTCGCCAATGACGAGCCCGAACTTCTCGAACTCCTCACCGACGTCCTGGGCCTGAGCGACGAGGTGACCTGGGGCATCGACCTGGCCGACGGCGGAGCCGCCCTGGCCATCGCGATCCTCATCAACCACGACCAGCCGGTCCACTACCTCTCCGGCCGGGCAATCCACCGCGCCTCCGAGAGCTACCGCGGCGAAGGCAAGACCGACGCCAAGGACGCCGCTGTCATCGCCGACCAGGTCCGCATCCGCCGCGATCTGCGCCCCTTACGCCCTGGCGACGAGACGGTCATCGACCTCAAGATCCTCACAGGCCGGCGCATAGACCTGGTCGCCGACCGCACCCGCACCGTCAACCGGCTCAGGGCCCAGCTGACCGGCATCTTCCCCGGCCTGGAACGGGCCCTGGACCTCACCAACAAGGGCCCGCTGACACTGCTGACCGGCTATCAGGCCCCCGCGGCCATCCGTCGGCTCGGCGCCAAGCGTCTGGAGACCTGGCTGCGGAACCGCAAGGTCCTGCGCGCCGGCCGGCTCGCCGAGGCCGCGGTCGAGGCGGCCGAGCGCCAGCACACCAGCCTGCCCGGGGAGAAGCTCACCGCGCAGATGGTGCACACGTTGGCGAAGGAGGTGATGGCCCTCAATGATCAGGTCGCTGAACTGGACAAGCTCATCGAGGCCCGGTTTCGGGACCACCGCCACTTCGACGTGATCACCAGCATGCCCGGCCTCAGCATCATCCTCGGCGCCGAGTTCCTGGCCGCCACCGGCGGCGACATGGCCGTCTTCGGCAGCCCGGACCGCCTCGCTGGTTTCGGCGGAGTGGCACCGGTCCCGCGCGACTCCGGCAATATCAGCGGTACCCTCCGACGTCCTCAGCGATACAACCGACGGCTCCAGCGCGTCCTCTACACCTCCGCGCTGTTCAGCATCCGACGGAACGACGAGTCCCGCCGGTTCTACGACCGCAAACGTGCCGAGGGCAAGCGCCACACGCAAGCCGTCCTCGCCCTCGCACGCCGCCGCGTCAACGTCCTCTGGGCCCTCCTACGCGACGGACGGTGTTACGAGCTCGTACCGCCGGCGCCGCTTGCAGCGTGATGTCCCTGTGTTGCTGTTGATCTGCACCAAGAACACGGTCGACTGACTGGCATGTCTGAGGGAGGATCTGCTGGTCGGCCTCTGACGGCGAGGAGTTCGGTGATCACTCGAGGCGTGAAAGTCGCGGCGCGATGCGAAGACTGCGGTGGCGTGCTGATACACGACGTTGGCCAGTACCTCGATGGTGGACAGTTGTGGTGGGGCACCGAAGGAGCATGTGAGACCTGCCCCAATGGGTGGTGCGAGCAGGACACAGGCGGAGCGACTCCCGAGGAGATCCGGCAGGCTCTGCTGGCAGAGCACGGGCCTGCCCGACTTCACCTTGCGGACGACGAACCCAGCCTCGTCCCCATCCTGCGAGTCCTACGCGAGACTCTCCATCTGCCCTTGGGCCAGGCACGCACGATGGCGAGCGACCTCAAGGAGACCGGCCTGGTTGGCACTTTGGTTGAGATGGAACTCATTGCTGCTGGGCTGCTACGCCGATCTGTGGCTACAACCATCGAGACACGCGATGCACAGGCCGACTGAGTCCCCGCGCATCCGCCGACACGTAACCGGAACGGCTTGACAAACAGCATTAGGAATCGATGGCAAACAGTCAGGGTTCACTGGCACGGGACAGCTGTCCTGTGCTTCTGTCGCTCGGCCTACGAATCAGCCGCGCACAACGAGCGGAACCTCGGGCCCATCCCCTAGCATGGGTACGGGTACGGGTACGTACCCTGGGAGGGAGCATGATGATGTCTGACGCCAATGTCCGCATTCCCGAGGAGGCCCGCGACCGGCTCGCGGCCCTGGCTGCGGCGGAGGGCATGTCGCTGCGCGCCTACCTGTCCCGGCTCGCTGAGACCCTGCTTACCCCGGACGAGCGTGCCGCGCGGGCCGAGCAGGCACGGGCCGCGCTGAAGGAGTGGAACGGCTACGCGCCCACCCGCGCTGAGGAGCAGGACCTCGACAGTGAGCTGGACCGCCGCCTGGCCCAGGCGACCGCCCGGTGAGCGACGCCATGCACATCGTCCTGGACGACACCGCGATGGCCGCGGCCGGTCAGGGCAACGTTCTCGCCTCCCGCCTCATCCACCGCGCGCACGCCCAGGCCGGCTGGTACCTGTACGCCCCCGCGTGTGCGCTCGTGGAAGCCGACCGTGCCCGGCCGGGCACGGCGGAGCACCTTGCCGCGCTGCCGGGTGTCACCGTGCTCGAGCTGGACCTCCCGGCAGCCTTGGCCGTGGCCCGGCACGGCACCTGGGCGGCGGCACACTGCCAGTACGCAGCCCAGCCGACTCCGGACCGCCCCGATGGGGCGGTCATCGTCACCACGGCGCCCGACCGGTGGTTGGGTGAGCCGGTCCGCGTCCTCGACCTGAGCCCCTGAGCCCCAAGCCGGATTACCCGTCGTCTCCGAGGTGGGCTCTGGGCCGCAGGCATGCAGCTCAGTGCGCAGGCTTGTACGGCGGCCCGGACTTGATCTCGGCGCACAGCCGCAGGAGCCGGACGGCGAACCTTTGCCCCTCGGGGCTGTCGGCGACGCGGTACGGCTCCAGGACCGCGGCGCAGCGCACGGCTGTGGCCGCCCATCGGGTGTCCGTGGCGTCCATACTGGCGACGTCGGGACCGGCCACGCGCAGACCCTCGCGTACCGCCCGGGTCACCGCACTGGCCACAGGGGCGGGGCCATCGAATCCGGGGGCCGTCTCGATGGTCGTGAGCACAAGGTCGGCGCTGTGCCGCTCGCTGTCCCGGGGGATCCACCGGCCCGTGACCAGGTCCCCGCGCAGGTCCTCCAACATCCTCACCAGATCGTCTATCTGCATGGCTGCGACTACCTGGCTATCCGGAGCCCGTCGCCAACTCCCGGCACCGTGACGGGGTTCAGCGGTCGCTGGGACGGATGACGATATCTACGCCGCCTACAGGCCCACCATCAAGACGACCTATCCACCTGGGTGGAGGGAACTCAGGCCCACGGGGGGCAACCTGTTCATACTGCCTCCGCGCTGGGACAAGGCCAGCTACCTGCCGAACCGCAGCAAGGGAGCAGCGATCTTCAGCGTGTCGACCGCTCTCGTTTACAGCACCAAAGCCAGCGCTCCGGAAAAGGATGGGGCGAACCACATCAAGCTGGGTTACGCCAACCCGGGCAGAACGAAGCCTCCGTTCAGCCGAAAGCACCTGCCGGAAAAAAAGGCGGATGAACCTTTGACCCGCCTCTACAAGGACGCGGCACAACGAAGGGAAAACCGGAACACCGCTATCTACAACTGCCGTAAATAGTACGGGGATAACTACTCAGATGGCGGAAGGAAAGAATGCGATGAGTTCCCGTTCGATACGACCTACCAGGGAGCGGCAGAATGGAGATGCAACTCGCAGGCTGACCGTTACAATTTCACCGTCAAGGCACTCCCCAGGGAGGCGAACGGCGCCGGCGGAACCCTTTTGCGCGACTACTACGACCTGAACCGAATGATTGATGGGCCGGATGACGGCTTCCTCATGAAGATCACATCCTGAAGCCCAGCAGGCCGGGGTCGGGGCGGCAGAGCGCCCCACCTCGGCCGGCCGCCCTTAAGCCTGGGGCCAGAACTGGAAGACGTAGCGCTCCACCACATCATCAGGAACCCCTTGCCGGGCCCGCTCGGCCACCTCCGCCCGCCCCTTGCAGGCCACACGGACAGCCCAAGTGCAAGCCCGACCCGAGAGTTGGATGGGCTCTGGCATCGGTCCGCCGGCGACACCGCCGACTTCAAGCTGCCCGGAGGTCGAAAAAATCTCCGTCAGCGCGGTCTCCTCCCACTCACCTGAAGGCGCCGATGGCTCCGCGTCCCACACCTCAATGGTCAGACCCGCAGTATGGGTGTGCCCACCGCTTGTGATGTCCAGCCGGCCTGGCCGCGCATACAGAAACGGTCCTGCCTTCCACCCTTCGGGAAAAGGAACAGGGACTTGGCTGTCGTCCCAGTCCTGTAGGTAAAGACCGTAGAAGTCGACCTCGACGGGCACCTCTTCACAGCTGATCATCTCGGCCATCCCATCCCCTCCGCACGGCTACGGGCAACATACCGGGAGCACTGGGGCACTGGGCTGAATGGGCACTCGGCGGGCCCCCGACGGGCCAAATCTCCTCCCTGCCCCGGAGACGAGTTCGGCGAGCAGCGCCTACTACTCGTAGCTGCCAGTGCCGATCAAGCGATCCCTGCCCTTAGCGGGAGACCAAGCTCGGGCAGCCGAAGCTGTCCGGCCCGGGAAGGCCGGCCGACCCGCTGCTCGTGCTCACCGAGGCCGCGTGCGAGCGCTACGGCCTTCCCGTCGCGCTCACGGAGGAGGAGAAGCACGCCGGGCGGATCCCGGAGGGCCACAAGGTCATCAGGCAGCTGACCCGCGCCGACTGGAAGCTGACCAAGCGCGGCTTCGGACCGTGGGCTCGGATCTACCGCCCCGCCAAGGGCTCGGACCGCCAGTGCGTGCAGCTGTGCATCCCCTCGTGGAACGCACTGGACCCCCGGTTCTGGGGCGACGCCGCCCAGCTCCCGCCGGCGGAGCTCGCTCGCGTCCTGGGCGTGTACGCGTCCCGGGTGATGACGCCGCGGGGCTCCACCGCCGTCACCGGCCTGGAGCTGAAGACCGCGCTGCACCCGCCGACCCACGCCGTACGCGATGAGGAGACCGGCGTCCTGCGGCAGGCCGAGACCAAGACACCCGGCTCGCTGGGCAGTGACCCGGTGGACTGCACGCCGTGCGAGGGCCCCGACGGGCACCCAGTGCTCAACGCATTGGACTTGCCGCGCTTCCACGTGCGCGGCCCGGCGGAAAAGCTGTTCGAGGAGGCGTACGACTGGCACGGCCGATGACCGATGCCGAGTGCACCCTGCGCTACCTGGTCGGCCTGGACGTGAACATGGCCTTCGCCACCGGCGCGAACGGGCTGAACGTCGGCCTCGGCGAGCCGACCCACGTGAAGAACCCCCCGTTCGACGCGAAGCTGCCCGGCTCGTGGCTAGTCGACCTGTCCCACGTCGACCTGTCGAAGGTGAAGGCCGGCAAGGAGTGGGTGGAGCTGGACGGCGCGCTGCTGCCTTCCCCGTTCACGCCGAAGCGACCGACCGACGGGACCGGTCTGGTAAGCGACGCCCACCGTCGCCTATGCCCAGGAGTTCGGCTACGACGTCGCGCCGATCGAGGCGTGGGTGCGGGACGAGAACGGCCGCTACCTGGACGGCTGGTACCAGCGGCTGCGTGATGCCTACCTGGCCACGATGGCCGACCTCGGCGTCGACGCCGACCTCGCACCGGCCGACTTCCTTGCCGCGATGGACGGTTACAAGGACCGCGATCCGGAGCTGACGATCGTCATCTCGGCGATCAAGGCGACGGTCAAGGGCGGCCTGGGCAAGCTGCGCGAGCGGCCCCGCGGCGAGGGCTGGCGGCCGGGCGAGCGGTGGCGGGCCCTGGAGCTCCCGACGTGGCGGCCGGACATCCGGGCGGCGGTCATCTCCCGCACCCGGATCAACCTGCACCGGAAGATCGTCAAGCACGCGGCGTTCACCGGGCAGTACCCTATCGCCATCCTGTCGGACTGCGTCGTCTACGCGGCCAACGGGCCCTCGCCGCTGGACTTCCTGCCCTACCGGGACGGAAAGCCGCTGCCCGGCGGCTTCAAGCTCGGCATCAACCCCGGCCTGGTCAAGCACGAGGGCACCCAGACCGTCCTGTGGGGCGAAGAGGTCCGCGAGCGGTTCGACGCGCCGGAACTCAACCTCGCCCGGTCAGATGCTGCGAGTCTCCCAGCGCACCGTCGAGCGGTACGTCAAGGGCCAGATCAAAAAGCCCCGCCCGGACCTCGCCGCGCGCATAGACCGCGAGGTGAAGAAGCGCTGGCAGCCCCAGATCCGGGCCAAGGCCAAGGCGAAGGCCGCGAGCACGGGAGGCATCGTCATCGACACCCGCGCCCGCATGGGCTACACCGCACCGATCGGGTCCACGGACCAGGACCGCATCCGGCACCTGACCATCGCCCTGCCGCCCGTCTACGCCGCCCGCCTCTTCGACGCCCAGGAGGCCGGCGCCAGCGACGCCCAGCTCCAGGAGATCGCCGCCGAAGCGCTCAAGAAGGTGTACTTCCAGGACGGCGGCCGCCGCGCCGGCTCCCTGGAGGAGGTCCGGTTCACGGACATCGAGCATCTCGAGTTCGAGTTGTAAAAGCCGTACCCCGAGCAGCCAGCGAGCCCCAGTGTGACTGAGCGATTCAGATGGCGAGTGAGCGCGACACTTGGCGAGCGGAGCGCGCTCAGTTCTCAGTCCGTTCCCGTCAGCCATTTGACGTGCTCACCGAAGCCTTCCTCGTCAGCGACCCGGGGACCGCGCCTGTACGAGCAGACGACGCAATGCCCGATGGCCACCCGGCCCCACGTGTCCATGCCCTGGCGCAAAAGGTCTCGTGACCACACACCGGGCACTCCTCGACGTCGTGGCGTCAGGATTGTGCCTGGGGTGGTACTCGTTGGGATTGTCGGCCGACTCCGCACGGCGCTCAGCTTCTCAGGGAGCTCGGAGCGCCGGGAAAGCATGGCAGAGCGCCCGGCGACCTGTGCGTCACCTGATCTGAGGGAAGCGTCAACTCTCGGAGCTGTCGGCACAGCGGCTGTTCACCCGGGCGCTCCCGATGTGCACCCGGTGGCGTTGGATGGGTCGCTCGTGATGACCGAATCTCCCTGAAACCGGCCAGCCGGATTTCCCAGGCAGTGTCTCCGGTGCGCGCATCTGGAGGGAGAGCTGCCGGCGCAGCGGCGTGGGCTCCGCACGCTGTGCATCACACCGCCTGCTGCATGGAGGGGCTCTCACCGGGAGAAACTCGCTCGCACCCGGGCGCAGATCGAACGGGCTGGAGCCCACCGCTACACCTGGTGTTGGGAAGGCATTTTCACGTCACGTTAAATATGGAATGCCTTGAGTCAGTTTCGCCATTCCTCTTTCGTTCATGTGCGGCCGCGTCTAGGTTGCGTGTTGGACACGACATCCATTGGAGGCGGTATGCATTTAGGCAGGGCACTCGGGGTATCTTTAGCTCTCGCGGCCGCCGCGACAGCTATAACTTATACGCCGGCGCAAGCAGATGATCGCCGTCAGTACTGGGTCGACACCTACGAGTGGGATCCCGGACTGAGACGCTACGATTTCCTTGACGCGTACCCGTGCGCCGACTATGAACAAGCATTCCCTCGGTGGCCGATCAACATGATCGACAACTCGGGTTGCGACCGCCGCGTCTGGGTCCACAAGAACGTCGACAAAAGGGGAGACGAGTACTGCATCAAGCCGGGCCAGATAGCTTTTGGAATCCGGAAGATCGAACATCCCGCCTGGATTGTAGTGGGAGCAAAGAAGACCTGCCCGGCGGGCACCGGCCCCTGAGGTCCGAGCCGCCGGTTTGCCGAGCCCAAGAGCGAGAGGTCATGTACCTTCACTACCAATACGCCGAAACGGTCTCCGCCGAGGTGGCCCTCCATACACAGGACGTAGAAAATTTCGGCGCCGAGCCCAGAACGCTCCCGCGGCACATAACTACCTTTAGCGTAGATTGGATCAACTCGGTGTCGTGGGATTTGACGGGTAGCGGCTCGGACTGCGTCTGGGTGGAAGCCTTCTTTCCTTCCGGGGCTCAATTCGCCGACACTGTCGCACTTGGCCTGCCAGCAAGCAGGGAGATTCGGTACCGCGCTTCCGTTTCGCGTGAAATGGAGTTTCCGGCACTGACACGTTCTTTCGTGTCAGTCGTGGGGACGCACGAGATCGACCGCGCCCTTATCGCGGGAGATGTCGTGGGCACGGTCACCAGTTCGCGCATAAATGATTTGCGAATCAAAATGACACTGCTGACCCCCGAGGGGGATCACCTCCGCACTGAATTTCTCGGTGCGGAGGTAGTTATGGATCCTGCTGACTGACAGGACCTGTATCGCTGCTCGTCCTGCCTGCGCCACATTCGCTCGCTGCGCCTGAGCCGGTCGCCGCCTACGTCACCGCACCGGGCACGAGCCTTGGCTGAAGCGATCTCCGGGCAGGCGTTTCGGACGGTTTCCAGCTGGGCGACGTCCAAGGGGCTGAGCGTCTCCGCGGACCGCATGATCCATGAGGTGATGTCGCGAGGGCTGGGTGTCACTGCCCGGACGGGGATCGCGACACCTTCCTCATGGCCGCCACGTAGCGGTTTACGACGTGGCACCCACCGGTGAAGCCGAGGGCAAACACCTCGCGATAGAGCTGCATCGAACTGGTGCAGCGGCGGCTTTCCCCACTCGGCTTGAGGCGATCACAGATCGTCTGCACGACCGGTGGCCTGCATGCGCCAGGCTGCGCTGACCTCAGCGAGCACACGGCGAGCAGCCTCGCGGCCATCAGGGGGCGGGGCAGGCACCCTCGGACCGGCAAGATCAAGCCCGGTGAGTGACCGGACGGGGACTACAGCCCAGCTTCCTCGGTGCACCACTGCGACGTGTCCTTCCACCCGAGCTTGCTTGTCCTGCCAGTCATCTGGTGGTGCCATAAGGATTTGAAGGGCTTGCTCGTCAAGCCACTCCAATCCCAGTACCTGCTGGCCGATCTCGTGTGAACGGAGCTATCCATGACGGCTCGGACGCCGTGATCACGCCTGACACGGTCGAGATCATCGCAGAGCAAGATCACTTACGGGACACCCCTTAGCTCGCCGACAGAGAGATGGTGATCGAAAACGGTTTGCGTACAGGGGCTGCGGATGGATAGACGTAGCGCCCAAGCCCCTGCCACGAAGGTGGGGGCATGACAGCAAGGGAAAAGGCGAGCCGGTGCCTCCACAGAGCCATGCGCTTGAGTCCCCTCAAGGCACAAATCGCGTGTGTCCCCCGGTCAGGGGAAGGTAGTTGGACCTCTTCGAGATGGCGCAGGATGTAGACAGTCGAGAGGCCCTGGCCAGGTTTCTCCAGGAAGCTGTTGCAGACCTGTCTGACAATCAGTCGGCCTGGGAGAACGTGACACTGGCAGACTTCCTGGAGGCCTGGGGCGCCTGGCTGCAAGCCATGCCTCAGGGGTGCACCAACCGGGGCGAGCCCGTACCGGACAGCCCAAGCTGGAACTTGGTGGCCCAGATGGTCATGGCGGGCCGCATCTACGAGTGACATGGCCTCGCGGGCCGGCACTGGTGGAGGCCGCGATGGATGCGCTCACAGGGTCGGCCGGGCCAGCTTCAACGCCCTCGACGCTGATGCACCGCAGGGTCCGCAACGAAGAACCCGGCTCATGATCCACGCGTGAGGTCGAGCCAATTCCCGATCAAGAGATCCCACTGAGGCACTCAGCGGCCGCCCCTCATCGTCGGCGCACTCACCCATGGCGCCTCTCCCAAACGGCCCCGGCTGAAGAAAGCGAGAAGCCGCCCCGCGCCCCGGCGGAGGAGGAGCAGAGCGGGAAACTGCTCGCTCTGATGGCAGCGCTCGAGGAGTCCGTGCAAAAGGCGAAGGCCGGCCGCGGTGAGCCCGGCGAGGACGCCACCGTGCACGAGATGCCGAAGAAACGGGCCGCGAAGAAGACCGCAGCCAAGAAGGCGCCGGCGCGGAAGCGAGGGGCCTAAGAGTGTGCCGAGCGCCATTTCCGCTCAGCGCGCCCTCACGAACGCCGGCGGCACGCCCGGTTCGCCGCCGCGGTCGCGGCCTGTCCCATTCCCGCATCGTCGCCGTGCACGACTGATGGTGACCGGTGAGGTCCCGTGCCCGGTGGTGGGGCGAGCACCGACAAGGTCAAGCGGCGAGAGACGCCAGGGCGGCGTGCATCGGACAATGCCTAACTGACCGTTTCAAAATGAGGTTCGTAGTCGTCGCAAACAGATGATGCTGCAGGCGAGTTGGAGAAGGCCCAGGTGAAGGTCGGCGCGCCTCTCGTAGCGGATGCGGAGGCGTTTGAACTGGTGCAGCCATGCGAAGGTCCGCTCGACAACCCAGCGAGTCTTGCCCAGGCCCGAGCCGTGCAGTGCGCCCTTGCGGGCGATCTTGGGGGTGATGCCGCGGGCGCGCACCAGGCGACGGTAGTGGTCGTAGTCGTAGCCGCGGTCTGCGAACAGCCGCACCGGTCGGTGTCGCGGCCGCCCGCGCACCCCGCGGATGCGGGGTATCGCGTCCAGCAGCGGCATCAACTGAGTGACGTCGTGACGGTTTGCCCCGGTCAGTGAGATGACCAACGGGGTGCCGTGCCGGTCGACGATCAGGTGGTGCTTGCTGCCGGGCCGGGTCCGGTCGACCGGCGAAGGTCCGGTGTGATCCCCCCTTTGAGAGCCCGGACATGTGAGCCATCGACCGCGGTGTCATCCATGTCCAGCAGGCCGGCGGCCCGCAGCTCGGCCAGCAGAACCTGGTGCAACTCCGGCCAGATACCGGCCTCGGTCCAGTCCCGCAGCCGTCGCCAGGCCGTCACCCCACTGCAGCCGATCTGGTCGGCCGGCACGTCGCGCCAGCTCACGCCTTTGCACAGCACGTAGGCAATGCCCCGC
Source organism: Streptomyces sp. NRRL S-920 (assembly GCF_000717945.1). NCBI lineage: Bacteria > Bacillati > Actinomycetota > Actinomycetes > Kitasatosporales > Streptomycetaceae > Streptomyces > Streptomyces sp. NRRL S-920. Next base: position 12,016 of record NZ_JODF01000055.1, read on the forward strand.
AACGCAGCCCGGTCATCAACTGGCAACCGCCCCGGATACCGACGCCGCCGAGGCGGACGAGCAGGTAACAGCGGCGCCACACGTTCCCACAGGTCATCAGGCACAAGTTCAGCAGCCACCCAACAGAGCCTGCCGACACAACACCCAACAGCCAAGCCCTAGAACGAACGTCATTTTGAAACGGTCAGTTAGGGGAGTACAGACTGGTGAGTCTGCCTGCCGCGCCTGGTGAGTTATCTGCACTGAGTCAGGTGGCAAGCGCGGCTCCAGCGAGTCATGAGCTCCCGGCACACCGGGAAGCCGTGGGCCTGTCCGCGGGCCCCGAGCCCTGCGGGCAGCCGCCTCCCGCTCACCTCATGCGCTGTCGGTGTTCTCAGGCGCCTTCACGTAGTCGACGTCCTGGTGCCCGCACCCCTGGGCGGGGTCCCGAAGCGTGGCGGTCTCAGCCTTGTTGGCGCTTAGCGACCACCGCAGCTTGGTCGCTGTCCACTCGGCCACGTAGGTGCAGCGGGCGTCGGCGAGCGGTGGCAACCGCTGGGCCGGATCTTGGTCGGCCTTGGAGCGGTTGCTCTTTGCGGTGACCGCGACCAGCGACGTCTCGGCGTCGAGGTCGTTGGCGTAGGGCCCTGCGACGGTCGGGACCCCACTGGGAGGCACCGGAGTCTCAGGCCTCGGCGAGCGGGACCATGTGGTCGATGTCCAGGCCCTTCGGGGCGGTGAGTGTCTCCCCGTCGTAGTACGAGTACCAAGACCCCCCGGTGACCCTGCACCTGCCCTCGATGTTGGGCTTGGTGCGGGACTCGGAGATGAGCACCTCGGCGAGGCGCTGCACCGGTCACCGTTCTCATCGATCCAGTGCCGGAAGCTGGTGCGCTCGTAGCCGGCGCGGGGCTCTGCGGCACGCGGGAGCGTGTCGATGGCCTCCGCCAGCGACAGGTGGTAGGGCCCGGGAGCGGCCGACGCGGGCGCGGCGGCGAGGGCGGGCAGGGCAAGGAAGGCGACGGCGAGGCCGCCCAGCCAAGTCCTGATCACGTATTGGTGATAGCTGGTCCAGGCCCGGTAGTTCGGAAGAAGTGCACTACCGCCACCCGCCTGGTGGATCAGTCGTTCGCCATCACCGGTGACCTGCCAGTCGATGGCCCACGTCGAGGTAGCAGTCAGGGTGAACTTGCCGCCCGGCGCCTTCGCCGAGGTTTTGGTAAAGCGGTGGCCACAGGGCGGCGAATCCTGCGTGCCGGGGCAGCACGACGACGTACTTCCTACGCAAGGGCCGGTGTCACCGTGCGGCTCGGCGAAGGCGGCTTCAGCCCGCACGACCCCAAGCACGGCAACTTCGACGCCTACCCGTGGCAGGCAGCTATCGATGCCCTGCCCACGGTCGAGTAAGCACTGGAGCTGGCTGCGTACGTCGACGAACCGAGGCTCGGTCCCAGACGGGGAGACGACGCGCCACGAGCGTCCTTCGTCGCTCCGATCATGCGACGGGTCCGTCTGACGAAGAGCGTGCCGACTAGCTCTGCCATCTGCGGTTGCACATATGCGTGAAATCGGCTCTGACGGAAACCACCGCTTGTTCGATCACGCCACCCCGCACAACGAGAACTGAACCGCCACGCTCATGTACGGAGCAGGTCTGGAGCGCGACCGAGACAGTGGCGGGCCCAGCGCACGCTCTCAGCCGACAGCTGGTTTCCATCTATGAGCCGCTCTGCTGGCCACATGCCATCCCCCCACACACAGCAGCACAGAACTGGCGCCAGCTCCGGCTGCCAGTGCGAGGTACAGGCTATCCGCGACCGGTTGACGTCCCCCCACAGTGATCGGCGCAGTCAGCCATAGCGAGATGACACTTCCCGCTACAGCTGCCAGCAGCGCGGGGAAGAGCAGACTCCACCCCAGCACCGAACCGTAGACCCTGCTGCCTGCCGTCAATACCGTCAGCGGTGCGAGCTCCCGGCCAAAGCGCAAGAACTCCGCCAGCACGCTGAAGCCTATGGCCAGGGTGGTCAGGCACGCACCAAGGAGTCCGAGCAGCCGTACCCACGAAGCGGATGTGGTCAGGTCTGTGGCACCCAGGAGCCAGCCGTTGCCCAGTGGTTCAGCGGTGGCACGCATTCCCAGGTGGGTGCGAGCCTTCTCGCGGAGGTCAGGTAGGGAGAGATTGCGTCCTGAGCGTGAGAGAGCGATCAGTGACAGTGACTCGTCAATCTTCGCCTTCGCCCCGGCGACATCTCCGATCTCTGAGTGGACTTCGACATCGGTTCCCCCGAGTGTCCAGCGAAGGAATTCCGTGACCCGGGGATCACGGGGCTGGGGATTTGGCCCGTCATGCTGCTTCCCGCAAGGCAAGTGGACAGTTTGCAGGCCAGCGCAGCTTCCTGTCAGGGTGACGGCGCCTGGGCCAGCTTTGCCAGGGAGCGCCTGGCGTACGAGGAGCAGGGCAACATCCTTGGGCAGAGAATCGGAGAACTCCTTCACCCGCCGCGGATTTTCGGCGTATGGGGAGATACTCAACAGCGAGGTGCCAATCCGGTCCTGGGTCGTCATGGCATTCGCGGCATTCTCGCTCAGCAGCCCAGTCCAGAGCTGAGATTGAGCCACGAGACCGATCATGATGACCAAGGAGGCGACGAAGCGCGCGGTCACTCTAGTCTGGGCTGCCATTCTGCGTCCTGCGATCAGCATCCCTGGTCGTCCCAGCCGACTGCCCAGGTGGGCGATCCATCCGCCTGCACTCCCGGTCACCGCAGCGATGACAGCAGGGAGGGTAATCAGGACGCCCACTACGCCCAGCGCGTATACCGGCAAGCGCAGGTCATCGCTGGCCAGCTCAGAGCCGCGTGCGGCGATGAGCATCGCGAACGGGAACATCCAAGGGAGCCAAGCTCGTTGCCGTTGGAATCGTGAGGCGGGCCTGGTGGTCGCGTTTTGCCGCGGACGGCGTGGGTGAAAAAGGACGGATGCCGCCAACACCAAAATGAGTGCGGCAAGTCCCGCGCCGACAAGCCAGGGGGCCATGCGACGGGCATCCGTGGCGCTGAGCGTGAAGTCGACAAGCGGGAAGGGCACATCGGTGAGGAAGGTGGGGATGAGCGCCGCCAGCGCAGCTGCGCTGCCGAGGGCAGCGGGAACTGCTACCTCGCCCACGGTGAACACGGCCCGGGAGACGGAGCTTGCGCCCAGCGCTTCGAAGAGTGCCAGCCTGCGTGTCCGGGCCGCGGAGCCCGTGCGGACGCTGGCGACCACCAGCGCTGCGGCGGGCAGCAGAGCGAATCCGGCCAGCCCCGCGGCGAACACCGAAAGTTTGGGGAGAGACATGCTTTCGCCCAGCGCCGTCATACCACCGCTCGGCATCCCGAAGGCTCTGATGGGGTACATCTGCTGGCGGTCGAGAAGCTTGGCGCGCGGCCGTACGTAGGCGAAGCGTTCGGCGGGTGCCTGGAGACCCTCCCGCGTGATAGTTCCAGCGAGTTTGCCGTACCGAGAACGAATGCCCTCGTGCTGCCCTGCTTCCAGCAGGGCAGGGGACAGCACGGCCTGGCCGGGGGCAGGCCATCGGGACAGCCCAGGCGGCAGCGGAGCATCCTTGGAGAGAGGCTCGAGATAGACCACCGTGTGCTGGCGACCGTCGATGTCATCGGATCCCCAGGCCCACAGCGCCACAGCCGCACCGCTCTCAGTGCCTTGGAGTAGCTGAGGGGCACGGGCAGCGCCCCTCATGTCGCGCCCCTCGTAGGTGCCCTGGGCGAGGGCGAACCCGCTGAAGGCAAGCGCCAGCAGACCAGAGGCCAGGAAGATGCCCCAGAACCGCAGTCGGCCTGCCTCCGCGCTGAACATGGCGCCGCGTCCGGCCCGCAGGAGCTGCAAGAGCAGACCATGGTGCTTCATGATGACGCCCCTGTACCAGCCGGCTCAAACGTGCGCGCAGGTATCAGGCAGCCGTCGGTCAGCAGGAGGCGCCGCTGGGCGCGAGCTGCGACGTCTGGGTCGTGGGTGACAACGACCAATCCGCATTGCCAGCGCTCGGGCAGCGCGTACAGCAGATCGGCAACGGTCTCACGGGCAGCCGAGTCCAGTGCTCCGGTCGGCTCGTCAGCCAGGATCAGCGATGGCCGGTTGACCAACGCCCGTGCCACCGCGACACGTTGCCGCTCGCCCCCGGAAAGGGAGCCTGTGTCGGCCCCTTTCGTCGGCACTGCCAGTTCGGCCAGGAGCTCCTCCGCACGGGCAAACGCCTCAGCGCGCGACATGCTGGCCAGCAGTCCCGCGATGGCGACGTTCTCCAACGGTGCGAGTTCAGGCAGGAGTTCACCCGCCTGGAAGACCATGCCCACCGATTCCCGCCGATGCCGCAGTAGCCGGCGCCCGGAGAGCTGGTCCATCCGCTGGCCACACACCACCACCCCACCAGCGTCCGGCTTCACCAGTCCCAGGCAGCACATCAGCAGGGTCGACTTGCCGCATCCGCTCGGGCCGGAAATCGAAACGGACTGCCCGGAACGCACCACGAGGTCGACAGACTTGAGAACCTCCCGATTCCCGACGCGGTACCGCAGGCCGGATACCTTCAGGACCACCGAATCCAACACCCTCAACGCCCTGCCCTCAAAGTTCGCCTGGTCCTCACACAGTGCCGCCGCCGTTGTGGAACCCCATGGGCGGGGCTCCACAACGACATTACGGTTTGTCGCTTCAGTCAGAGCCGGGAATAGTGCCATCCGTCCAGGACGTGCAGTCATCAGGCCATGAGTTGATGTACTCGCACGCCTTGATCTTCAGGATGTAGGATCCGGGCTTGCTTGAATTCTTGTACCCGTACCCGCGCTTCTCCCAGATGGTGCGGAGATCGCCCGAGCTGTACAGTCGATAATACTCGATCTTTACCGGGTGGCCATCCTTTTTGGTGTCCTTAATATTGGCGACAGTCGTGCTCTTGGACGTGTAGGCGTACGCCCCGTCGGTTTGAATGCCGTACGCGAATGCTGGAGCAGAAGCGGACAGCGCCGCCACCGCCACGACAGAAGCGCCGATCTTCTTGAAATTCCCCACCTTGAAACTCCCCTTTTTTCTTTATCTTTGTTCCCGCGACAAACTGTAGAGTATCGCTTTGCGCAATCCAACTCGATTGACGTAAATAAGGGTTAACCCCTGCGAGAAGCTTCGGTCGAATACCTGGCAAACCGTGCGACTTCGACGCCTTCGCGCGGTCCATGGTTTGCGCACGCCGCTCCAGCCGGGGCACCGGCTTCTGAAGCGCCGCCGCCCTAAACTGCCGTTGCGTCCGCCCCCGCCGCTGTGGTCGACCGACACGCGGATCAGCCAGCCGTCGCCGCGGCCACCGGCAGCACCAGGACAGCAATCAGCACCTGCGTGCGCGCAGGCGCAGCGGCCAGCACAACCCCACCCCCACGAAAGACACACAACTTGGAGTTGGCTGTGCGCGAGTTGTGACGGATCTTGATGTAGGCGCCACCTAGAGAGCAAGTGCTCAGATGTGCTTTGCCCGTTTCGCGGAGTAATATCCCCCACGATCTTTACCTGGTCGTGACCGCACGCTCGCAGTGGGTAGAACCGCTGCGAGAGACTCACGGGCGCGTCGCAGCTGGCCGATTCCATATCCGAGGGCACATGTGGCACACGCCCGGCGAAGCAGCGGAACGCTGCCTCAGGGGGCAGGGTCGGTGCCGAGCCTGCTCTCACCGCGGCACCATGACGAACGACCCGCACTTCATCACGCCCATCAGGGCGACTCAGGCGCGTCGATCCGGCCCAGGCCAGCCGTCAGACCTGAACACACCTCGACAGGGAGGTGGTGCAAGTCTTCCGGTCCGCGCCTAGCCCGCCTCTGCCGCGGCGGGGCAGGCCACGCCGGCCAAGGTTCCAGCGGAGTGCTAGCTCATCGATGACGGTCAGCGTCATCTTGAAAGCGGCTCGTCGCCATACGTCAATTAAATTGCTCCTTCCGCACCGTTACACCGAAGCTACTAGGCGTCGACGAACAGCACATCATCTGCCCGGAAACCATGACGATGCCCTCCTTCCGCGCCAAGCCCGCGGCCGCCACCTCGTCGACCATGGTCGGCGCGCAAGGACGGTCTGACGGGTGTGCAGTTCCGTAGCGGCGTAGGCGTAGCGGCGATGCACCACGCCGGGTATCCAAACCGGCGCGAGGCTCCTGAGCACGGACAAGCCCCCTCGGGGCCTGAATCCGAACTGCTCACCAGCCGGAGCGTCCCTATACCGAGCTGTGCAGTGCCCGCCTGGACCGCGACCGATCGCACAGTCACCGCTTTTGCTCAAGGGAGATGTGGCGGATCATGCGAGGCCCGCACGTTTCGCCACTGTTGCAACCGGTTGATGCGCTGTAAGCGGCGTTGTGCTGCTTGCAGGGCTCACGGTTGAAGGCCGAGGCCGGTCGCCTCGGTGCAGTCGGTGACGTCGCGGCCTGCCGGTACGGGGATTACCGCACGGATCCAGCCATTCCGCACGTAGTCACGCAGCACATGCGACGTGTGAGGGCAGGGGCTTGCAACCTGGTTCACGATCCAGACGGCAAGGGAGTATTCAATGTCCGGCAGGCCAGGTCATCGCGCTCTGACGCCAACGTCGGGTCATGGATAGCGAACTATTCTACGGGGCGGACACTGGGAGCCCGCTGATTGGGCACACCGCCCAGGAAGTTCGACTTCCGTGAGGTCACCTGGTGCGACCAGTCAGTCACGAGAGGGTAAAGATCCTCGGGGGAATTTGCGACTGAAAGCGGACGAAGCGGATCTCTGTGGTTGATCTGTAGGTGGCCTGTGCATCAAGATTTCACATCTCGTGCACAGCCAACTATAAGTTGTGCGTATTCCATGGGGTGGGGTTTGTGCTGGCCGCTGTGTCTGCGCGCATGCGTGTCTTGATCGTTGTCCTAGTGCTATCTGTGGTCACAGGCGGCGGGTGGTTGGTCCGGGTGTCGGCGGACGACACCACTCAAGTCGCCAGTACACGTGATGGTGGGCCAGCTCCGGCAGCGCATCAGAAGCCGGTCACGCCCAAGGAACGGCGGGAGCAGACCAAGGACCGTGCCAGGCCGACGAAGTCACACGGTCTGCCGATGACGAAGAGCAAGCCCGCGACCGCCGCGCAACTTGAGCTGCTGAAAGCCAATCAGCAGGCGATGAAGCCCGGCGGCCCGAAGGTAAAGGGGCAGCCGGGCTCATCCGGTTCCGGTGTCCGGCCGGCTGCGTACGTGGATGCGCCGACTGCGCCTTCGTATTCCAGCGGTGCCCTGTACCAGTACACAACGGACCCGTTCGGCAACACCGCTGCCCAGCAGGGCGGCTGGTTGATGGCGCTGGGAAATCACATCGGGGCTGCGGTTCCGGGTGAGCCGTTGCAGCTTTCAGCGGCGATTTGGCAGGTCGGGGGCGCCGACGATGAGGTGCACCCGGTCAAGGTGACCTGGAAATTGGATGCGTACGGCTGTCGTCTGAACAAGGACGACAACAAGGTGTACGACTTCGGCCAGGTCGTTCAGGCGCCCACGATCAACACCGGCAGGACCTTTCCGGTCGTCAACGCCTCGATCACGTTGCCGACGACGGAGTGTGAGTACCCGGTTCCCAGGTACTTCATTCACGTCTGCACGACCGTGCTCGATGACCCCACGGACACTGAGGGGTGCGGTTCCTACAACGCGTTTGACATCCTTCCCGCTCTGCCTGACGGGGCGGCCTGCAGCGCGCTGTGCGGGGATGCCAGCGGCTCTGTCGGGACCACCGTGACGCGGGCAGACCCGGTGAGTACGGCGACAGGTGCGTTCACCGAGTCGTTCGTCGATGCCCAGGTCTCGGCTCCGGGTGTTCCGTTCACGGCCGGGCGCGTGTACTCCTCGGACAACACTGATACCGGCGCGCTGGGTAAGGGCTGGCAGCTGCCCTGGGAAACCAGACTCAAAGTCGAGGACGACGGCGATGTCGTGCTGACCGGCGAGGGCGGAGCGCGTACCGCCTATTCCAAGAAGTCTGGCGGCACCTTCAGTACCCCGGGGCAGGCGCGTTCGACACTGGCGGCGGACGGAAGTAACTACAAGCTGACCACAGCAGATCACCGGGTCTACACATTCAACGCATCCGGTCAGCTGACGTCGCTGAAGGACCGCGCAGGCCATGGTCTGGCCTTGTCCTACAGCGGCGGCCACCCCACCACCATCACGGACGCCGCCGGACGCGGCGTCAAACTCACCTACGCGGGAGACCGCCTCGACAAGGTAACGATGGCCGATGACCGGTTCGTCGACTACGACTACAGCGGCGACCAGTTGACCGATGTGAAGGCGCTGGACGGAGCCACTGAGCATTACGGCTACGACAACGGCCTGCTCCAGACGGTCACTGATGCCCGGAAGACGGTCGTCATCGTCAATGAGTACGACGAGCAAGGCCGGGTGAAGTCCCAGACCGATGCCCTGAAGAACACGACGTACTTCAAGTACTCCAAGAACGGCCAGTTCGACCAGGTCGACGTGACCGCACCGGACGGTGGCGTGTGGACCGACGTCTATTACAAGAACGTCCTGTTCACCCAGCTCGACCCGCTCAATAACAAGAGCTACTACCGCTACGACGAGCACTTCAACCGGACAAGCGCCGTCGACGCCGAGACCCGCGAGATCAAATGGGACTTCGACGCCTCTGGCCGTTTGAAGCGGCGCAGCTCCGGAGCTTCGGACGAGTCGTGGACGTACGACAAGAGCGGCAACGTCGCCAGTCATACGGACGGCGAGTACAACGAGACACTCTTCGGCTACACCGATGACCTGTTGACCTCGGTCACCGCCCCGCTCGGCCAGAAGACGACGTACGAGTACAACCCCACGACCAAGCTGCTGGAGAAGTCGACCACCGCGCGCCACAACCCCACCCTCTACGGCTATGACACCGCGGGAAACCTGACATCGGTCACCACGCCGGAGCACAACAAGAGCACCTACACCTACGACGGGTCCGGCAGGATCAAGACTGCTGTTGACCCGCGCGGCAACGCACCAGGAGCCGATCCGGCCAAGTACACGACCGCCTTCGAGTACTACCCCTCCGACCGCCTCAAGTCGGTCACCGACGCCCGTTCGAACACCACCGCCTACGAGTACGACGCGGCCGGCAACCTGCACAAGGTCACCGACGCCAAGAAGCGTGACACCGTCTACGGCTACGACGAAGCGGGCCACCTCACCACGGTCACCGACCCGGTAGGCAAGATCCGGAAAACCGGCTACGACAAGGTGGGCCGCGTCAACGCGGCCACCGATCGCACCGGCGGCACGACCACCTGGCTCTACGACAAGGCAGGCCGCCAGTCGCAGATGGTGACCGCACGCGGCAATGTCACCGGCGCCGACCCGATCAAGTACACCTGGAAGTACGGCTACGACAAGGTCGGAAACCGCACGACGGTCACCGATCCGCTCGGCAACACCAGTGCCTTCACCTGGGATGCCGACGACCGCCCCCTGTCGATCACCGACCCCCTGACCCACACACGGTCGGTCACCTACGACAGCAACGGCAGCATCCTCACCACCCGTGACGGCCTCAAGCGCGGCATGACGCTGACGTGGGACGACAACAACCGGCTGGCCACCTCCAAGACCTGGTCCGACAAGGTCACCAAGTACGAGTACGACGACGACAACAACCTGACCGCGGAAGTCACCCCGGAGCAGGAGCGCACTACCTACGGCTACGACGGTGACGGCCGACGCACCACGATGGTCGACCCACGGGGCAACGACACCGGGGCGGACCCGCTGAAGTACACGTGGACCTTCGGCTACGACGAAGCGGGCCACCCCACCTCGGTCACCGACCCACTAAAGAACGAGACGAAGACCGGCTACGACGCCATCGGCAACGTCACCTCGGTCACCGACGGCCGTAAGAAGCAGATGCTCTACGGCTACGACGAACTCAACCGGGTCAAGAAGATCACCGCCCCGGACACCGGAACCACCGACCTCACCTACAACACGGCTGGCTTCCTGGAAACCAGCATCGATGCCAAGACGCGCACCACGACCTACGGCTCCGACGCCGAGGGACGGCTGGAGTCGGTCAAGAATCCTCTTACACAGACCGTCGACTACGACTACGACGCAGAGGGCAACCGCACCAAGGTCACCAACGCCCGCCGCCAGACGATCACCACCACGATCGATGCCCGGCAACTGCCCACCAAGGTGACCTACTCCGACGGCACGCCCAGCCAGAGCTACGTCTACGATGCCGCCGGCCGTGTGCGAGAGGTCAGTGACGCGACCGGCAAGCGCACCCTGACCTACGACAACGACGACAAGATCGAAAGCATCACGGCGCCGGGTGAGGCCAAGCCGTTCACCTACGCGTGGAACACGGACGACACGCTCAAGTCCCGCACTTATCCCGACGGCCGGGCCACCAGCTACGGCTACGACACCGTTGGCCGCGTCACCTCCCAGACCACCGACGGCAAGGCCACCGGCTACGGCTACGACAAGGCCGGCAACCTCACCTCGGTCACCCTGCCCACCGCTACCGCCCGCACCGAGACCCGCACCTATGACACAGCCGGGCGACTGGCCTCGTTGACCACCCCCTCGGGCAGCAACACCTTCGGTTACGACGCCAACGGCCGACTGTCCAGGGACACACCCAAGGGCAAAAAGCCCACCCGGTACGGCTACGACGACGTCGGCCGCATGACGCGGACCTGCACGGACACCACCACCGAGTCCTGTCTGCCCGGAAAGACCGGCGAGACCTACACCTACGACACGGTCGGCAACCTCAAGACCGCACAGACCGCCGACGGCACGACGACCTACACCTACGACGACGCCGACCAGCTCAAGTCGACGGACACGGGCGCCACGACTACCAGCTACGGCTACGACGCCGACGGCAACCAGACCAAGGACGGCGCCAACACCTACGCCTACGACCCGCTCGGCAGGATCAAGTCCGCCACCATCGGCACCAGCGCCTACACCTTCAAGTACGACGCGGACGGCAACCGGACCGCCGCGAACAAGAACAACGCGCTGATCCGCACCTCACGCTGGGACATCAACAACCCGCTCCCGCAGATCGCCACCGACACCAACGGCTCCGGCGCCCTGCTCAGCGACTACCACTTCGACCCCGACGGCACCGCACGGTCGATGGACCGCCCGGACGGCAGCTTCTACTTCACCCAGGACCGCAAGAGCTCCGTCAGCACGGTCTTCGACGCCAAGGGCACCGACAACTACCGCTACACCTACGACGCCTGGGGCACCTCGGCAGGCAAGGCCACCATCACCGGCGGTCAGAGCAGCATCTACGGCTACACCGGCCAGTACAAAGACCAGTACCTCTCCGGCCGCCTCCTCCTGCGCGACCGCTCCTACGACTCCGATCAGCGCCGCTTCACCAGCCGCGACCCCATGCCCGCGGCCCTGGACAACCCCAACAAGTCGTCCTACAACTACGCCGACAACGACCCCGCCAACCTCTCCGACCCCTCCGGCAACTGCCCCTGGTGCATCGGCGCTGGCATCGGCGGCGTCATCGGCGGCGGCGTCTACGCCCTGACCCACCGCGACGACTTCGACTGGGGCGACTTCGCAGGCGCCACCGCCAAGGGCGCCGCTATTGGCGCCGGCGCCGGATACCTCGCCCCCGCAGGCGCCAGCTTCGCCAGCAGCCTCGGCCTCTCCGGGGGACGCGCCCTGGCCACCGCCGCCGTCACCGATGCCGCAATCGGCGCCGCGTACACCTACGCGGTCAACACCGCTCAGTGTCAGCCGACGTCCCCTGAAGATCTGCTCCTCGGAGGCGCCGGTGGTGCCTTCGGTAGTTTGGTTGGACCAGGAGTTCAATGGGCCAAGGGTTTGGGCGGAGCTCGGGGCGCCAGCCCGGTGGTTGGCAAGGGTGTCGGTTCCGAATATGCAAAGAGCGTCACCCAGCTTGGTCGGTCTGACAACTCAACTGTGATCACCGGACATGGGTATTACATCCTTGGTTCAGGGGATGCGATCGTTCCCCCTGGTACATGGGTTAAGTTCTACGTCGAAGATGGCAAGAAGCTCAAGGACTCGCTCGGTCTTCAAGTGGAGACCGGAGGAAAAATACCTGCGACTGACACGTATGGACCAGGGAAAAGTTTCCCGGACTACACTGTGGCACCGCCGTATAACCTCAGAATCAGCTCTAAGTCAATCAGCGTCAGCAAGCCCACGCGGCTGAGTGAAATTCTGGAGCCTAATATGGGTGCCTGCCATGTAACTATCTGCCGAGAGCATGCGAATCCGAGATGACGTATTACGAAGACTTGACTCCGTATTCATATTCAGAGACTGAGGAAAAGTATCTGAACGTTGGATGGCTTTCGCCGGAGCATGCATACGTGCAGGGGGACCCGTCGGATAACCTCATTGAGTCACTCAAGGAGCTGGCTAGAAGTCCTTGTAACGTCTTCCGTGGAATCCACTTCTGTGAGCTCTGTCCTTCCTTCGACGCTGCACAGGAGTACGTTCACCGGGATGGCTTGTTTCTTGGCAGTGGAGAAATTCGAATTCACTCCTCGCGTGGCGTGAACTATGCGGCCCCAGTCATGATCGTTCATTACATTGAGGTGCATCAGTACCTCCCTCCGGAGGAGTTTGTTCGCGCGGCACTCGAATACTCCATTACATAACTCGCGCAAGAAGTCCAGATGGAGAGGTCGCGTGCGGCGTGGGCCAGAATCTGAAACTGTTTCCAGGTCGCATGACGCCCCTGCAGGGCCTGGTTCAGGTGGGTTTTTTGGGGTGCTGGTGATCTAGGCTAGGCCGGTGGGTCCAGGAGGTGGCGGGGCGGGTGACGGCAACGTATGCCAGGCGGGGCCTCCGCCTCGTCGACAGGCTTGGGGACGGGCTGACCCTGGGCGTGCACCTCGTCGGTATCGGTGGGCGGTGTGAAGTCGGGTGCGATGCAGACCCGGTCCCATTCGCGGCCCTTGGCTTTGTGGGCAGTGAAAACGGTGACATCTGTTTACGGGGGCGAGGCGGTCCGCTGCGCGCAGAATTGCGTCTGGGCTGTGCTCGTAGACGAGGTTGGCGATGGGCTTCAACTCGCTGCCGGAAGAGTCGTGCGACCTGCGGGCCGCGCAGATCGAACGGCCGAAGGTTGAGGTCCCGAGCTCAAGGAACGGCTCGCGAAACGGGACGAGGCTCTGGCCGAGCTCGCCGCGTTCAAGACCCTTGCCATCTCCCGGCTCACGGCCCAGCATGGGGAGATCGAGCGTCTGAGGGAACAAGCCGCCGCGGTCGGCAACGTCCGCCGCCTGCCCGCCGCCCGCAGCGACACGGCCCCGCAGGGGCCGTGTCGCTGACGGCACCGGGACCCGAGGCCCCGCCTTACCGCCCCCGGGCCTCGGTGAGGGCTGTCACGAGTACGTCCAGGTCTCTGGTGTAGACGATCATGTCCTCGTCGTCGGCCGGGGCATCGAAGCGGGCGAAGAAGTCGTCCAGGGCTTGGGGGGAGACGGTCAGCGCGTTGGCGTCCTCGCGCTGGTTGCGTTCGGCCAGGCGCCGCAGCAGTTCGTCGCGGTCGACGGGGAGGTAGACCACCACGGGCAGGCCGCCCGCTTCGCGGGCGGCCTGCCGCCAGACATCGCGCTCGCTGCGGCGCCACAGGCCGTGGTCCAGGACGACGTCGTTCCCGGCCTCGATCTCCTTGGTGAACCGGTCCCGGATCGCTTCGACGACGGGCCGTTCACGCTCGAAGTAGGTGTGCTCGGGGTAGTCCACGCCGTAGAGGCCGTGGAGTCGGTGGACCTCCTCGTCGACGGACAGCCGGGTGTAGCCGCGGTCGGCCAGGGCCTGGGCGACGGTGGTTTTCCCGGAGCCGGTGAGGCCGGCCAGGAGTACGGCGAGGGGCACGTGGTCATCCTTTCGCGACATGGTGTCCGCGAGCGCGGGTGCTGCCTGTCAATCCTGGCCGCTGTGGGCGTGGGGACGCCAGGTGGTGAAGATGTTGCGGGCCTCGGAGGGCCAACTGAAGGGCATCCGGTCCAGGCTGACCCGGCGGAAGGCGAACCGCGGATCTCTGGTGTTGATCACGCCGCCGTGCTGGCCGACGTGGGTCAGCAGGCGGTTGGCCTCGTCGCGGACGGCTGGGGTGTGTTCCTGCCAGGTGCCGGAGGTGAAGTGCTGCACCCGGCGGCGGAGGTCGTCCAGGACGCCCGAGCGCCACTTGAAGTGGTGAACCGCGCAGATGCGGTCCGCGTTCGGCCGGTGGCCGGGAGAGCGGTGGTTGCCGGAGGAGACGGTGACGTCGTGGCGGGCGAGGACGACCTTTCTCGGGTCGCCGTGCAGGAGCCGGTGGGTGAGGTGGCCGCCGAGGGGATAGGCGAGGTCGAGGCCGCCTTCGGGCCGCCAGCCGGTCAGGCGTCCGCTGGCGGCGACGCGGTCGAGCATCAGCCCACCCACCACCCGGTGTCCGCTCTTCTCGGCCTGGGCGATCACCTCGTAGAGCGGGGCGGGGTACTGCTGGAACTCGTCGGCGTCGGCGAGCAGGTGCCAGCCGGGACCGGCTTGGTGCCGCAGGGTGTCGCGGAGCTGGGTGTTGGTGTGCTCGTGCCAGGGGCCGGCGGATGTGCCGGTGGGGCTGATGCCGAGTTCGCGGCAGGCGGCTTGGAGCTGGTGCCGCTGGGTGTCGGGGACGTGGTCGGGGAAGTGGAAGGCGATCAGGAACCGCTCGACGCCGAGCCACCGGTAGTGGCGGACCCAGGTGGCCAGCAGGGCAGGCTCGATGGGGCCGATGACGGCGATCAGGGCGGGAGGCGTGCTCAGCATCGGGACTCCTTGGCCGTGAGCGGGGTGAAGGTTCGGGTGAGGAAGTCGGCCTGCTCTTCGGCCGTCCACATCCCGACCAGGCGGGGTGCCTCGGAGCCGGGCGGCTTGGGCGGCTGGCGGATGACGGCGTGCAGGGCAGCGGCGAGAGCGTCCGGGTCGCCGGCGGGGAAGGTCAGGGCCCAGGGCTGGCCGTGCAGACGGCCGGTGAGGGCGGGGTCGTGGTCGGAGACGATGAGGGGGACGCCGAGGCGGGCGGCGTCCATCACGAGCCCGGATTCCTTGCCGACCGCGGGCCGGCGGGCGACCAGGGCAGCGTCGGCGGCCCCGTAGACCAGCCGCAGCACGCTCTCCGCGACGGGACCCGGCACGGTGTACAGGCGGATGGCGGGCAGGGCCCGCCACCGCTCGAGTACGGTTTCGTCGAGCGGATCGCCCGCGACCACCAGGTGCAGCGGCTCCTTCAGCCGGCCTAGGGCGGCGTCGACGGTGTCGATGTCCTTGTACGGCCACCAGCCGCCCACCAGACACACCGCGGCTTCGGCGGCGGGAATACCGAAAGCCGTCCGGCCGCCGTCGCGTTCAGCGTCGGTCAGGCGGCGGCCGTCGTCGACCGAGAAGGCCCGCACCACCGCGGGCAGGTGGGGGAAGGCCGCGGCGAACTGATCGCCGACCGCCTGGGTCGGGTACACCGCGATCACCCGTTGCTCGCCGAAGCGGGCGAGCCGGCCAAGCAGCCTCACGAGGGCGTCCTCGGTGGTCACGGCCTCGTGGACGAACCGAAGGTGCGGCTGGCCGCCGAGGAGGGCGGCGGCCCCGTGCAGGGCCTCGCTCGCGGTCAGGATCACCACTGCGTCCGCGCCGGACTCCAGCCGACGGGCGGACCGCAACGCGGACGCCTCCGTCAGGCAGCGGGCGATCAGGGTGATCTGGTGCGGCAGCCGCCGCAGACGGCGGGGCCAGCGGCGCGACCGGAAGACTCGCTGCCCGGCGGCCGACAGGCCGACTGCGAGCCGGGCGGCGGCCAGCAGCACGGCCGCCCCCCGCCCGACTGGCGCGGTCGCCAGCCGGGCCCCCGCCTCGCACAGGGCCGCCACCGCCTCGCGGGCGGCGCCGTGTGGGGCGATGACCAGGCTGCCGGGCCGGGCCGGGCCGGGCCTGGGCGAGGGCCACCAGCGTGCGCTGGTGGTGCCCGCCCAGGCGGTTCGCGTACGGCTCGATGAGCACGAGCGGGCCAGTCATCCGGAGACCGCCTGGTCCCCGTGGGCGGCGGTGAACCTCTCCCGCAGCCAGGCGGGATCGTTGAGATGATCGAACTGCTCCGGGTCACGTGCGGTCTGGCGGGCGAAGGTGACGCCCTCCCTGGCCCCGGCTGCGGCGTAGGCGGCGAACTCTCCGCTGCGGCTAAGCGTCCATGCCTCAACCCGCTTGTGCGCGTTGTCGTCGGCCATGCCGTACTCGCTGCCGCGCGAAAGCATCGCGCACTCGCGGAAACCGGCCTTCCAGGCGTGGAAGGGGCTCTGGTTGAACCTGGTGATCCCGGCGGTCTCCTGGGCGAACTCGATGCGTCCCGGCAGGGCGGCCAGCACGTCCACGGCCTCACCCATCTCGCGCAGGGCACTGCGGTGGATCAGCTTCAGCCCGCCGTAGCCGTAGGTCAGGCCGTTGACCGGGTTGACCGCCCGCCACACCCGCATGGAGGTGCCCTCGTCCAGCGGCTCGACGGCGGCCACATCGAAGTCGGTGTCGATGGCGAAGTCGCCGTCGGCGAGGAAGAACTGCTCGCGCTCGACGACCTCGGCACACAGCCGGTATGCCCGGCGCATCCCGTGCACACCGTGCAGGCGCTTGACCGTGCCGCCCAGCGTCCGCTGGAGCCGGGAGTGCAGGGAGTTGGCCATCGGCTCGTCGTACGACAGAAAGACGGCGTCAAAGGGGGTCACGAGATGGCCTCCAAGTAGCGGGTGGCGACCAGGGCGGGGGTGAAGTCGGCGGTGGAGGCGTGGGCCCGCTTGGCGTGGACGGCGTGGAACTCGTCATCCGTGGCCAGGCGCTCGGCCAGGACGACGGCCTCGGCCGGGGTGGCGAAACGCAGTTCGGGGTCGATGTGCTCGGCCAGCCAGCCCAGGCGGGGCGAGATGACCGGCAGGCCCATGCCCTGGCAGTCGATCACGCTCATTGACCAGGGGCAGCCCGACCGGAAGGGGGCGATGCCGAAGCGGGCGCCGGCCAGCAGGTTCTTGTAGCGGACGCGGTCACCGCGATCGGAGACGACCTGCACGTGCGGCAGCGCGGCGAGTTGGTCCCGCATCCTCTCGGGGCTGTCGTCCAGGCCCTTGCGCTCCGCCCGGCGCTGGCCGAACAGGTCCATGACCCGCAGCCCTACCGTGCCGGAGGCCACCAGGTTGCGGGCGAGGTCCACGAACTGCCCGGTGCCGTAGTGCGCGTACAGCCGGTGGTTGTAGATGCCGATCGCCGTGCCGGGGGCGGGCTGGGTGGTGGCTGGGTCGCGGACCAGGCGCTCGTCGCGCGGTGCGGGCACCACCCGCAGCCTCTCGCCGAGGTCTACGGTCATCCGGGCGGCGGCGGCCGACACCCAGGAGGCAGCCGTGGCCGAGTGGACCATCACGCGGTCACAGGCGGCCAGGCCGGCGGCGAACGCCAGCAGCACCGGCCGCCCGAGCCCCGCGTCGTTCAGGGAGGGGTCGACCATGAGCTGGCCGCCGCCGGTGAAGGAGAACGGCAGGTAGTGCCCGTACCCGGCCAGCAGCGCGTTCGACCCGGCCTCCAGCAGGGCCGTGCGGATCGCCGGGGCCTCCTCGACCTGGTTGGCCACCACCACATCCGGCTTCTCCGTCCGGATCAGCGCCACCAGCTCGTCGACATCCGCCGAGAATCGGGCCCGGTACTTCGTCCCCGGCACCTTCGTCTGGTGGTAGCCGCAGCGATCGTCCCCGGCCGGAGCCGGGGCCGCGACGGTCACCTCGGCCCCGGCGTCGGCCAGGGCCGGGGCGAGCAGGTCCGCGAAGATCCACCCCGAATCCGCGGACAGCCGGTCGGGGTTGGAGATGTTCAGCAGGTACAGCACGTGCATGATGGGTTGCCTCCCTCATCTGCCCGGGGGTCGATCCGGGCCGCTGAGGGAAGGAAAACGGCGACGCAGGCCGTGACGGGATGATGAACTTGGATCACTCACGGTTCATTCATGCTCACCAACAAGTGACGCGGGGCGGGGCTTCGATGGACGCGCACAGCGAGGAGATCACCGTCGAGCAGGCGGCCGAGGGCTTCGCGGCCGAGGTCGCGCGGTGGCGGGAAGTACGCGGCATGTCCAAGCGGGGCTTAGCGCGGGCCATGGGCTTTGACCCGTCGTACGTCAGCCACATGGAGTCCGGCCGCCACAAGCCCAGCGAGGAGTTCGCCCGGCTCGCCGAAGAGACGCTGAACGCCGGGAAGGCGATCTGGCGGCGTTGGTGCGACTACGAGCAGGCCCGCACGAGGTCCCGGCGCCCGGCCGTGGCCCCGCCGGCCCCGCGCAGGCCCGAGCAGCCGTACGCCACCGGCTCTGCCCTGGTCGTCGAGCATGACGCCGCCCGGCTCCAGTATGACGGCCGCTCGTACCGGCTCACGATGCGGCGGCTGCTGCGGAACACCGGCGAGGAGCCCGTGACCCGCTACCTGATCCGCATCTCCGTCGACCGCTACCCCGGCGACCCCGAGCGGTCCAACGCGCACTACCGGGCGCATCCGCTGACCTGGGGTGAACTCGACCTCACGGCCACCTGCCGGGGCGAGACGATGCGGTGGCAGGCCAAGCACGACCGTGACGCCTTCAAGGAGGTCTGGCTGCTGTTCGACAACGAACACGGCCGCTTCCCGCTCTACCCGGGCGAATCGGTGTGGATCGAGTACGCCTACACGGTCGGGGACGAGAAGTGGGGGAACTGGTTCCAGCGGGCCGTACGCCTGCCCACCGAACAACTGGAAGTGCAGCTTGCCTTCCCCGCCGCCCTTGACCCGGTCGTGTGGGGCACCGAGACCTCCATGACCGCCGAAGCCTCCCCGCTGCGGACCCCTCCCGTCCGCAGCGATGACGGTGAACTACGGCAATTCACCTGGATCACGACCACACCCGCCCTCCACGCTCGGTACCGTCTTGAGTGGAGGTTTAGGGCACGGCCCGAACACAACACGGAACAAGGGGACTTCAGGTGATGGACGTGCGGCCCAGCCAGCAGATGCGGGACCTTGGAGTCGTCCAGCACGGCGCTGGCATTCTCGCCGAACCGGCCCGCGCCTTCACCCTGCCCGCCGAGTGCGACGAGGCCGAGCGCATCACCGACGAGCTCTTCGCCGCGATGGAGCGGATCGGCCAGGTGCACCCCTTCGCCAAGGGCATGGGCATCGCCGCCCCGCAGATCGGCATCAGCCGTGCTGCGGCCGTCGTCCAGCCGCCCGCTGATGCCCCGGCGATCATCCTGCTCAACCCGCGGATCACTGACCGCTCCGACGATGCGGACGAACAGTACGAAGGCTGCCTGAGCTTCTTCGACGTCCGCGGCCTCGTCCCCCGCCCCCTGAAGATCACCGTCGAGACCACGAACCTGACCGGCGAAACCGTGACCACCGTGTACGAGCGCGGCCTCGCCCGCCTTATCCACCACGAGATCGACCACCTCGACGGATTGCTGTACACCGCCCGCATGCGCACCGGCGTCAAGCCGATCCCCGTGGAGGAGTACCGCCAGACCGGCCGATCCTGGGTGTACGACGGCGTGTGACCGCCCGGTGCTGGGGACACCTCGTCTAGCTATCGGCGAATCCATAGAGCCGCTCCGCGCGGTAGGTCAACATTTAAGAATGACACGGGGGCGGGCGGCACTGTGGGTGGCAGGAGGGGCTCTTGCCCCAGCGGGTGTGGGCTATGGGTGGTCGCTCGTCGCGATCCAAGTGATCTCGAACGGCTCGGCAATTAATGCCCTTAAGGGATCACGCGCCGTGGCGACACGCTTCGACAAGCGCGTCTACGTCTTCCACGGCACGGTCATGCCGCAACGATTCGGCTCTGGCTCCGTTGACGAGGCTCAGTTGAGAAGGCGCATCACATGCCCCGAGCCAGCAGCCCGTCCACGGTGCCGAAAAGCAAAGGACTGCCCTTCCTCCAAGGCAACCGGCCGTTCAAGCGTGATCGTCACGTCGCCCCGAGGGAGCGGATGCAAGACATCCAATTCCCCGGTAGGCGTCACGTCACCCGCTACAGCGGCAGTACCGAAGTGGAAGCGGAGTCGCTCACCAGTGCGCATTTCGGCAGCACCGCGTTCCTCGGACAAGAGCGTGACGTCCGCTGCAAAACTGGTGTGTGCGCTGATTGAGCCAGGTGCCGCCAGCACCTGCCCCCGCTCCACCTCGCCGACCGCCGTTCCACGTATCAACAGGCCCACACTCATGCCTGCACTCGCCTTGTCGACATACTGACGAAAAGCTTCGATCTCTTCGACGCCGACGAGCGCGGTCCCACCGAAACCGACAATCTCCACCGCATCGCCCTTATGACCCCGCCCGCGCTCGATCAGGCCGATCAGCATGACCACCCTGCCCTGGTTCTGCCAGAAGATATCTCCGATATGCATCAGGAACGGCTTGCCCGGTGCTTCCATCTGGGCTCCCTTCCCAACGATCAGCCATTAACGGACTGCCGAGGCTAACAGCGATCACCGGCCACCCTGTGGCCGGTCACGAGCACGACTGGAGGCGGCGACTGCACCGGTACTCACGCACCTGCCCAGGGCGGTGGCGTCACGGGTCGTCGCGCTGAACTCCCTGTCCTGCCCCCATGCCCGGGCCCGGTCCGCGACGGCTGCCAGGTCGAAGAGGGGCGCGCGCACCACTGCCTGCGCCCCAAGGGCCCACCCGTGCACAGCCTCGGACAGAGCGGTCAACCCGGATCGACTTGGCCAGTTGGTCGGTGACGTCCTCCGCGCTCGCCGCCGTGGTGTTGGGCCAGCCGACCGGGGCGCCGTCGCGCAGCCGGTCCAGCAGCGGGACGAACACGACCTGGTCGTCCACCCGCAGGCGCAGCTCCGTCAGCAGGCGGGCGGCCGCGAGCATCCCCCAGGGCCACCGGCCGCGCTCCCCGTACACCGCGCGCAGAGCCAGATCCAACCGTCGCCCGAACACCTCCCGGCCGTTGTCAGAGGCGAAGCAGTGGATGACGGGAGGTAGGTGGACGGCGGACGTGTCAGTGGTCATGCCGACATGGTGGGCCCCGGACCGGCAGGCTCATCGTCCCGCTGCAGAGGGGCTATCTGAATGATGAATCCCACGCGGTGGCGGCACTGGCCCGGCTAGAAGAAGCAGTCCGGTGAGCGTGCCCTGCTGTGTCATCAGCCACCGGGGTATCCGCACAGAGGAACGGCACAACCCTGGCCTGTTCGTCGAGACGGGTTCGCTGACCAAAGTCATCACCGGGACGGCTCTCATACAGCTGGCCGACGAGGGTGTACTTGAGCCAGATGATCCGCTGGAACGCTGGCTGCCGGCCGCGACAGGCACGGGGATCACGCTCCGGCACCTACTACAGCACACCTCCGGGCTCCCCCGGCTGCCCCCCAAGTTGCCGGGGCATACCGTTGCCGACCCTTACCGGCAGTTCACTCCTAGCGCCCTTGATGACCTGCTAGGTCAGCTTCCGAACCTCCTCCTGTACCCACCCGGGCAACACGAGGAGTACTCCAACCTCGGTTACGCCATCCTCGGCGCTGCTCTCACGGCCGCCACCGGGCACCGGTACCAGGACATCGTCGATGAATACGTTCTGGCCCCGCTCCAACTCCCAGCCGGCGCCATGACCCCTTACCCACCCGCAGATGCCCGCCTGCTGCCCCGGACTCGACTGTTCAAGCGGCCGGGCAAGGTGTGGACGATGGACGGAGCAATTCTGCCCGCAGGGGGACTGTGGGCCACCCCCCACACCATCGCGAGTCTGGCACGTGGGCTGATCGTCGACCAGGAACTCGGCCTTCCGGCCCCGACGTGGTACCGGAACGGCAACCAGTTCCGCTACAACGGCGCCACCTCGACCGCGACGGTCAGCGTCGTCGCACAGCCTGCAGGCCCATGGGCCATAGTGCACCGTCTCGGTGGTGATCCAGCCGAGACGGCGCGCATCGCAGTGGAAGAGGTGATCCGGGTATGACCGTTGGCAAGGCCAGAGGAGACCATGAGTGCATGAGTACTGTCATACGTCGTACAGCTGGCATAGCGATCGTGTCGGTCGGCATCGCAACCGGGGCCTGGGTGACCTCCGGCTCCCCCCAGGACTGGGAGGGCAGCATGAGGTGGGTACGCCTCGGCCTGGCGTTCGGGTCTCTGGCGTTGATCGGTTCCGCCGCCCGGCTGTTGTTTTCGGACGCCAAGAACGGCCCGTCGGGCAAGGCATCCGACGGACCCTGACCCCTGACACCCACCTGTCCCTGGGGAACGAGGACACGCCGCAGGCACGGCGCCGCTGGCAGGCTGCACACCTGCCGAATTTCGAACGAATCCTCAACCAGAAACGTGCCCTGGCCGTCAAGAGGCCTGAACCGCATAACCAAAGCCTCCACGTTCCCAAGGGATTGACCATCGACAACCCTCTAGAGGGCCTGGCCAGCAAGCTGGTTGAAGGCGGCCCCGGCCTGTCCGGTGGGCAGCAGCAGTGCCTCACCATCGCCCGCGCCGTCTTGACCCGCCCCGATGCGCTGCTACTCAATGAGGCCACCTCGAATCCCGGCTCCGCCTCTGTGACGGCACCGCGCTACACCCCCACCGCCATCGGCGCCGACCGCATCTTGGTCATAGAAGACGGAAGATTGCGCGCCAGCGGCACTCACGCCGATCCCATGGACACGGATGTCACCTACCGGCGGCTCGCCAGCCACCGGCTCACCTCCGCCGGAGCCGCCCGATGACCGACGCCGCGATTGTCGGCACCGGCCCGAACGGATTAGCCGCCGCAGTGACATTGTCCAGAGCCGGACTGAAAGTGTCCCTGTTCGAAGCCGCTGACACCATCGGCGGCGGACTGCGTACCACACCCCTGTTTGACAGTAACGTCGTGCACGACATCTGCGCCGCCGTCCACCCCAGGGCCGCCGCCTCCGCGTTCTTCCGCCAATTCGACCTGCCTGCCCGCGGGGTACGGCTGCTGCAGCCCGACCTTCCCTACGCCCACCCCCTGCCCGGCGGCCACGCGACAGCCGCCTGGCGCAGTCTCACCCGCACCGCCGACCATCTGGGCCCGGACGGACCTCGCTGGGCCCGCCTCATGGGTCCGCTCGCCGCCCGCTCACCCGCCGTCGTCGACCTGGTCCTGTCCCACCACCGTGCCCTGCCACGGGACATCACAGCAGGGGCACTGTTCGCCTCCCGGGTGCTGGCCCACGCCACCTCTCATACACCCTTCACCACACAACGTGCTCAAGCGCTGCTGACCGGAGTCGCAGCACACTCCGTCGGCAAACTGCCCTCCCTACCCGCAGCCGCGGTCGCGCTGCTGCTGGCCCACACCGCCCACAGCAGCGGCTGGCCCCTGCCCGAGGGTGGCAGCGCCCGAATCGCCGACGCCATGGCAGCCGACATCACCGCGCACGGCGGCGTCTTCCACACCGGGCAGCGGGTGAAGGACCTCGCCGAGGTCGGGCATTTCCCACTCGTCCTGCTAGATGTCGGCCCTAACGAGTTCCTTGCTATCGGCGGGAAACGGCTACCCGGCCGATACAGTCGGGCCCTGCGTCGCTACCGCTACGGCCCCGGAGCGGCCAAGGCCGATTTCCTCGTCACCGGCCCCATCCCCTGGACCAACCCGCTGGTGGGACAGGCTGGCACCGTGCATCTCGGCGGCACCCACGCCGACATCGTCCGGCAGGAGACCGTCACCGCCGCCGGACGCTGCGTCGATGACCCGTTCGTCCTGGTCGTCGATCCGGCCATCACTGACCCCTCCCGAGCCGTCCCGGGCAAGCGCCCCGTGTGGGCATACGCGCACGTACCCCACGGCGACACCCGGGACCCTGTCGACCTGATCCGTCACCGCATTGAGGCATACGCACCCGGCTTCACCGACACGATCATCGCCTCCCGCGGCCTCTCCGCCGCGCAGTACGAGACGTACAACCCGAACTACGTAGGCGGCGACATCACCTCGGGAGCCATGACCCTTCGCCAATCCCTGGCCCGCCCGACGGCCCGCTGGGACCCGTACACCACACCGCTGCCCGGTGTCTTCCTGTGCTCAGCAGCCACCCCGCCTGGGCCCTCCGTACACGGCATGTGCGGCCACCTCGCCGCCCTGTCCGCGCTCCGCCGCCACCACGGCATCCGCACCCCACCCAGTCTTACCCCCGATTTTGCAGACGGGCCCCCGAAGGCCCAAGGCAAGCACCCTTGCAATACTCGGGCCCGCCGACCGTCAGGTCGGCGGGCCCGGTGGATCAGTGACCATCAGACGTGATCACGGTGTTCGCCGGATGGGAATCGGATCTCCAGGCCCTACAGGAACCGAGGGGCGGGCTGCTTCTGGAGTCGCCAACAGGGCGACGATGGTCACTGGTTGATGGCAGTGAGGGCACTCGCGAGTGGCTGTGGGTTCCAACGGGTCGCGTTCCTGAACACTGCGGACGATGGGCCTGATGGTCGGCGGCCGCGGTGCTGGCATTTCGGCGGGAACGGAGACAGGCTGACCGGCGGTGGGTTTCGGCGCCTCGCCCAAGCGACGTGCCCGTTCCTGGTCACGTGCTTCGTCTCGTTGTTTCTCTGCGGTGCGCCGACATTGAGCACTGCAGTAGATTTTTCGCACCGTTTTCGGCGATGCGAATGTGCCGTCACAGACTGGGCAGGCGCGTTCAGCTTTCCCACATCGGCGTAACGCCAGGTCAGAAGGCCGATAGATCTCCAGGATCTACCGGCCTTCTACATTTGATGATCTTGCTATCCCGCTACTACCCCGTAACCCTTCAGCGCGAGCGGGTCAGGCATCGCTCAGTTGGTCACCGGTACTTCACCCAGAGCTGCACGTCGAGGGGCCTGTTGTCGAAGCAGTACCAGGACCGCCACCGGCCGTGGAGTTCTCCCCGGAGCCCTTCTTCCCTGCAGACGGCCAGGCTGTCGTACCTGCTGTAGAGAACGTAGGGATCCCGCGCGGCCCGGTCGCCCTGTGAGGCGCTCGCGTAGGTCTCGGCCGCAACGGCTTCGGGGTGGGGTGCCGCGGATGCTTGCGTTGCCGTGGTGGCAAGGCCCGCTCCAGCGGCAGCGATGACGACAGCCACACTCGCCAACAGACGTTTCATGGGCAACTCCCTCGGTCGGAAGATGTGGCAGCGAGGTTTCGCCGCCAGGAACTCCCTGACCAAGGTGTACGACCGACCTTGTGGAAACCTTGGATCCTACGTGGCGCTCGCCCCACCCGAGCCGACAGAACGCCGTCCATCAACTCACTCCTGCGAGGCCAGGCAGCACGGAGGCCTTGAAGGCTGAAATGCGAGCTGCCTGGGGAGATCAACTGAGCATGTTTGTCCCCACCCCAGAGCAGCAGGTGACCGTTTTCAAAGAGCGCCATCACCTCAGAGGAAACCGGGACCTCCGGCACCTGAACATCCTTGAGGCCGCCGTCCTTGGCGGCGACTGCTGGCCGCCAGTTCACCTCGATGCCTGCCCTCTCCGCCAAGACCAGCACCGTGGCGACGAAGCCCTCGGACAGGGCAACCATGACTGCGTAACTTGTCCTCCGGTGCCACGCGAGCAGGGCATCGACAAACGACTCCCCTTCTCGGGCTCTGGTCCAATTCTTGTGGTCCGGGGCAAGACCGCCTCTGTACGGCCCTGGCCGAAGCGGCTGACCTGCATAGCGCCGGGCCTGTTGCTGCCGGTCGTCCCCGGTCTCGACCGACTCCACAGAAAGTGGACCAGAGCCCCCTCACCTACGTGGCCAGTCCTGCCTCTCACCCATCCGCGATCCACCTGCGGGTGCGCGTCAGGTTGCGCTTCCTGGACCTGTTCCAGGAAGCGGATACGGCGGACGTCGGTCATCGCGCGAGCCGGTAATCCTCCAGCTACCGCTGTCGTCGCGCACAAGGGCGTCGGCCTCCACCAGGCGGTGCAGCTGGTAGTGCACGGAGGAGGAACTGGACAGGCCCACCGCGGTGCCGATCTCCCGCACGGTGGGTGCCTCGCCGCTTGCCAGGATGCGGTCGCGGATGCAGGCAAGGATCAAGCGCTGGCGGTCGGTGATGGTCCAGGTGCGGCGGGTCATGACAGCTCCTGAGCGCGTCGGCGCAGGTCGGCCTGATCAGCACGTGGCACGTCCTGGACGAGGCGGCGGGAGAGGCCGATGAGCCGTCGTCGCAGCGCCGTGTTGTGGTCGGCGCGGGCCTCGGCGAGGGCCTGGTAGGTGCGGGTCCAGTCGCGCTGGATGTGTACGAGGTCGGGGGAGTAGTTGCTGTGCACCATGCCGCCAGTAGAGCATGTGTTCGAATTTCTGGGCCAGTCGCCACCGGGCCTGTGGCCGGCGAGCGGAAGGGGCGGTCGGCGGGAGGGGGCGACTGCGGGTCGTACGCACGGGCGTTCCCTCAGCGGCGGCTGCGCTTTCCTTAAGGGCTCGGCCGTGAACGTCTGAGATTGGTTGTGACCGTGCTCGACCGCTTGTCCGATCAGATGCATTCACGGCGGCAGCCGGGAACCGCAACCACCCCATTAACGGACTGTAGTGATGGTGCACCGTATGGGTGAGGGGTAGCGTCGCCGAGCACAGAGCAGCCCCGGCCCAGGCGCCAACCGAAACCGGGACTGCTTCGCACTGCCAGACCTATTGATCAAGGAGAACCTTGCCTCCTGACCGTTCACCCCGCCGGACGCCGCAGGGCATCCAGCCGAGGAGATCCGAAGCTAGCATCCCTCCGGGGCCCGGAGCTAAAACCTGGGAAGTACGTGACAGCCAGGTCAACTTGCAGCTAGGGCTGTTCATCGCGATGCCTTTCCTGGGCATCGTGCTCGTCTTCGGCCCGAGCAGCGAGGCCTGGGCGCTTGTCGCGCTGCCGGCCCTGCTGACCTCACTGCACGGCATCCGCCTGCGCTACCGGCGACTTTCCATCAGCTGACCCGCCACACGACGCCGGGCCGCAGTCAATCGCGGCCCGGCCATGGCGAACACCCCCCGGTCTGCTGCCCTACCACGGCAGCAGACCGGCTACGGGGATTTCGCCCCTCAGCTCGGAAAACTCCCATTTCCGCGCAGACTCAACGCTCCGGTAGCCACCCGAAAAGGATCCGATCCCATGACCCCGAAGGGCCAGGGAAGTCTCCCGTGCCCCAACCCGGGCTGCCCCAACACCGTTGACCAGACGCCCCGCTCCGGGCGCCCCCGGCGGTACTGCGGCGACGCCTGCGGCAAGGCCTACCGCAAGCTGCGCCACAGCCACCCCGAGACGGCCGTCAACGACGACTACGCGGTCCAGGTCGCCGAGGAAGCAGCCCGGCGGGCCCAGCACCTCATGTGCCTGGCCCGCGACGGCGAACCCCTCGCAGCACTCCAGCAGCTCGTCGAGGCCCGCCGCGACCTCGATGACCTGGCCGCCGCCCTGGTCCAGCAGGCGCGCGACCGCAAGGAAAAGTCGCAAAGCATCGCCAGCGCCCTGCACATCAGCCCCGGCAAGCTCTCCCGCGACCTGTCCACCGAGGCCAACGCCCGCAGCCGCAAACGACGCCTGGAACGCCCCCCGACCTGCCCGCCCACCGAGGCGCAACAAGTCCCCCGCCAGCGCGAACCCCGGCCCGCCCCCGCACCCCGCGAGGCCAGCAGCACCTCCGACTCCAACGGCCCCCCCGCCGCCCCTGCCGCCAGCCCCGCGGCCACCCTGGCGCGCGCCCTGTCCCACCTGCACCGCACCAGCGGAAAAACACTCCGCTCCCTCGGCAAAGACGCCAAGGTCACCCCCTCCTACATGTCCCGCATCATGACCGGCGAGCGCCTGCCCTCCTGGAAGGTCACCCGCCAGATCACTCTCTCCTGCAAAGGCGACCCCGCAGAGCTACGGCCCCTGTGGGAAGCCGCCCGCGGCCACGAACCCGCCAACCCAGCCACCCTGAACGCCGCACTGCGCGGCCTGCGCCTTTCAGCCGCCTCCCCGCCCTACAGCCGCATCCGCGACCGCGCCCACAACGCCCTGTCCCTGGACGAAATCCGAGGCATGCTCGAGGGCGGCCACGTCCCCGACCACTGGTCCTCCGTCAGACACCTGGTCAGCGCCCTCAACGGCCAGCCAGAGACGATCCGCCCACTGTGGGACATCGCCCGCCACAGCACTGCCGCCCCCCGCTCCCTGGCGCTGACCGCCACCGAGATCTGCTCCCTGCCGGCCGGAGCCTTCGGGTGAGCGCCCCCACGTTCCTCCGCTCCTCCAGGAGGATTCCCATGCCGCAACAACACCCCCGCACCCCGCCCACCGCACCCAGCACCGGGCCCCGGCTCGACGCAGCCCGCCCGCCCAGCGAACGCCTGCGCCTGCCGCCGGCGTTCGAGGGCCTTCTACACCCTGCACCACGACATCTACCTCGCCTACGCCCGAGCCCACCTGCCCACCGAGGCCGCCGAGAGCGCGGTGCGAGAGGCCTTCGGCGTGCTCGCGGTGCACTGGCCCTACATCGTCAGCCGCTTCAGCCCCGCCGCCTACGCATGGGACCAACTCACCGCCTGCACCCACAGCCGGACCAGGCCCCTGGTGACCACCCGCTCCCCGGCGCAGTATGACGTCGTCGTGCTCGGCCGCATTCTCGCCTACCCCGAGGAGACGATCGCCGCGGTGCTCGGATACGAACTCGGCACCGTGCGCTACCTCCTGCAAACGGGCACCCGCACCCCGCGACAGAGCACCAACACACCATGAAACGGACGAGGGCTGCGAGTGTCCCCTACACCAGCCGGGGGGCCAGACGCGCGGTATACCCGCTGGTGGCCGGGGGCCGTCCGCCCAGGCGGACAGCGGGTTTCGTTGCGAGGCGAGTGTCCGGAAAACGACGGTTCAGCATGGTTGGTGGCTGGGCAGGACGGAACGAACATAGGTTCTAGACCCGGGAGTCGCTGTGTTACATCGAAGATTCTTGGTCGTCCCTGCGGCTATTGCCGCCTGTGTCATCGCTGCCCCTGCCGCCATGGCCAGTCCCGGCCCCATCAAGGACGGCACTGGCGCGGCTAAAATCGTAGACGCCAGCTTCTACACGTCGGCATCTCCTGGCGGGGAGGACCCCATCTTGCGGGCGGGAAACTCGAAGTTCGGGCGTGCCCATATCAAGCAAGGCGGGCGGCACCACCACAAGCCCAGCCATCCGTACACCCGGGCTGCCAAGAAGAGATGGCAGGGCGCTTTCAATAACGGGATCTGCAAGCAGCTCACCCGGTACTACACGCTGTACTGCTACCCGTACAGGAGCAGCACGAGTAAGCGAACGATGTGCGTGTACGTCGACTACGCCGACTGGAAATTCCATGGACGGGACATGGGCCAGAAGGGCATCGTCACCGCCTACTGGACCAAGGGGCAACGGGGCCCGAAGGGACGCGACTCATGTCTGGCACAGAGCGGCTGACGCCTTCCTCTACTGCTCGGCGCTTCACGCCGGGGGACCGGGTGGCGCCACGCGAGACGAACGACCACCCCGAAGACCCGGTCGGCACGGTCGTAGCGCGTATCTCCACCGGCGAACTCCTCGTGGACTTCCCCGAGGCCGGCGGTGAGATGTACCTGGATGAGGAACTCGAACTGATTGAGCCGGCACCGCCAGGCTGGACGCCGCCTCCCCCGATCCCGCCCGCCAACCCTCAGGAGCCGGGCGAGAAGTAGCCGCTCGGGAGTGGCTTGAACGGTGCAAGCTCGGAAAACGCCGACAATCCGTTCCGGCGGATCGGTACACGACGATCGGCGCACACGGCCCCCCGCGTGCCCTTTCCGAGGT
This sequence comes from Streptomyces sp. NRRL S-920, assembly GCF_000717945.1. NCBI lineage: Bacteria > Bacillati > Actinomycetota > Actinomycetes > Kitasatosporales > Streptomycetaceae > Streptomyces > Streptomyces sp. NRRL S-920. Next base: position 41,834 of record NZ_JODF01000055.1, read on the forward strand.
TGTGAAGAACTCGTCTCGGAACCCTCAAAGCGGTTCCGAGACGAGTTCTTTACCGCACCACGACGTTGTCCGCGGCCGAACTTGAGGGCCCAGTGGTGGTGTTGCCGTAGTACGCCCAGCGCCACGAGCCCGTCTTGGACGCCTTCACGGTCGTCCTGAGAGCACCCGAGCCGTTGGCGTGAACCTTCTTCACCGTGGTGTAGGAGGTGGCTCCGCTGGGCTTGAACTGCAGGCTCACCAGTCGGCTTCCGTAGAAGGCGTACTTCTTCGTCTCCCAGTTGGCCCGCGTAACCTTGCCGGTCACGGTGATCGTCTTGCCCTTGGACACCGGCTCGGGCGCAGCGTTCACACTCAAGCGGGAGTTGCGCTTGATGTAGGTGGTCAGGCCCTTGTCATCCGTGTCGCCACCGCCGCCCTTGAAGGACACCTCGGCCGCGACCTTCCACGCTCCGGCCTCGCTGTTACGCATGTCCCACTCAGTGGGGTCAAAGTACATCGTCTCGTTGAAGTCGCAAACGCCCGAGCTCACCTCGTGGCAGTCGCTCGTTTCGATGGCATGCCACAGTCGGTCACCCGTATTGCCGCGGTACAGGAACACCGCCGGCCACTTCCACTTGCGGGTGGTCGCCATCCGGAAGGAGGTGGGCGCCGCGGCCTCCGACACCCCGATCACGATCGGCTTGCCGCCGTTCACCTGGACGCGAGTGAAGGAGACCCCGCCCTCGGCCGCTCCGGCCGGCACCGCGGCCACGCCCGTGAACACCGCCGCCGCACCACCGGCCACGACGGCTCTCCAGACTTTCTTGCCCACCTGATCCCCGATCTCTGTATCTCTGTACCGAAAGGCGCCGGAGAGCCTCCTCCGGCGCCTTTCAGACAGCCGGGATCCATATGCGGTTGTGCACCCGTGGATCACGATCAGGCATCAGAACTCGTCTCGGAACCCTCGAAGCGGGTTCCGAGAGGGGTTCTCATCACGGCTGCCTGCCATACCAGGCCAGCCTCCGGGCGGGCCGCCCACAAAGCTGACCTCGCCCACTGGACGCGCGAGCAGCAACTGCACGAGCACCCCGACCTGGCCGTCTTAGACACCGACCTCACCTTGAGTGGCGCCGCCTGCACCGCACCGGCATGCGCAAGGTCCAGCAGGACTGGAACACCCTGCACGAGCGGACCCGCATCTGCCGGGTCTACGTCTCCAACGTGCCGCCCGGGTTCTTCCAGACCCCCGGCTTCGCCACCGCCCTCATGGAGCAGATCACCGCCTTCCAGGGCACCCCCAACGACGTCGCCGAAGCCGTCGCCGCCCGCATCGCCCGCTCCCGCTTCCTCTACGAGGGCGGCCACCGCTACGTCGTCCTCATGGAGGAATCCGTCCTGCGCTACCGCACCGCCGACCCCGACGCCATGCGCGGGCAGCTGCGCCACCTCCTGGCCGTGATGCCGCTCGCCTCGGTCTCCCTGGGGATCATCCCGTTCACCGCGCAGCGCACCGTGTGGCCCCTGGAGGCGTTCTACCTCCACGACGACACCACCGCCGTGGTGGAGACCCTGACGGCGGAGATCAAGGTGAAGCAGCCGCGCGAGCTCGCCGACTACGCCAAGGCGTTTGCCGGCCTCGCGTCGATGGCCGTCTACGGCGACGCCGCCCGCCCGCTCATCCGGGCCGCGATCGACGCCCTGGAGTGAACCTCCGCAATTCTCCGCAACTTCGTTGAGAGCGCGGACCGTAGCTGCGTAGCGTCGACGGCACCCACGGACCACCAGCCGGAGAGGCGGCGCCCCATGCGCGTACACACCGACTCCACCGCCCCGGCCCCGGAGGGCCGCGGCCTCCAGTCGCCCGCCTACAAAGTCCCCTCCCCGGACCTGCTGGCCCGCGCGGACCGCGGCTTCGCCCGCTTCCTCGCCCAGCGGACCGAGGACCACGGGGCCGACGCCGGCGAGGACACCCAGCGGTGACCACCGGCCACCCGCACACGACGCTCCCGGCATCGAGGCCCGCCATGCACACCAGCACCCACACCGTCCTGTACGACCCCGACGGGCTGATCGAGGCGGAGCTCCCGCTGGATCGCGAGCCGTACGAGTGCCTCGTCAAGGCCGTCCTCGCCTGGACAAGCGAGGACACGCTCGCGACCCGCGACTACGAACAGATCGCCCTCCAACTCACCGCCCACGCCCGCGCGGTCGCCTCCGACGTCCGGCGCCGCGCGGACCAGCTGCCCAAGGACAGCGGCCCCCGGGCGCTCGCCGACGTCGTCCTGCGCGAGGCGGAAGGCTGGCTGTCCACGACGATCGAGGGCACCATGCGCTGCGTCCAGAATCGCGCTCGCCTCGTCCGCGTCCTCTACGAACGCCTGGACCGTCTGGAGTCCGAGCCCGTCCCGGAGAGGGCCGCACCGATCGTCGGCTGACCCGAGCCGACACCGCGCGGAGGGGTACAAGTACAAGTACCGCTATAGCGCGGGAGCGGATCCGGTGGCCAGCGGTCGTCGACCGGGCCCGTCAGATAGTGGAGAGCTATGAGGGCAGTGTCACGCTGAGCCAGGTCATGTACCGCCTGGTCTCCGAGGGCGTGTTGCAGCACACGCCGCCGATGTATCGCCGGCTGTCCGCGCAGTTGGCCAAGGCCCGCCGGGAGGGCCGCTTCCCGGACCTGATCGACACCGTCCGGGAGATCCATGTCCTGCCCTCCTGGGACAGCGCGGACACGTTCATCCATGAGATGTCTGACTGGTTCCGGCTGGACCGCACCGAGGGTCAGGAGCACGCCCTGTACGTCGCGGCGGAGAAGGACACCCTGCGCCAGCAGCTGATCGGCTGGCTCGCTCCTGCGGGCATTCCGGTGCTGGTGGTCCGCGGCTTCGGCTCGCAGTCGTACGCCGACATCGTCCACGACCGCGTCACCGCCGACCCTCGCGACGGGGTTCTACTGGTGGTTGGTGATTTCGACTGCTCTGGCGAGGACATCGAGCGGGACTGGGTGGCACGCACCGGCTGCTGGAGCCGGACGGAACGGGTACTGCTGACCTACGACCAGGTCCGCGCCTACGAACTGCCCGCGGCTGAAGGCAAGCAGGGCACCCCGAGGTGGCCGGCCTTCGCCCGCCGCTACGGCTTCGACCCCCGCCGCCCGGTGAATGGGAGGTGGAAGCGCTGGAGCCGTTCGAACTCCAGCGCCTGGTCCTCGCCGCCGTCGACGCGTACATCGACCGCGGCGTCCTCGCCCGGCGGATCGTCCGCGAGGAACAGCAGCGCCCGCGCCCTTCAGGAGTTCGTCGGCCGGTGGGGCGCGCGTGATGTCTGAGGGGTCGTCTTAACCCCTCACATCGGCCCAGAGGAGTGTTCCCGGGAAATCGGTGTCCATATCGATGGCTCGCCACTCATCACCACCCAGAAGCAGGCCTCCCGCTGGGGCTACGGCTACCGTCCCCGGGGGAGCAGGCGGGGCAACGGCGGAGCACCACGGGGGGAGCAGACGGCGGTTGTGTCCCTTGTTTAGAGGCGTCGCGCCGCCACTACGCGGCGGGAAGGGGCAGAGCTGCGCGCTGCCGGGCCGGTGGGCGGCTGGTGAGGCCTGCGGTCGTGCGAGTGGCAGCCCCGGGTGCACGCCGCCCCTGAGAGTCAGTCCTCAGACTCTCAGGGGCGGACGTCAGGGTGCACCCATCACGTCCTGAGACCGCGCCATGTGGTCCGAGGGCGTGAGGGGCGGGGCACCTGGGTGGGGCAAGGTCACGGTGTTCCGTTGGCGCCGCTCGCGCAGGGGCTGCCCGCGCCGAACGTTCCGCCCGTTCCACCGGTCCCGCCGCGGAAGAGCATGCCCCCGGTGGCGTTGCCGCCGGCGCCGCCGATCCCGCAGGTGCCATCAACGCTGGCACCCGACTTCACACCGCCATTGCCGCCGGTGCCTCCGTTGCCACCCGAGTTGGTGATCCCTCCAGAACTCACACCACCGGCTCCGCCAATGCCCGCGGCGCCACCGGGGTAAGCACCGCCGGAGCTGCCGTTGCCGCCCTTCCCGGCATTACCGCCCTTACCTCCGTTGCCGGAGGCGTTGGTGCCGCCGGCGCCTCCGTTGCCGCCCTTTCCGCCGCCGTGGCCGATGCCGCCGTTGCCCGCGTTACCGCCCGCACCACCGCTCGATCCACCGACGCCACCCAGGCCGCCCTGGCCGCCGGCTCCGGCGCTGGCGCCGGAGTTCCCACCGGCACCTCCGATGCCGCCCGCAGCGGCGTTGGTGCCCGCACCGCCCGCACCGCCCGCACCACCCGCGCCGTTGAGGCCGCCGGAGGCACCGGTGCCACCGTTACCGCCGGTCGCGCCGCTGGAGCCACCAGTGCCACCGGTGGCACCTGCACCGCCGGATCCGCTGCCCACGCCGATCCCGCCGTTACCGCCCGCACCGCCGACCCCGTTGGCGAAGCCGTTGCCGCCGGGGCCGCCGGCACCGCCCGCGCAGTTGCCCGTTCCGGTCGCAGCACCGCCTGCGGTGCCGGGGAACCCGGCAGGGTGGGCGGCGGTGCCGTTGGCACCCGCAATGCCCGCAGTGCCCGCGGTACAGGCCAGGGCAGAGGCCCCGGCAGGGGCGCCGAAGAAGAGTGCTGCTCCGGTGAAGAGGGTCGGGAGGGCGAGGAGAGCGGTGGTCTGTTTCCGGTTCACGGTGTTTCCTCTGGCTCAGGTGAAGCAAGGGTCGATCCGGGGCCGCGAAATCAGGCCGGCAAGGCACCTAAAAAGATTAATTTCCCTCGAAACATTTGTCTGCGCCGCATGCCGTGCGGCAGTCCGAGGATTACGCGCTACTTCCATACGACACGCATGTCCAGATATTTGTAATAGAACAAGGTGTCCGATTTCCGTCAACAATCACCCGACAGGGCCCTACGTAATCCACCGGAGGGAAAATCCCCTCAAAATTTCGTTTAGCCGATATTCACCGATGGGGCCGACCGGTACTGACGCGAAGTCGCCATTTTGAAGTTTCTGGCTCCTGCGGGCTCTGAACTGCAGGTTCTGGTTATCGGCAGCCGAAGACACTTGGGACCTCTGCCACCCAGGACCTGTCGAGGCGCATCACGCGAGGTCGACGCAGGTAGGGCGAGGTGAGACGACGACGGCTCGTCCGCCCCTGGCGTGCACGGAGTTGGCCGAATCCAAAGAGGTATCGGCATATGCGACCCCCGTCTTGACGGGAAAGCGTACTCCTCATGCATCCCAGACGCAATTACGCCCAAAAATGCCGGGGATGAGGGCCGAGCAAGCGGCACCAGCAGCGAAAGTCGGGGCGAGATGCCGGACAGATCGATGCCCTGACTCTGGTTACCGACTCCGACTCATCACCCAGGCGGAAATTTCATGTATCCCCTCCATGGCAGGATGATGACAATTGCCAGCCCAGGAAGCGAAATGCTGCTGGATCACTAGTTTGACTCTGTCGGGGATCTTGGAGTTTCCCGGTGCGGCAGCATGATCGGCAGGCATGCTCGGGTGGTCCCGATGACCGATACAGCTGTCGAGGTGCCCGTTGTCCCCCCCGTTCCGGTGAGCACGTTCCGTCTCTGATTGCGCCGCTCGCGCGGGCGAGCAACCTGGGTGGTACGACGTTGCTACGTCGACGGGGGCGACGAGAACGTCATAGGGATGCAAGGCCTTAAGTGGTTGCTCACGCACTCTGACTACCACCCAGCCAGCTTCCCGGAGCGTCTTGGCTTTTCGAATATCCCGTTCCGTCGTGTGTCGGTGCCAGTAAGATCCGTCGTACTCGATCACGAGCCGGCGACCAGGCCAGACCATGTCACACTGCAGGAGCCGTTCGCCCAGGGCCACCGCCCGGTCCCGCAGCCCCAGACCGGGCACAAAAATGAGAAGAGCGAGTTCAAGGTCGGTCTGTTGCCTCGACTCTGGCGTTGGCGCGCAGGCAGGACAGCCGGATCCACGACTTCGGACGAAGACGAAAGTGCGCCATTGGTGGCCACAGCTGGCACGCCACCAAACGCGGGCCGATGATCCTGGGACCACATCGCTGGGAGTGAGGTCACCGTTCCGTTCCGGATGCCATTCAGAAGCCAGCTGGGGGTGGAGAGTTGCCAGGTCGTTTCCGTAACCTGTGCGATGGCCTGAGCAATAGGGGCACCCCGCTCGCGTGCGGACTCGAGCTCCGACTGGATAGTCCCAGGCATGCCCACAGGCACCGAGCCACCAGACAGTCATGCCCGAGTTTGTGGCGGTCTCCGAGAGTTGCGCGGTCGTGTTGAGTGAAGGGTGCCATTCAGCAGCCAGATGCGGCTGGGTGTCCATGAGGAGATGTCCATTGCGGGGCATACGTGCACTGCGGTTCGCGACAACACGCCCACACTTTGGGCAGTTCCGGCCGTCTCGCTGCGAGGCGATTCGGGCGTTCCATTCGTGTCCGCAGATGTGGCAGAGCCACCATGCGTGCTTCCCGGACGCGTATGTGACTTGGTCTGGCGTCAGCGACCCGTTAAGCGTCGGATGCCACCGTGCAGCGATCTTTGGCTCCCATGTTGCAAGATCGTTTCCGTATCCTACGAGCCGGCCGGCGCAGTAGGGGCAGCCCCCGTCCTTCGACCCTGCGGCTGACCCGTGTTTGCCAATCATGTCCGCAGAGGCCCCGCCACCACACCTTGCGGTTCGACCCCGGTGATACCGCGTGAGGTTGCAGTTGCGCGTTCCTCGTCGGGTGCCACTGGGCAGCCAGCTCAGGGTGGAGCGCCATCAGGGATCTCTCGTGGAGGGGACGTGCGCGCTGGCGCTGCGTCACAGTGCGTACGCAGTAGGGACAAAGTGCAGATGAAGGACCTCTGTCAGACCGCGTCCGATCAGAAGGACGAGCCTTCCACGACCTCCCGCACACGCAGACCCACCAATACGGCTGGCTCGACCCAGGGCCGACACGGTCAGGGGTCATGGGCGCATTCCGATGGGCGTCCCACTGCCTCGCAAGATGGGGATACGCATCTGTGAGTGAAATGCCGTGTCGAGGAGAGGCCTTCTTGTCTCCGGCACGTCTGTGGCCGCAGGGCTTACAACCAGCTCCGTTTACCCGCGTGCGACTTGAGACTCGCGCTGACCACTCGTGTCCACACTCTACGCAACGCCACCATGCGTGAAGGCTAGAGCCGGCGGAAACATCAGCAGGGGAGAGAGGGGCGTTCAGGGCGCTGTGCCACTCCTTCACTAGTTGTGGGGCTAGGTCCTCTACGGATTTCCCCGGAGCTGGCCGCCGAGGACGAATGACGGTCACGCGACGGCCTCCCGTTTGGCTGGGCTACTCGCCGTGACGGTACTGCAGAGCGCTGACAACCGAGATGGGGAAAGAGGAGATGAGCATTGATGGCCACCAGCGCATCGAGAATGCCCTGGCAGCAGCTCGTCGACTGACTCCTCCGGGGGAACCGAGCGCGGGTGGATCCCCCCGTGGAGGTAGCGCTCGCCGCCGTCGATGTCGCCGCGGTCGTCTTCACCGTGCGCGAGTAGTTTGCCTGGCGCCACATCCTGGCCGAAGCGCGCCGGCACCTGCTGGAGACGCTGCGCGGCCGCGAGTTCACCCGCGGCCTGGACGACTACATCACCCACCGGGCCCTGCTGCGGTGCTCCCGCCGCCACACGGTCACGAAGCCCGGCCGGGAAGCGCCGGCGGCGGACCGGATGACCTATACCGCCGACTTCCCGGTGCCGCGCCGGTGGTGGATCGCTCCCGCCGAAGGCACGCCGCCGCGGGAGTCCAGCCGCTAACGAGGGTGCCCGGGTCGCCAGTCTTGCCGTGCAGAACGCGATCCGCGACGCCCGCATCCGAGCCGACACCGCCGTCACCGAGGCGACGGCCTCGGCCGTCTCCGCACCCGCCGATCAATGCGACCCCGAGGGCGAGACGGCGTCCGCTCCCCACGCCGTCGACCACCCGGGCCGGGACGCCGCCCTGACCCTGGCGCAGCGGGTCGCCGCCGTCCAGG
>NZ_JODF01000056.1:0-40692 GCF_000717945.1 Streptomyces sp. NRRL S-920
CCTGACGGTCCTTCCGGCTGCGCCTCCAGAACCGTTGGGCCCGCTGGCGCGGGCCTGGCTGGCTATGAGGGGGTGGGGGTCGCTCGTTCGTGTGGGTTCCAGTGTACCGGCATCCGGTAGATGCAGCATGTACCGTTGGCGGAAACACAGGACACCCCCCAACCACCCGGCGGGGGCGCGGTTTTTGATACACGGTCAGCGCGCGAATTCTGCCTACCACTCACGCGAGGAATCCTAGATTGGGAAGATGCGGACCCGAGCCACAGAACGGAACCTCAGATATCGGAAAGCCGGAATTTCGACGTGCGGAGGTACCGGAGCCGAACGGCCCCCCAGGGCCGGGCGGCGGAACCGTCCACCGGGACCAGCCACGCTTCCAGGGTTTTGATCGTCACGGCTGGTACCACCCGAGACTCAGAGCCGCTGCTGCTGTCCCCGGCCCGCACCCGGAGACGGCGCCGCACGCGAAGCGAGCTCAGCCACGGAGGCCGGCTCCCACGATCCGCAGGTCACCAGCGGCGACGCGCCCGCCGTGACCAGCGGTTTTTGCCGCGCGGTGCGCGGCGTGGCAGCAGGGGCCGGGGTGGTGGCTGGTGTCTAAAGACACCTAAGAGGGCACCACGCTGAAAACGGCTCTGACCTGCGACGATGCGAAACCGTTTGTTCTAGATCTCCAGAACAAACGGCTCCCGAGTGTTCTGGAAACCTAGAACAAAGTCACCCCGAACCTGACGGGTCGTTAGGTGACTGTGAGGCACCGTTTGTTCTGCCCCTCCAGAACAAGCCGGTTTACCTAGTGCTACCGTGCTCACCGAACCGTTGATCATCCCTGGAGGACAGTGCCGATGGAACAGCTGCCGATCGTCCGCCCCGGCGAGCGCGTGGTCGCGCGGTCGGACGGCAAGGGCGGCTTGATCCTGGGCGTGGAGAAGATCCAGGGGCGCGAGTTCGCCGCGAGCGCCGAGGTCAGCGGCTACGTTCTGGACGCCCGGCTGCTGCTGAACGTGCTCGGCAGCCTGAAGATGCCCGGCTCCTGGTTCCAGGTCTGGTGCAAGCTCATGGCGCTGCAGGACGCCAACCGCGCCAACGACAAGGACCGTGATGTCCCCCGCGGCTTCGTGAAGACCAACCAGCGCGACCTCCAGGCCCGGTGCAACCTGTCGGTGGCCTCGGTGAGCGAGGCCAGCCAGTTCTTCGCACACATCGGCTGGATGCGCACCGCCAAGCGCGGCATCCTCCAGCTGAACCCGTGGCTCACTGTGGCCGGCACCTCCGGCGAGCAGGAGAAGTGGCAGAAGCTCTGGAACGCCGCCGACGGGCCGGCCTGCATCATTCCGCACGCCGACTACCCCACCGAGTGGCGCCGGGCGCGTGAGGCGGAGAAGAAGGCCGCCGAGGCCGCCCGCCGCAAGGAGAAGGTCGTCACGCTCCGCCAGCGGCGGCCCGTGCGCAAGGCGAGCGCGTGATCCCGCGCGGCATATCCTCGTTGTGGCAGCGTCGTTCTGATCGGAAGTGGTGAGGCTCCGTGAGCAGCTCTTACGTCCCCAGCCCTCCCTCCGAGGCGCCCGTCACGCTCACCCGCGACGCCCTGCGCATCCTGTCCCTGGTCGACGTCTCCACCGCCGGCCGTCGCGTCCTGGACGAGCTGCTGTACCTCAGCAACCCGGACACCGGCACTGCCGCGATCAGCCAGAACGAGATGGCGCGCGAGCTGGGCGCCAGCAAGCCCACCGTGAACCGCGGCTTCAAGGAGCTCCGCGAGTGCGGGCTCGCCTGGAGCCTGGAAGACGCCCTCTACCAACTCCACCCGGTGCTGACCGACGGCAAGGTGGCCTACCCCATGCCGATCCCGGAGATCAAAGCCTCCGAACCCGAGCGCTTCACCGAGCAACGCCGGGCCCGGTTCGCCGCTCAGGTCGCCAATCTGGCCGCCACCGGCTGACCCGCCCCACCGAAGGCCCAAGGCGCCGCACCTCCTGCTGCGGCGCCTTCTTCCTGCCCTGCCCCCTCCCGCCGGTAGCACTACCTAAACCGCTTTGTTCTGGAGGAGCAGAACAAACGCGAGCCACGGCGTCATCAGCTCCGTGGGGGCCGGCGACAAGCTGGCGGTAGCACCAGGTGAACCACTTTGTTCTGGAGCAGCAGAACGAACGGTGGCGGCTCCGGTAGCTCTGCTGCGTCTCGTGCTGCCCGGGTTAGGGCACCCTTGCTACCCGAGCAGCACCCGTGTGCCGCCTGGCCCGTGCGAATGCTGCGCTGCACTCCTCGTCGAACATGCAGCAGACGCCTTGCACCCTTCACCACCAGGAGCAGCAGGACGTCGGCGGCCGAGCAGCACGAGGTGCTGCACCTGGTCGGTGACGGCCGTCGGCGGTCACGGCTTGGCGGGAGCGGAACCGTCTTGCACCCCATTGGTAGGTACTACAGGTAGTACCTACGTGCGGGTTGAGTCTCCTCCCCCCTGAGAGCAGAGCTCGGCCCGGGAGCAGCGAGAGGCGGCGGCCGAGGAGGGGCGGCCTGGGCGCCCGTCGTGGAGCTGTCGCCGAGGGGCAGGGCGCTTCACCGCCCCTCGAAGCGCTGTGCGCCGCTGTGAGCGCCTTTGAGGGCCTTGATGGTCACTCGGGAGCCCGGACGGCGTCAGAACGCCGCAGACGGCCGTACAGCGCCGGGAAGGATCATGTGCGCCGGACGGTCGGGGTGGGCCTCGGTGCAGGTGGCGGCGGGTGGTGTGTACCCGCGCGGCGAGCTTCGCTCTCAGGGGGAGAGATCTACAACCCGCACATAGGTACTACCTGTACTACCTACTAATGGGGTGCAAGACGGTGCCGAGCCGTCCGGGCCCCGTCCGGGACGAGGGCCTGCAACGCGGGGTGCAACACGCACCCGGTCCGCGCTTTGAGGGGCGTTGCCGCAGGCCAGGGGTGCAACGCGGGCTCTGTTGCACCTGTGTGTTGCAGGCCGCGTTGCACGGGCGTGTTGCAGGGCGCGCCGTCGGCGTGGAGTTCCGGGCCGACGGTGACGCGGCGATGGGTGCAAGGGTGCAAGGCGAGTGGCGAGCCTGCTGGCGAGGACTGCCCGGCTGTACTTCCGGTACTTCGCCTACGGCGGGTGGAAGGTCGCGCTCGTCCTCTGGTCAGTCAGTCCTAGGTCTTCCTTGTACGCGAGCGATCCCTCACCAACCGACAGACCCGATCCCTCACCAAACGACGGACACGCGCAGAGGCCGGCCGCGCCAGCAGGACGCGGTCGGCCTGGTCCAGGGCGTCGTGGGTCAGACCTCGAGGTAGGCGACCACGACCACGGTCTTCAAGGCCGTGACCCAGTACAGGAGGCGTACGCGCTCGACTTCGTCGGCGTACTCGCGCAGCTGGGGGCCGGCGGTGTCGCCGGGGATCGGCTCGCCGACCTCGGGGTCGACGGAGACGACGACCAGGGCGCGGTCCAGGGCGTGGATCTCCGCCTCGCTGGTCAGGTTCTCCAGCTGCTTGGCGGCGGAGTCGGAGAACGCGATCCGGGCGCGGCGGGGGCCGTGCTGCGGGGCCATCAGGCGACGGCCGGGCGCTGCCGCGCGAGGCGGGCGAGGTGGGCCTCGCGCAGCTCCTCCCACGGGGTGCACTGCTCGGGGTCGGGCAGGCCGTTGGTGGCGATGTCCTCCAGGACGGCGGCGAACCGGTCGGCGTCGGCGCGGGTCTTGGCCGCGTACGCGCGGACCGCGTCGGCGGCCGCGGGCTCCAGCTGCCGGGCGGCGGTGTCGGCGGGGGCCGGCTGTTCGCTCATCGAGGGCTCCAGAGGGCAGGACTGGCGTTGCTCACCACGGTATCGCCGGGCCGCGGAGCCCGGGACCACTCCGGCTGAACCGGCCCCCATGACTACGTTCCGTACTGCTCGTAAGCGCTCGGGAGATCAACTCTTATGTGTCACGCTCCGTCCCCGAAACTGCCCTGGAGGCCCCTACGGGCCCCGAGAAACGGACATACAGGGACACATTTAAGGTGGCGTGACACTTTCCCGAGGGAGCGTGACAGCCGGTGTCACGCTCACGCTCAGTCAGCATGACACTCGGCCGGAAGAGCGTGGTGCGGTCAGCTGGCGCCGGAGCGGGCGCGGGCAAGGAGCGCGGCGAGGTCACCGGCGGCTTCGGGTTCGGTGGTGGCGAGCCGGGCCGCGAACGCCAGCTGGTCCATGTCGACGCCGGGGACCAGGCGGACGAGTTCGGTGAGCAGTGCGGCGTGGGCGAGGACCGGCGGCGGCAGGAGGTCGGCGGCGGCTTCACGGGCGGCCGGGTCGCGGTAGTGCCCGCGGTGCGCGGCTAGGGCGCGGGCGAGCCAGGCGTCGACGTCGGCCTGGACGTATCCGCCGGCTCGCCGGGTCATCTCGTCGCGCACGGCTTCGTCCCCGTCGCGGGGCTCGGTCCGCTCCAGGGCGTGGAGCTCGCGCAGCGCCTGGAGCTCGTCGGCGCGGGCCGCGATCCGCTGCGCCTCGCGTACGGCGGCCTCGCGGTCGGCGGCGGCCGCGGCTTCGGCGGCGAGCTCGGCCTGGACGACGTCGTCGGTGTCCGGGTCGTACACGGTGCCCGGCGCGGCGGCGACGAGCAGCTGGTCGATGCGCTCCCACTCCGCGAGCTCCGCGCGGCCGCGCTCGTCGTCGGCCAGGTCCTCGTGCCGGGAGTCCTGCCGCGCGTCGAACCGGGCGTCCTCGAGGGCGCGCACGACGGCGGCGGCGTCCATGCCCTTCGCGCGACGGCGTACGACGCGCCGGCCGATGCGCGCGGGGTCGACCGGCTCCCGGGGCGCGGCCGCGCGGGCGGCGAAGGGCTGGCGGGATGCCCGCCGGGTCTGCCAGGGGGTGCTCATAGGGCCTCGCATCCGGAGTCAAAAAGGGTGCGGGCCGCCGCCAGAGCGCTTCCGCGACGGCCCGCGCATACGGTTTATAGCAGGCCCTAAATTGCGGTGTCTCAAAATTCGAACTCAATAGATCGGACGTCCGTCAGGTCGGCGCGCAGACCCTTGGCCCGGGTTCCCCATTCCGTGAAATAGGACTCGGTGATGGCCTCCGCGACGACCGGATGCAGCTCCGACTCCGTCGCACCGGCCTCCTGTAGCCGGAGGATCTCTGCGGCGTAGGTGGGCGATATCGGGGTGAGGATCGTGCGCTCGCGACCGTCATCAGACGACCCGTTGGCGGTGAACCCGAAGTGGGCAACGACGCGCACCATCATGCCGGTGGAGGTCGCGGCCTGCTCCCGTGCATGTGCCTTGACCTGCGGTTGCCACTCGGATTCGGTCTCCTCCACCAGCGCGGCCTGGAGGCGCTTCTGCGGCTTCGCCAGCTGTCCGGCGCGGTAGCGCTCCACCGTGCGGCGCGAGACGCCGAGGCGCTCGGCCAGGGCCTTGGTGGACCCCTTCGCTCGCGTGAGGAGGAATTTCACCTGAGCCTTAGCGGATTTTGGCGCGGGCCGGGTGAACACCTTCCGCTCTGCCTGGGCGAGGGCCTCCAGGATCTTGCCGTGGCGCGGGGCCGGCTGCTGCGAGTCGTTGATCGTCATGGCCGCAGCCTCGGGCGCCTGCCCTGTGGACAGAGTCCGCGTCCATGCAGGTCACGGCGTTCTGTCGGTCCGTGGTGTCTACGGTGGAGGCATGTCGACGTCACCTTCGCCCGCACCCGACCCGGCCCCGGTGCCGATCCGGGTGCTGTTGCCCGGCGACCAGGAGGTCGTGGCGCGGCTGTGGGCGAAGCGCCAAGTCCTCGACGGCTGGCTGTACGAGGTGGGCCTGCCCGCGTACCGCAACGGGCCCGGGGGCTCGGTGGAGCCTGCCGAGTACCGGGTCTGGGTGCGCGCGCCACAGCACGTACGGCCCGTGGACGGCGTCTCGTACGACGACGTGCCCACCGAGTACCTCCCGAAGCCGTCGCTCGTGGACCAGGTCCTCGGGCCCCGCCGCCCGTCGGGCTGGGTGCTGGCGAAGGCCGGCGGCCGCGGTCCCGCCCGAGGCGGTGTCGTGCACGCCGTCGACTGCGACGAGGCCCCGACCGGGGTGCCGGTGCTGACGGTGGAGCGGGCCCTGGACGTGGCGCAGCAGCCGGGTGTCCGGCTGTGCTCGCTGTGCGGTGCGGCCGCCGAGCTCGATCCGGTCCTCAAGGGCTTCGCCCGCGGCTTCGACGGCGAGGACTAACGGCCGGACACATCGGACGCGTATCGAGTACCCGATCGGTCTTTCGCGGCTGTGTACGAATCTGCGGAGGGCGTTGTCAGAGGGGTCTGCAACGCTCCCGCCCATGCCCATGATCAGCCCGAAACTGGCGTGCGCCATCTTCACGGACGAGACCCGCGACGCCTCGCTGCCCCTGCGCCCCGATGCCCTGATGAAGACGATGTCGCACCACCTGCGCTGGCACGGACACGTCGTCGTCGGCGACGTCGCCTTGCGCCTGTACAAGCACAAGGGGCCGTGGCAGTACGACGAGCGTGACGTGCGCCGGGCCGCCCGGGACCTGGCCGCCGTGACCGTCGACCACGACGACCTGGTTGAGGTCGTGTTTCCCGGGCGGCGGTGGCGTGAGGAGAGCAGCGCCGAGGATGAGGACGCCCGCGGCCGCGCGAACTGGCGTGGCCAGATCGCCGGCTGGATGTACCACGAGGCCCTGTCCAAGGAGCTGGCCCGGAATCGGCCGTATACCGAGCGCAGCGAGTGGGCGCGGATCGGGGAGAACGGCCTTCCGGGCGAGCTGACGTGGGAGGAGTTAGTCACCGCGCGGAACGGATCCGGGAGCGCGTCCACGATCGCCGGCACCTACCCTCTGGGACTGCTCACCCGAGGCGAGGGCCGCTGGTGGCTTCCCCGCGCCTACGCCGACCTCCTGGACCGGTGGGAGGTAGTGGAGGAGAAGCTCCTCGAACGGGCGCGGCTGTGCTCGCGGTGCGGGGCGCGGGGGCCGCGCTGGAGCGGCTGGAGGACGTCGACCAAGACCGGGTACGTGACGATGTGCCCGCCGTGCTCGGGGGCGGAGTTCACCGCGTACACCGGACACCTGCGCGGGGTGCCGTACGGGCAGATGCGGGCCCGGAAGCTGCGGGCCGACGACTACCTGTGCCGACTGTGCCAGTCGAGCAGGGCCTCGGTGTGGGACCACTGCCACGGGCACGACCTGGTCCGCGGCCCGGTCTGCGCCAGCTGCAACACCTTCGAGGGAAAGGGCATCCCGGAGCTCCTGCTGCGACGGGAGGAGGTCGTGGCGCACCTGCTGGAATGCAGCCGCTGCCGCGAGGAGCGGACCCTTCCCCTGCGGTTCCACTCTGCGGTGGCCGGGTTCCACCTGGAAGCCGAGGCCCGGCACGCGAGCTGTCCCGTGCAGCCGCGCGTCCGGCACCGGGGCACCACCACGAGCGGACACGGCTTCGACCTGTACTGCGACCGGCACTGGACGAAGACGTGGAGAGAGGAAGTGTTGACTGCCGAGGCGCGCGAGCTGGTCCGCGCCTTCGTCGACCAGGCGCTCGCGGCCGGGCAACCCGGGGCCGGGGTGCCGGGTCCGCGAGCGGCTTCCGACACGAATACGCGGACGTGACGAGCTGGAGTTCACTTCCGCACCTGACCGCAGAAAGTGAGCGGGCCCGGACCGTGTGGTCCGGGCCCGCTCGTCGTCCGGGGCTGCTACAGGTCGAACTCGAGGTGCTGGACGTCCGTGAAGCGGACCTCCTCGAGGCTTCCGGCGCGGCGGCCGCCGTCCTGGAAGTACGCCTCCTTGAGCCCGTCGGCCACGATCTGCTGGAGCTGGGCGTCGCTGGCGCCGGCCTCCTGGGCGTCGAAGAGGCGAGCGGCGAAGTGGGGCGGCAGGGCGACGGTCAGGTGCCGGACACGGTCCTCGTCCGTCGACCCGATCGGCGCGGTGTAGCCCATGCGGGCCCGGGTGTCGATGACGATGCCGCCCGTCGACGCCGCCTTCGCCTTGGCCTTCGCCCTGATCTGGGGCTGCCACCTCTTCTTCACTTCGCGCTCCAGGCGCTCGGCGAGGTCCGGGCGGGGCTTCTTGATCTGGTCCTTCACGTACCGCTCGACGGTGCGCTGGGAGACCCGCAGCATCTGGGCGACCGCCTTCGTGCCCTTGAGCTGCTTGACCAGGTAGCGCATCTGCGCGCCGGCCGACTTCGGCGCCGGGCGGGTGAACGCCTTCTGCACCGCGGCCTCCAGGCCGTCCCCGAACAGGCTCATCGCCTACTCCTACTCTCCGTTGTCGACGTCGGTGACGGTGCCGTCCTTGATGTACCGGGCCAGGTTGAGCTCCGGCGCGTTGAACCGCTCCCGAACTTCCTCGCCCCACAGGACGTCCTGCGTGCCTTCCCACTTCACGAGGCCGGGGTTGATGCCGAGCTTGAAGCCGCCGGGCAGCGGCTTGCCCTCCCGGTAGGGCAGGAAGTCCAGCGGCGAGGGCCCGTTGGAGGCGTAGACGACGCAGTCGGACAGGATCGCGATCGGGTACTGCCCGGTGAACGACGCGTGCTTGACGATCTTCCGGTGCAGGTTGATCCGGGTGCGGGAGATGACCGCCGCGCGGATGTCCGGCCGCCACGTCGGGCGGGACAGGGCGCGCCACGGCTCGCCCGGCCGCCAGCCCTCCCCGCGCGGGCGCTCGCGGAGCTTGCCCAGGCCGCCCTTCACCGTCGCCTTGACCGCCGAGACGACGATCGCCAGCTCCGGGTCACGGGCCTTGTAGCCGTTCATCGCGGCGAGGAAGTCTTCCGGCGACAGGTCGGCGTCGACGCCGAGGTCGGCCATCGTGACGAGGTAGGCGTCCCGGAGCCGGTTGTACCAGCCGTCCAGGTAACGCCCGTTGTCGTACCGGACCCACGCCTCGATCGGCCGCACCTCGTAGCCGAGCTCCTGGGCGTAGGCGACGGTGGGCGTGGCGTACCAGGCCGGGCCGGTCGGGCGCTCGCCCTTCGGCGTGAACGGGCTCGGCAGCAGGCTGCCGTCCAGCTCCACCCACTCCTTGCCGACCTTCACGCGGGACAGGTCCACGTGGCTCAGGTCGACCAGCCAGGAGCCGGGCAGCTTCGGGTCGAACGCGGGGGCCTTGACGTGCGTCGCCTCCCCGAGGCCGACCGGCAGGCCGTTGGCGCCGGCGGCGAAGGCCATGTTGACGTCGATGCCGACCAGGTGCCGCAGGGTGCACTCCGCGTCGGTCATCGGCCGCGCCCAGTCGTACGCCTCCTCGAACAGCTTCTCCGCCGGTCCGCGCACGTGGAAGCGGGGCAGGTCCTTGAGGACCGGGTGGCCGTCGGGGACCTCGCACGGCGGCCAGTTCATCGGGTCGATGGCTTCCTTGCCCAGCGAGCCGGGGTTGTGCTCGGAGTGCCGCTTCCCGTCGGCGTCCGGCTCGGAGGCCCGCGTCGGCGGATGCAGGGCGGTCATCAGCTCCAGGCCGGTCACGGCCGTGGAGCCGCGCGGCGTCATCACACGGGAGGCGTACACGCCCAGGACGCGGGCGAGCTCCGCCGGCGGGAGCTGCCCGGCCTCGCCCCAGTGCCGGGTGTCCAGCGCCCCCCACGTCGGGATGCACAGCTGCACGCAGGCCCGCTCCGAACCGATGGCGGGGCGATAGATCCTCGCCCACGGCCCGAACCCGCGCTTGGTCAGCTGCCACTCCTGACGGGCCAGTTGCTTGATGACCTTGTGGCCCTCCGGGATCCGCCCGGCGAGCTTCTCCTCCTCCGTGAGCGTGACGGGCAGGCCGTAGCGCTCAAGGGCGGCTTCGGTGAGCACGATCAGCGGGTCGGCGTCCTTGCCCGGCCCCGACAACTTCGGAGCCCCGAGCTTGGCCTCGCGCAGCGTCCAGTCGACCAGGGCCGGGATGCTCTTGGCGGGCACGTCCAGGACCAGGCCGCCGGTGCAGTACGCCAGCACCTTCCCGTCCTCGACATCGACGACCGCGAGTGGCCCGTTCTCGAACCGCGGATCAGTGCCGCCCGCCGGGGTGCCAGCCGGGGCCGCCTTCTTCGCACCCGGGCGGCGCGATGTCGACGACGGCCTGGTGGTGCGCGCCGGACGGGTCGCGGCCGCCGGAGCAGCGGCGACGGGGGCAGGGGTCTGGGTGTTCTCGGTTGTAGTCATGGCCGCAGCCTCGGACGCCTGGCCTGTGGACAGAGTTCGCGCTTCCGCCGGGTCGGCGAAGCCCGTCGGCCGGGGCGCGCCGGAAGAGGGATAGAGGGACCGGACCATTTCTTCGATCGCAGCGTCCGGAACCTCCGGCATTTCACCTGCTGAGTCGGGCGCGCGGGTGAACGTGGCGGGCACCGGGGCAGCCGGCTTCTCCGGCGTTGCCGGTGCCGGGTAGAGCTCCGCGAGCTGCTTGAGCAGTCGTGCGTACGCCTCACGCTCGGGGCCGCGCGGCTCGGTCGGCTTCTTCGTCGACTCCCAGGCGGACACCGTGGCCCGACGCACCTTCAGAGCGCCGGCGACTTCGTCCAGCGTCAGGCCGTGCGCGGTGCGCAGCCGCTTACGCTCCTCCGCTGGCGGCAGCGGAGAGCGGGACGCGACCAGCGCGTCGACCGCGTCGAACATCTCGGACATGAAAGCACCTCCTGACTCACACCCTACCCCATTAACCGTAACTTTAGCGTACGTCTACCGTACAAATACCGTACGAACCCTCTTAGGGGTGAGGCGACGTTTCATGCTGACGTTGCGCAGCGGGGGGCGCTGGGCGTCCATGGCGGCCTCCCGGCCTCCCGCGCCGCGCGCTCGGCACGGGCCCGGCGCACTGCCGCAGCGTGGGAGGCGTCGGGTCCCCGGCGGCGACCGGCGCGGGCGCGCTCGATCGGGGCCGGCGCATCCTCCAGCACCACGCCGTCGGTCTCGGGGAACGCGCGGTGCCCTACCGCAGGTGGGGATCGGGGGCCACGATGGGAGCCAGCCGAACCAGGACCGCTCGGAGGGGGAAGAGTGCGAAACCCGGACGCTGTCCGACACGAATGCGGTGACTGTGGCGCGACGACAAAGGTCAACATCCGAACGGGCCGCCTCTACTCTCACCAGGTGCCAGGTGAGCTCGCTTCCTGCTCAGCCTCAGGAGATGTCGTGGCAAGCCCCCGGGGCGGTGAGCCTCTTGTGCTGCCTCCACTGAGAACTACCGAGAAGCCCTCCGCCCCTGCTTCTCCGCGGCATGCCGACGACTCGTCGAGCAGCGTCCGCACGGTGCCCGGTGGACTGCCCGGACTCGGCAAGCGGCGCTGACCTGGCCGCTCCCCCCTTCGCTGAGACAGGACAGTGGCTGGTTCTGGTGAACCGCCAATCCGGCTGAGTCCGGCTCAGTACGGTGCCGAGCATGGCCAAACGAGGAAAGACGCGCGGCGGTTCCACCCCGCCGCAGCCCGTGAGCAGCAAGCGAGTCATCGAGGGCTGGCAAGGCCCCGGCGGAGGGCGCATCCGGCTTGCTCAGGCGGGCGAGGATGCCGCCGTGCAGGCCCTGATGGAAACCGCGGGAGCACGGCTGGACCAGCCGGCGGCCGACCAGTTCGGCGGCGAGCTCGCGGTGGCGCTGTGCGCCGGGCTGACCGGCCAGGAGGCGTGGATCAGGGCGATGACGCCGCTGCTGGTGCAGAGGACCTACCTCGACGCGATCCCCGGGCTCTCCCTGGTCCTGGTCGCGGAGGACAAGGAAGGCGACATCGTCGGCGCCGCGTACTCGATGCCGCCGATGCCCATCATGAACGGCGCCCACCAGCAGGGATTACCTCCCGAGCAGCTGATGTCCATTCCCCTCGCCCTCGCCAAGCTTGCCGGCCTCAGCGTCGCGGAGAAGGCCCGCGGCGCCGGATGGGCCACCCACCTGCTCAAGCGCACCGTGCAGATCTACGAGCAGCTCGGGCTGCTCCTGCTGTACGGCCAGTGCCCCGTCGACTCCGGCCTGGACCGCTTCTATCAACAGCGCGGCTTCACGCCGCTCGCCCCGCAGGAGAAGCTCGACCTGGCCCCGCTCAGCCTGCCGTTCGGCATCGACCCCGGGCCCGGAGAGCAGCTCTTCGTCCGCTGGAAGTGACCGAGCGGCAGCGGCGCCTCCGCGGCCTGTACTCCCGCCTGCGCCTTCCCCTGCCGCCGGCATGGGCGCAGCCGCCTGAGCCGACTCGCCTGCCCGCCGGAGGTGGTGGCCGTTCGGCCGCCGCGGGTGAACCGCTGACGGCCGCACCGGAAGGCCCTGCCGTTTTCTGCTGAACCACTCAGAATCGAAGTTGACGCGAGTCGCTTGTGCTGCTTACGATCAAAGGGAAATCGAGTGATTCGGCCTACGGGCCGTCGTCGGCAGGAGCGCTCATGGCCACCCTCAGCATCCACTTCGACCCCGCCGTCATCGCGCGTCTCACCAGCGCAAGCGGCGACGACACCGTCCACGTCACCCTGTCCCTCGGCGGAGGCGAACCCTCCACCGAGGCGGCCGCCGTCGTACCGCACGGACCCCTCGCCGGCCTGATGCAGGCCGGACTTCTCGAGTCGGGCACCGAGCTGACCTTCCACCAGCGCCGCGCCAACCGGTCGGGCCGCGCCGTCGTGACCGCCGACGGCCAGCTGATCGTCGACGGCCACTCCTCGACATTCCCCTCCCCCTCGAAGGCCGCCGAGGCAGTCACGGGCAACGTCATCAACGGGTGGACCCTGTGGCAGACCCGCGACGGCAAGACCCTCGACCAGCTGCGCAGCCAGCTCGACGCTGAGTAGAACCTCCCCCTCTTTCGTGCCGTGCCCGGATTGCGCGCCGGGCACGGCGGAGCGGGAACACCGACCGGGATCAGGCAGAAGGCCGCAGGAGAGGGCAGTGGAGCGGTGATGAGAGACGAGGACATCGTTCCCGTCGAGTTGGCCGAGGAGCAGCACGAGGCGATCCTGACGTCGCAGATCCTGCCAGCCTGGACCCGGGACGCCGTCCCGCAGGAGCGCCCGGTGGTCGTGATCGTCGCCGGACCCGCGGGCAGCGGAAAGTCCGCGCTGTGCGACCTCCTGCTAGAGGTTGTCGGCCGCCGGGGCGGCGCGGTCCTCATCGGCCGCGACCTCTACAAGAAGGCCCACCCCCTCTACGACGCCCTCATGCGGGCCGATGACCGCACCGCAGGGGTGCGGGTGCGCCCTGACGTCCTGCGGTGGCAGGCCGAGGTCGAGGCGTACGCCCGGAGCCGGCGTTTCGACGTGGTGCTCGAAGAGCCCGTCGCCGACGTCGATGAGGCGTGCGCGAAGGCCCGTGGCTACCGTACGGATGGCTACCGCGTCGAACTGGTGGCGCTGGCGGTCGCGGAGGCCGAAGCGCAGCTCAGCGGGTTAGATCGGTACCTGGCTCAGGTCGACGAGGAGGGCGTGGGCCGGTCCGTGTCCTGGGGCAACCTTGAGAAGTGCACGCGCAACCTGCCCATGTTCCTTCAGGCCGTCGAGAGCGAATGCCTCGCGGACCAGGTCATGGTGGTCCGCCGCGGCCTTCATGCCCTGTACCGCAACGAGCTCGCCGCGGACGGAACGTCCTGGCGCGGTCCCACGGGCGCACCCGAGGCGCTGACCGCCGAGTGGGCGCGGCCGTGGACGGCTCCGGAGTCCTGGGTCTTCCGGCGCCGGCTGGCCGGGGCGGAGCAGCGGTTGCATCCGCTCGCACCGGAGCGGCGTCTGGTGGTGGCCGGCGGTCTGGAGCGCGCTTTCGCGCTGGCCGAGCCGGTACGGCGGCGGGCCCAGCCCCTCACGGTGGCGCCGGGTATCGACTACCACCGGTTGTCCGCCAGTGAGCACGCCTGGGTGTTCGACGAGCTGATCGTCCCGATGTTCTTGGGCAACATCACGCCGCAGGACGACCCGGTCAGTCTCTACGTGATGGGGGCGCAGGGATCGGGGAAGTCGCACACGGCGCGGGCGCTGCGCCGTGCGCTGCGCGCGCGTCGGCCCACCGGGATCGAAGGCGGCACGTTCAAGTCCCTGCACCCCGACTACCGCCGGCTTCTCCAAGAGGAGCCGCGTACGGCGTCCGCGCGGATCCGGGCCGATTACCGGGCCTGGCAGGAGATGGCCGAAGCCTACGTTCGTGCGCGAAGCGGCGACATGCTGATCGAGATCGCCCCGGACAGCATCGAGCACTTCCTGGCCAGTGCCCGCCGCGACCACCGGGCGGGGCGGCGGGTGGAGCTGGTCGTGATCGCGGCGCGGGCCGCGGACAGCAGACTGGGCACCGCCACGCGGTGTGCCGAGGTGGCCCGCATGGGCGTCACCCCGCGCTTCACCGCGGCCGCCGCCCACACCCAGACCTTCAGCGTCATCCCCGACGTGGTCCGCGCGGCCGAGGAATCACCGTACGTGCACAGCGTTTCCGTCATCCGCCGTGACCTGACCGCGCTGTACCGCAACGACCGGAACCGGGGCGGGGACTGGAGCATCCCGGCCCGGGGCGGAGACGTCCTGGAGGCCGAGCAGCACCGCCCCTACACGCCCGCCGAAGCCGCCCACCTCCTGGCGACCCTTCAGCGGCTGAAGGGCGAGCTGCCGCAGTACTGGTCGGATCTCATCGAGATCGCCGTGCTGGCCTGGCCGCTGATGCCGACCCACCTGCAGCCGCGGATTCTCACCTCCCCGCTCACCCCGGCCCTACTGCCCGTCCTGAAGGACGCCAGCTACTGGCCCTCCAGCTCTTGGGCCCGGGCCGCGTAGCGGGACCCGATCTCAGCGGCTTCCGCCGGCCCTCCGTCCTGGAGCGCTTCCAGGTCGGCGGCGCACGCGGCCAAGCCTTCCTTGAGGGTCTCCAGCCGCTCCGGGTCCGCCCCGGTGCGCTGCTCGTTCCTGATCTGCTCTGCGTACCACCTGGTCACGGCCAGGACAGCCTGCTCGGCGGCCTGGGCACTCCACTGCTCTGACAAGGGACTTCCTTTACACCGGGAGGCGGCGGGGACGCCATTGTCTCTGGCCGAGACGATGCGGAACGGCACCTCGTTGCGGAAGCTGGCCACACCACACGCCCCAGGCCCTACGGTTGATACCGTCGATGATCATTCTGGGGGGACCGACCGTGGCCGACCTTCGTGCGCTGTTCAGCTCCAACGACCCGTCGTCGTTCGATGTCGCGGAGGCGTTCACCGACCGGCACAGCCAGTGGGTCCTGGTGGCCGCCGCGGTGGAGGAACACCTGCGCCGCATCGCCAGCCCGTCCTTCGACGTGGAGGACCTTGAAGCCCCCCGCAGCAACTTGATCGTCTTCCACGGCGTGGGCGGGGTTGGGAAGTCGACCCTGCTCCGCAAGATTGAGGCTGCGCTCACCGCCGCCGAGCACCGCCCCGAGCAGTGGGGCGCTCCCACCTGGACGGACCGGGTGCTGCCCATCCGGATCGACCTGTCCAGGGCCGCGTCGACTGGCTCGGACTTCGAGCGCGTCATCCTGACGATCCGCCTCGCACTCGCCGGGGCCCTGGGCAGGCCGATGCCGTCCTTCGACGTGGCGCTGCGGAACTACTGGGAGCACGTCCACCCCGGCGAGCCGCTGGACGAGTACATCCGGCGTTCCGGGCTGGCCGGGAAGTTCGCGGAGATGTTGCCCCAACAGCTGCAGGCCGGGGTGGGGGAGGTCGCCGCAGCCCTGGCGCTGCCCGGCCTGGTCGGCTCGGCTGCCGGACAGCTCACCTCGGCGCTGGTGAACGCGCTGCGCGAGCGCCACGAGCGCGCCCAGGCCCTGGCCGGCGCCACGCGGACGGCAGCGCTGCTGGAAGCCACCCCTGACCTGGAAGCGCTGTCCTACTACCCGCACCTGCTGGCCTGGGACCTGAGCCGGCTGCCCGCAAAGAAGCGCATCGTCCCGGTGGTCCTGCTGGACACCTTCGAGGACACCGCAGACCGCCACCGGGACTTCGAGCGGCTGCTGCAGCGCCTGGTCTGGCTCATGCCCGGCACCTTCTTCGTCATCGGCGGCCGCAGCCGGCTGCCGTGGGCGGACCCCGCGCTGCACGGCCAGCTCGACTGGACCGGCCCCGCCGCCTGGCCTGGCCTTGCCGCCTCTTCCACCTCGCTGACGGTCCCGGCGCCGCGGGCAGCCGGCACCGGCGCCCGGCAGTATCTGATCGGCGACCTCTCCCCAGAGGACTGCGAGACCCACCTCGCCCGCCGTCTGGTCCAAGACGACCAGCCCCTGATCGGCGCCGACATCCGGGCCGCAATCACCGCCCGCTCCCACGGCCTGCCCCTCCACCTCGACCTCGCGGTCTCCCGCTTCCTGGAGATCCGCCGCACCGGCCGCACCCCCACCCCGGCCGACTTCGACTGCACCTTCCCCGCCCTCCTGGCCCGCACCCTCTCCGACCTCACGCCCGAAGAACGCCACCTGCTGCGCAGCGTCGCCCTGCTGGACGCCTTCGACCTCGACTTGGCCACCCGCACCGCCGGCCTCGCCCAGCAGGCGCCGGCCCGGCGCCTGATCGAGCGGCCCCTGGTCAACGAGAACCCGTACGCCCTGTGGCCCTACCACCTGCACCGCGCGATCCGCAGCGCCGTCCGCGACGACGACCACAGCGACGACCGCTGGACCCCGGCCGACTGGGCCCAGGCCGCCAACCGCGCCCTGGCCGCCCTCGGCGACCAGTGGACCAGCGCCACCGCGCTTGGCCCCA
This sequence comes from Streptomyces sp. NRRL S-920, assembly GCF_000717945.1. Classification (NCBI taxonomy): domain Bacteria; kingdom Bacillati; phylum Actinomycetota; class Actinomycetes; order Kitasatosporales; family Streptomycetaceae; genus Streptomyces; species Streptomyces sp. NRRL S-920. The sequence continues at coordinate 16,613 of NZ_JODF01000056.1, forward strand.
GCCGCATGCTCCTGGTCGCCTGCCTTCGCCAGGGGCTGCGCCTGGCCCGCGACCACCGCCTGAGCGACCTGGGCTGGCTCACCGCTGCCGCACACGCCTACACGGACGACTCCGTGTGGGAGCCCCTCTCCCTGCCCACCGACGCCAACGCCGATCCGGCGCCGGATACCCCCGCCGACGCCTTGGCAGAGCTCCTCACGACGATCGCCCGCCGACAGCACGAACACCGCCAGCGCACCGCGGACCGCCTCACCGCGGTCCTCGACAGCGGCCTGCTGCCCGCGGAGCTCACCGAGATGGGCCTGTACTACCGGGCCAAGGCGTACAAGGACCTCAGCCTCAACGACGCCGCCCGTGCCGGGATGCAGCAGGTGGCGGACTCGGGCGGCCGGTACGCTCCCCGGGCCCGCCGGGGCTTGGCCAACCTGGCCCGCCTCGCCGGCGACTTCCCCACGGCGCTGGCTGCCGTCCCCACCCTGGGCTGGAAGGGCCGCCACCATCGCGTTCTCGGCGACATCCGCTGGTCCCAGGGCGACACCGTCCGGGCCGTCGCCGCCTTCGAAGCCGGGCGGGCGGAAGCCGAGCAGCACGGTGCCGCTGGCGAGCGGGCCATGATGCAGGTCCGCCTCGCCCTCGCCGTCTCCTTCGCCGACCCCGCCCGTGCCGACGACGAGCTCGCACTCGCCGACCAGCTCCTCGACGGCCTCGATCAGCGCTCCAACACCCTCCTCGCCCAGGTAGTCGGCCTGATCAAGGACGCCGGAACCAGCGGCGTCACCGACCGCGCCCAGAGCCTGAACGCCGAGATCGAGGCCGCGGGGCTTCCCTTCCTCCACCGATTCGTGGAGCTCGCTCTCGCCTTCCACCACGCCGTCCGCGGCGAGGACCAGGGCCTGGCCGCCACCATCGACCGGCTGCGCGCGCTGACCGCCACCGGCGACTTCGCCTACTTCACCGACATCGCTCACTTCATGGGCGCCCTGCCCCTGCCGGGGCCGTCGACCATCCGCTGGACCACGAGCGAAGACGACGTCCGCAGCGCGTGGCGCGGCCTCGTCCAGACCCGGCAGGAACACCTGTTCGCCGGAAACTGACCCTGGACACACGACGGCTCCGACCAGAGTGTCTGGTCGGAGCCGTCGCCATGTACGGGCCGGGCGCCGGGCCCGGATAAGTCAGCTGGCCTCGGGGCGCTGCCCCACGAGCTGGGTGAGCAGCTCGATGATCTGGGCCTGATTCCGGTCGATCTTCTTGTCGAGAGCCTCGACCTTCTGGTCCAGGTTGCCGATCTGGAGGCGCACTGCGGTGAGGTCGGACTTGATGATCCCGAACTCGCGGTCGTGCTTCTCGGCGACCTCTTCGAAACGCCGGGTCAGGGCAGCGAGCTCGCTGTGGGCGATGGGGTCCTCGGGCACGCGGATACTCCTGCTTGATCACGAAACCGCAGATAAGAGGACTCCACGATAACGCGGCCGCTGGGCGAGGTCTGCCGTGATCGAACAACCAACCGTTGCGCCCAGCGGGACAGACGGCCTGCCTGGTCAGGCCAACGCGGTGGTCGGCCCCATCAGGCGAGGGCGTCGCCGAGCAGCCGGTGCGGGGCGCCCTCCAGGTGTCGGTGGAGCAGCTGGGCGCGGGAGTGCACCAGGCCGCTCCGGTAGGCGGGCGGTAGCCGGTCGTAGACGGCGGCGGCCATCTCGGCGGCCGCGCCTGGATCTCCGTCGACCCGCAGGCACGCGGCGGTGTCCATGGCGATCAGAGCGCGGGTCATCACTGAGGGCGAGGTCGTCAGGGCCAGGGCGTCGTCCTGTGCCCGGTACGCGGCGCGGGTGTCGCCGAGCAGCGTGTACGCCTGGGAGAGGTGGACGTGATGCTTCTGGGCCGGGTACCCGAACCAGGTGTCCGCCGACTCGGGGCCGTCCAACTGTTCGGTCAGGGTGCGGACGTCGTCCAGCGCCCGGCGGGCGCCAGGGAAGTCGCCGACGGCGGCCAGGGCGCGGGCGTTGACGGCGGCCGCGAGCGCGGCCGCGCCGGACGGGCGACCGCCGGCCTCCCGGCGGGCCTGCGCGGCGATGCGGGCGGCCTGCCCCGGGGCGCCGTAGTTCAGGCCGACCATGGCGTGACGGCCGAGCACCCAGGCGGTCATCCGCCGGTCCCCGGACTCTCGGGCGGCCTTCGCTGCCGTGGCGAACCAGCGGTGCGCGTCGGCCTGGTCGCCGCGGTCGTGCTGGACGATCGCCACCAGGCCGGAGATCCCGGCGGCTGTACGTGCCAGGTCGGTACGATCCCGGGCGGGGTGGGGCCGGCGCAGGACGGCGGCGAGGAGCGCCAGGTCCTCACGCATCTCGCCCAGGACCGCGTCGGGCGCCCGTCCGTTGTAGCCGCCCCGGTGCCGCTCGAAGGCGCCTTCCAGATAGGCGAGGTCCCCGGCGCCGTCGCCGTCCAGGCCGGTGTCGATGCCCTCGCGGGCCTGCGCGATGCCGGGCAGCACGGCGAACCCCGCCGTGGCCGCCGCCAGGGTGAACAGCTTGCGTCGCTTCACGTCGTCGTCCTCCATCCTCTGCTGCCTGCGGTGCCGCCGGGTGTTCTCCAGGGCCTGGTCCAGCTGCTCGTCGGTCAGGCCGTAGACGGCGCGGATCGCCGTACGCCAGACCGGAGTCGGTAACCGCTTCTCGGTCTCCCAGCGCTTCAGGTTCTCGACCGTGCACACGAGGCCGGCGGCGGTCATGCGCTTGGCCTGCTGCTCGCGGCTCCGGTCCGCCCGCTCCCTGATGGAGCGCAGCAACTCGCCGATTCCGTCTGGGCTCACCATGCCGGGGCCTCCCCTGTCCGGGTGTTGAAAGACCATCCTGGCCCCCCAACGCGGCACCCCGCAGCGGGAATCGGCCCCCCGGAGCGGCCCTCCCTTCTGGTGTTCCCCGGACCTTCAATGGTCGAACGGAACCGGCCGGAACAACGCCTCCAGGGGCTCCCCCTCCGGCCGGTCCCGCACGTGGCGCCCGTCTTGCCTGGGGGCGGCGGGCGCCGTCCAGCGCTCCATCCGACACGAGAGAAGGAGTACGTCATGAACGGTCTGATCCTCTCCAGCCGCTCCATCAAGGGAGCCGCGACCCGGACCCCGGACGGCGGGGGCACCGGCAAGGGCGACGGCAACGACTGATCGCCGACCATGACCACCGCGATTGACGCGGCGGTCCGGAGCCTCGGCGGGGACTTCCTCGCCGGGGCTTTCGGCCGCTCCTTCCAGCACTGGTCACAGGCCGCCGCAGGGCTGCGCGGCCTGTTCACGTGGGACGACCTGAACGACCTGGTGGCCCGCCACCGGCTCGACGCCCCGCGCCTGCGCCTGTTCAACGACGGGGAGCAGGTTCCGCCGTACGAGTACCTCCACACCTCGGTCACCAAGCGCTCCGAGGTCCGCCACCGCGTCGAACCCTCTGGCCTTCACCGGCAGATCACCGCCGGCGCCTCCTTGGTCCTGGACGCCGTCGACAAACTCCACCCCGGTGTTCAGGACCTCGCCGAAGCCCTGGAGCGGCACTTCCGCACCGACGTCCAGGCCAACCTGTACGCGTCCTGGCATCCGACCGAGGCATTCGGCATCCACTGGGACGACCACGACACGGTGGTCTTCCAGCTCGAAGGCGCTAAGCGGTGGAACCTGTACGGGGCGACTCGCACGGATCCGCTCCGCCTGGATGTCGAAGCGCCGGAGAAGCCCGAGGGGCCGCCGCTCGCCGAGGTGGTGCTGCAGGCCGGGGACATGCTGTACGTGCCGCGGGGCTGGTGGCACGCGGTGGCCGCCACCCAGGGCCGGTCCCTGCACCTGACGTGCGGGCTGACCCCGGCGACTGGCCACCACCTCCTGGTGTGGCTCGCCGGACAGCTCCTTCACTCCCCCACCCTGCGCGCGAACGTGCCCACGGTGGCCGGCCCCGCCGAGCGCACCGCGTACGCCGAACAGCTGCGCAAGGAAGTCGCCGAGGCGCTCCATCCGCACATCGTCTCGGAGTTCGCCGCCTCCATGGACGCCCGCGACCCCGGCCGCCCGGCCCCCTCCCTCCCCTACATCGGCGACGTCCCCGCCGACCCCGGCCTGGTCCTAGCCCTCACCACCGCCCGGGCCGCGCTGGAAGGCGCCGACGAGGCCGTCGTGCTGCGCGCCGCCGGACACGAATGGGAGCTCCACCCGTCCGTGCGCCCCGCGTTGGAGGCCCTGGTCTCCGGCGCCCGCCTGACCCTCGGAGAACTGGCCGAGCGCTCCGGCCTCACCGTGGAACAGGTCGCGGCCCTCGCCACCGAGCTGGTATCCAAGGACGCGGCCGCCGTCTCCCACCCGAGGTAGGAACCGCCATGTTCGACGCCCCCGCCCCCGCCACCGTCGACCGGATGCTGGCCGCCCAGCAGCACGCCGCCGACCAGTTCGGCCTGCGCGCCACCGGCCGCCGGGTGTGGGGGTACCGGGGCCGGACCCTGTCGTCGGCCGCCGGCCCGCACTGGCTCCGCGTGGTCTGCGCCGAGGCCGGCACCGAGGGCGGCACGCTGTGGAACGGCCCGTCCGCCTCCCGCGCCCTCCCCGCGTCGGTGCCGCGCCCCGACCTGTTCCGCATCCGGGACTGGACCACCGAGGGCTACGCCTACCGGGCCGAGCTGTACGCCTACGCACCCGATCCGATCGTCTCCCCACGCCCCGTCCTCGACGAGGACCCCGGCCTGCCCGAGACGTGGTGGAAGGAGATGGTCGCCGCCCTGGACGCCCTCGCCGACGTCCCCCCGCCCGCGGACCGCGAGGCCGTACGCGAGGAGTACCTGCGCCGCGTCATCCCCCAGTTCACCGGCCACCAGGCCGAGGAGACCATCGCCTGGAGCACTGCCCACGGCGACCTCCACTACGGCAACGTCACCCGAGGCCCGTACATCCTGGACTGGGAAGGCTGGGGCCGCGCCCCCTACGGCTACGACGCGGCCACCCTGTACGTGTACGCACTGCTGGCCCCTGCCGCGGCCGCCCGCATCCGGACCGAGCTCGCCCCCGTCCTGGACCGGCCAGAGGCGCGCACCGGCCTACTGACCGTGTGCGCCCAGATCCTCCAGGCCCAGGACCGCACTGACTTCTACGCCGAGCTCGCCGGCCCCGTACGCGAGCAGTTGCCCCACCTGTAGCAGGGCTGCTGCACACAGGCCGCCGCAGCCGCGAAGCCGACCGACTCACCACCGACTACGGCTTGCTCCAGTCTGAACCGGACTGGACACCCACGGAACGAGTCGCGTACGCCCCGGATGCTCAGCTCCCCGTTGTCCGCCCTGCGCAGCACCTCGCCCCCGTTCTTCAGCGCCGCCAGCCGGTCCGGGTGCCTCGTGTACCAGGAACCCGGCAAGACGATGGTCCGCACGCTGACCGATCGGCGTGCGGACCCAAAGAAAATGAGGGGCAGTGGCCAGCGATGGCGAGTGCCCCTTCAAGTGCGCCGACCGTAGCACGGGGCGCATGCAGACCCCCGCCGGGTGACACGGCTGGTCTTGGACGGTCCTGTCAATGATCGGGATGGACGGCCTGGACGCCGGTGCCGTCGTACAGCTCGGGTTCCAAAGTGAGCAGGTAGCGGCCGGCGGGGAAGTCTGCCGACGGGCGGGCCGCGTGGATGGCGTGGACGGTGGCCCAGGGGTGCCCGGCGTGCAGGAGCTCGGTGGCCGACAGGGCAGCGGCCGTGTCGAAGGGCTCGATCTCGATGAACCGCAGCCCGTTGATGTAGGCGAGCAGGCCGGGCCGCCCGGTATCACCCGCGGTCAGGGAAAGCACCGGCGCGTAGAGGGTGCCCAGGCCACCGGAGGCTTGGACGTAGAACGCGGCGACGGCCTCGTTGTACGGGTCCTTGGGGTCGTGGAGGGCGGTAGCGGTTGTGTGGTCCAGGACGACCGCGATCGGCCCCACTACGCGGCCGCCGGGTCCTGGCGGCCGCCGAGGCGCTCCAGAAGTCCGCGGGCCTTCGCCTCGGCTTCCTCGCTGGGCACCGTGCCCAGGACGGAGGCGAGCTCGGCGCGGGCCTGCTCGGCACGCTCCGCGTACTCGGCCTGGGTCGGCCGGCCTTCGGCGAGCTCCTCGACGAGCTGGCGGATCGTGGTGCCTTGCTCGGTCGCCAGCGCGGCCAGCCGGTCGCGGGTGGCCGCGCTCACCTTGATGCTCGTTTCGTCTGCCATACCTCGACTCTACTGCGAGTAGAGGATCTGGGCGGAGGTTCCGGCGACACCGCGCCCGGTCTACCCGGCCGAGCAGGTGGGTCGTGGCCGTTTCCAATGGAAACGGCCACGACCGCCAGATTCCGCGCCGGAGGTCCACTGGAAACGGCGGCCGCTCCTTCTTCGGCTATGCAGGCCACGGAATGACCGAGCCGTCGTCCGGCCAGGCATCGAATTCAGTCACGAGGCTGTCGTCTGGCTGATACCAGTGCAATGCTGCCGCCAGCGGTGATCGTCGATCGCCCTGGCTCCCCCAGGTCTCCTGGGCGCGGGCCGCGCCGTCCCTCCCGGCCTCCCCACGGGAGGGCCGACGCCTGTCCGGGTTCTGCCTGGGCCCGTCGTCTCACACCGGCGGAACACCGTGGAGGCAGAGGCGCGCGGTGCGCCAAGCGGGCGACACAGCGGTGACCGACCTCGCATCATGGTGTTGAAGCCTGTATGCCGTCCTCGCGCTCTCGCCGCCGGCCGCCGCGGCCGCCCGCTGTCACTCGCGCCCATGCCCCGCTGACTGGTGAGTTCGCCGCCGACCCGGCGGTGTGCCATCAGGCGTTCCAGACCGCAGTCGACTTCGGCTTCGTGGCCGTCGACGCGATCGCCGACCTCCTCCCCCACGACGAATCCCTCGCCTTGGTCAAGCGCTTGGGCTTCTGCGATTGCGGCCGCCTCGCCCTGGACGACGACGACCTCACCCGCAGCGCACTGAGCACCGTTGCGGCCACCAACGTGACCGCCTGCCAGGGCCTGGTGCTCGCCGCGGTCGACTACGCCCACCGCACCTTCGGGTGCGCCGGCCTCAGTGCCTTGGTCCACGAGCTCACCGAAGGCCGCCGGGCAACATTCGAGCCTCCAGCGCTGACCGCTCTCCTGGACCGCGTCCGAGCGGCCCACCAGGCGGAGCACGGCCACGCCGGCCATAGCCGGATTCCCGACGCAGTGATGTGGCCGAGGACTGCGGCCTCCTCCATGCCCGAGCTCATCCCCCACCCTTGACTAGCCGCACGGCAAAGGCGAGCGCGGCCGTTTCCACTGGAAACGGGCCCGGCGATCACCGAGACACGTCCGGCCAGGCGGGCTTCCCACCGCAGGGACGTCCGCGCCGTGATCGAGGAGTTGTGTAGGCATGACCAGCTGTACGTGCGACTTCGGAGTCATGGTGGGACCGGCGGTGATGGCCGCCGGCTTCCTTCGCCGCATTCAGGCCCGGGCCGACGGGAAGAAACGCCGTGGCGACGACGGGACCACCCGCGATGTGCTGGACATCCTGTCCGGCCGGCTGGAGGGCGGCCGGCCGGTCCTGTTCGAGTTCGCCCACTGGGCCGACGAACTGCGTGTTCCTGTCACGCGACTGCGAGAGGTGGTGGCGTGGCTCGTCGAGCACGAGTTCCTGGCACTGGAGGGAGACGTGGACGGCATCGCCCGCCTGTGGGTGAACCCCTCCGTAGCCCTCGCACCGTGGACGGATCCTCGCCCCCTCGCGTCCCGATACCGCTTCCCCTACATCACGACGGCGGAAGGGGGGATGACCGCCGAACAGCCAGTGATCGTCCACCCGTACGACGCGGCCGGGTGGGATGAGTTCTACCAGGCGCACCTGCACATGATCGAGGACCCCTTCTGCTTTTCCTCCGCAGGCTGCCAGGTCCACGAGCAGTAACCCCCGAGGCCGTGAGACGTTCAGGACCGGCGGCCGCGCCGCTTACAGGGTGTCCGCTGCCTTGGCTCACATGAGGGTCAGCTGTGCCGTGGGCGGCGTGGGCCCAGACCAGCTTGCCTTGGCCGCGTTCCACTCCATACGGAACCGGGCGGGCAGTACGGCGCTCTCGATGATGTCGAGTGCCAGTGCGTTGACGGACACGTACGTGGCGTCCACCCGCTCTACGAAACCGCGGGCGATCAGTCGATCGATGGCTTCGGCCGCTTCGTCGGCGGTGATGAATTCCAGCGGCATCAGGCACAGTGCCACCGCGAAGTTGTCGAACGTCCTGGCCTCAGCCTGGAGAAGGGCCAATTTCAGCAGGGCCGCTGTCTCGTACGGGTGGGGCGCCAGGTCGTTCAGGACGTCCTTGTGCCAGGACGCCACGAGTGTGTCGGCCATGTCCGGCTGCAGCTGCATGAAGACACGGTCCTCGTCCGGCGGGAGGACCCGGTATGGCGGCAGAGGCTCCATGGCCTGCTGGGCATCACGGATCCGCCAGCGGTGCAGCTGGGAGCGCCCGGCTCTGTCCGGGGCGCACTTCTCCCCTGGCCTGGCACGGCATTGGGGACAGCTACGGCTGCGGGCGCGTTCACGCACCTCCGGCGGCACTGCTCGACTCACGCACGACAGTGTTCACTCCGTCGGTCTGATCCGCTGGCTCCGCCACGCGCCATGTCCTGGTTCATCCCGGCCGCGCTGCTCCACTACGTGGTTGCGGCGGCCAGACGGCGCTTGGCTCGTTCGACCTGCCGCAGCAGCAGGTCGGCGAACTGGATGATCTCGGCTGCTTCGATCGGGTCGTCGAAGTCGACGGTGCGGTGGCTGGCGGGGTTCTTGTACGCGCCCATCGCGCCGGCGAACAGTGCGGAAGCGGCCTCCTGCTCGCCACCTTCGGCTTCGGCGTCGGCGAGCGGGCCGCCGGCCTTGCCGTTTTGGTACGGCTGGAACGCTGCACGCATCAGCTTCACGCCGACCAGGGAGTTGTCGAGGCCGGAGGCGTCCCGGACGGCGACCTCGACCGCTTTCATCGCGGCGAAGCACGCCGTCTCGTAGTCGCCCAGGTCGAAGTTGGTGCGCACCGTGTCCTCGAGGGCCGGGTGGAGCTGGCCGGACAGCCGCTGGCGGGCTTCGAATCTCGTAATGCCCTCGGGATCCTTCGCCAGGTCCCTGCCGTCGCGGGAAAGCTGGCGGAAGGCTTCCGACTGGCTGGGCACCCGGGACAGCAGCGCGTGCGCCTCCAGCCAGGCCCAGGCATCGGAGAGGCGATCCACGAGATCCTGCGCGTCCGGCTCCTCCTGGAACGCCTGGCGGGCAGAGCCCACCGTCCCTCCGTACTGCAGGAGGTCGGTGCTGTTGGCGAGGTGCTGCAGGAGGAGGAGCGCGATGTCCCGGGTGGGCAACTGCCGGACCTGTTCCGCCGGGACCGGCGCTATGTACGTGAACGTCATGGGCGCACGGTACGGGGTGGCACCGACACCCAGGTGTTGTAACTCGGCAGGGGGACACAGCTGGTCCGAACCGGTGACCTGACACATCGGCGCTCACCTTGCCGGGTGGAGGGTGAGGCCCGGCAACAGCCCAGATGCGGCGGCAGGGAGCGGTACATGGCGTACGAGGTGATCAGGGTGGAGTTCCGTACGGAGCTCCACGCGCGCTGGTCGGTGTTCTTCGACCACCTGCGGGTGCCGTGGGCGTACGAACCGGTGACCTTCTACGACAGCCAGGGCTCGCCACGCACGCCGGCGTTCTGGCTGCCGGAGCAGCGGATGTGGTTCGCGGCCGAGGTGGAGGCGCCGGTGTGGTGGGGCCGGTTCGCCATGGCGGCCGAGGGCAGCGACTACTGGTATGACGGCTGGGGTGAGGAGGCCGCCGGCTGCCTGCCGGTGGAGGTGCCGGAGGAATGGCAGGGGCTGACGCTGCTGTCCGAGGGCCCCTTCTTCCCCGACGACGACCCAGGCATCGATACATGGGGGCGACCCGACCCCTGGGACGGGCCTTGGCGGTTGCACGAGGTGAGCGGAATGCGCACCTACGGCGACTCGCCCTACCAGTGGACGATGTGTCCGCAGTGCGGGTCCTTCGGCGCCGAGTTCTGCGGATATGCCGAACGGCTGCCCTGCGGCTGCCTCGATGACCGCGAGCACAGCAAGGTGGCCGGCGGCAGCGACAAGCGCCTGCTCGCCGCCTACCGCGCCGCGCAGCTCGAACAGTGGCACGACGACACCTTCGCCAGCCCCTACGCGACCGTGCTGTGGCCCACCGTGCGCGAGGCCCTGGTCCAGCAGCCCGGCGCCGCGGCCGCCGCCGAGAACTGCGTCGGCGAGTGTGGGTCGGTCGCCGAGCAGATGCGACGAGAACTGTGCCAGCCCGACCCTGGGGAGAGTGAGGGGCTGGAGACGCTGTGCTCGGCGTGCCCGGGATTCGTCTGCGGGCAGTGCGGCGAACAGCCGGCCCCCGCAGCCGATGTCCCGTGCCGGACCTGCGAGCCGGTCGTCCTGCTCACCGAGAACCAGGCCCGGCAGCGGATCAACTGGAAGGTGGAGAAGCTCGCCGCCGCCGCGGGCATCCACGGGCGCCGGGTCAACGGCATCGTCAACGACTCGATCGGAGAGAAGACGCGGTCGGGGATCTCGCTGGCCAAGCTCGGTGCCGCCCTCACCAACGTCGAGCGGTGGCTGGAAGACCCGTCGTCCATGCCGACCGGACTCCCCGCGCCCTCCGCCGACGAGCTCGACAAGCTCCACGGGGCCGAGCTGCGCAAACTCCTGGCCACCTACGTGGGGCCGCTGGCGGGCGCGTTGCGCGAACCGATCCCCTTCGTCCAGAAGCAGCTGAACGACTGGGTGGGCGCGCCCAGCCGCGCCGAGGCGACAGACGAGCAGCTGCGTGACGCCATCATCCAGGCGAGGGCCTGGATCGAGGACCCCGACTCCTACCGCGCCTACACCAACCCGGAGTCGGCCGAGCCCGGCGGCGTGGCCGCGCCGATGCGCACGAAGACGGCCGTCACGGACTCCTCCTGCAACCTGTGTGCCGCACCGGTGACGGTCGGCGAACTCATCGGCCGGATGCCCAACCCGCGCCGGCCTTACGTTCCCATGGCCTGGCTGTGCGCCCACTGCCTGGTCGACCGGCGGGCCAAGCCCCGCCTCACCGACGTGCTCCTGCGGGTCTTCCACCACACCCTCAGCGGCAGCAACACCACACCGCTGAACACCACCGAGGCGGCCGTGCTCCTCGAAGCGCTGCTGAGGGTTCGCCCTGCGGAGCACGACGAGCACCTCCAGGAGGCGATCGCCGAGCTCCGGCAGGGCATCGACGCGCCGGAGCCCGTGATGCAGCTGAGCTACCACCCGGCCCATGCCGCGGTGGCAGCTCTCCACGCGGCGAACCCGCTGGAGGCTGCGGTCGGTGACGCTGCTGTCCTCTCCGCCGTCGCCCAGCACCTGGACGAGTGGCAGCACAATCCCCAGAACATCGACCAGGCCCGCTTCAGGAACCGAACCCTGTGGCGGCAAGCCGTACTCGACAGCACGCCCAACCCGACCATCCTGTCCCAGCGCGGCGGCCCCTTCTGGGTGTGATGGGCACCCGTCCCGTTCGAGGGACGGTTCCGGGGTCTTCGCCCCAACGCTCCCCGCTCAGAGTCGGCGAGTTCCCCGGCCTCCGGGCTACTGCCGCGTACGGTGGGCCCGCTGCCGCGCTCTCTCCGTTGTGGTGGGCGCGGATGCGGGCGGCGGGGCCACGGCGTGGGAGGAAGGTCAGGATGACGGAGGCCACGGCAAGCGAGCTGGACGAGCGGGTGCTGGGGCGCAGGTGGACAGTGCGTCTGGACGCTGCCAGTCGTGGCAGTGCGGCGGTGCGCGTCTCGTGCAGCCGCCCGTCCTGCGCCGAGCAGCGTCTGCCGTCCGCGGCCGCCGGCCGTACGGCCGCGGTCGCCCACCTCAAGTCCCACCTGCGAGCGGTCGGGCCTCGCGCCGACGCGTATTGCGCTTGCCGGGCCGACAACTGCCGCACGCACATCCGTCCCGCCGATCGTCATGAGCGTGCCCAGCCCTGGCGGTGCGGCGGGGCTGTGGTCCTGGCCGTGGTCGCCGATCGGGAAGGCCGCTGGTGGCAGGCCACGGAGTGCTGCTCGCGCTGCGCGGCCGCCACACCCGGCGCGAAGGTCGTCACCACCGCCCCGGTCTCCCCCGGAGCCACCGCTGCCGACTCCCCGACGACCGCTCCTGCCGGTGTCCCGCAGTTCTCCGACCGCTCCTCCCCCGGATCCCGCGCGCGGGAGGTGCCAGCGCCCCGCGCCGCACCGACGCGGGCCCGCCACCCGCAGGCGAAGATCGCCCAGCGAGTCATCCCCCACGACCTGCGGCCCGTCGCCCTGCGGGACGAACTCATCGAACTCGGTGACCTCTTCCGCGCCTATCAGCAGCGGGACCAGCCTGACCTGGCGCTGCTCGCCGACCTCCAGGAACGTAAGGCCCGCGCCTTCAGCACCTGGGCCGATGTCACCTGCGAGGGTGCCCTGCGGTGGGAGGCCCGGCGCGCCGAGCAGGCCGCTGCTGCCACCCGCCTCCAGCACCAGCAGCGCACCGGCGGCATCACAGGCGGCGACGAGCCGGCCGTGGCCCGGCTGCTGACCGTCCCGACGCAGTGGGAGCACGCGCGCTCTGTCCTCGCGCACGTGACCGACCACACCCCGCTGCCCGGCACCGACGCACGGCTGCTGGTGCTGATGCTGACCCTGCGCACCGCGCACACCGGCACCGGCAACCTCGTCGGCCAGGACCTCACCGCGCTGGGCCTGACCGACCCGGAGGACCTGGTCGAGAAGCTGACCGGCTGCGGCTGGCTGGAGCTTCCCGGCACCGTCGGCGACCTGCTCGCCTCCCGGCCGGAGAACGCCACCCCGATCACGGTCCCCTCCCTGGTGCCCCGCGAGGACGGAACGGGCCCGTTCACGTTCGGCAAGAAGATGCGGCCCAAGCTCTCCGGCTGGGCCCAGAAGGTCATCTCGGACAAGAAGCTCCGCAAGGCCAAAGCCACCGCCGCCACCCGGCTGCTGGCCCTGACGCTGGCCACCCAGGCGAGCGCCGCCGGCGAAGTCGGCTCCGGCGGCCAGGGCATCGCTGTGGAGTTCCTCGCCGGCCGGGTTTCGGTCGATTCCGGCGAACTGCAGCACTTGGTCGACCAGCTGACCGCAGCGGACTGGCTTATCGACGCCGCCCTCACCGGCACCCACCTCACCGGGCAGCTGACCGAACGCGTCCTCCCGCTCACCTGCCCCCTCCGGGCTTGAGGGAAGACGGAATCCCGCCTGGCGGCTGGCCTGGCTCGGCGGCAGTGCCTACTGGCGGGCTGCGGGGATGAACAGGCGGGTGCCCTGATACAGGCCGGACGCGGTCTCCTCCCGCCGTCGCTCCACCAGGTCCATCGCCTCCAGCCGGTCTGCGATCTTCGATGCACCCGGCAGGCCACACCCCAGGAGGGCCGCGATCGTCGCGGAGATACGGCCGCGCTGGCTGTCGACTGGTCCGTCGATCAGCCGGACCTCACCCGTTGCCGAGGTCTCCAGGACGAGCAGCAGGAACGCGAGCCGGTCAGTGGCCGCCCCGCGTCCCGTGCGCGTTCCCATCAACCCGGTGCCGGGCGCGAAGAGCGCAGACACCACAGGCCGCAGGGCCCCGTCCGGGGCAGCCGCGGTGGGCGGCGTGAACACAAGGCCCGGGTCCCCGTCCGGAGCGGTGTGCCAAGCCGCCCGGCGCAGCCCGGGAGTCACGAGCGATGCCACATGCGAGAGGGACACCCCGACCCACTCCCCAAGGCTCTGTGAGCGCAGCGTCACCGACCTTTCCCCCGGTGGGATCAGGGCCTGCAAGACCACCGCGGCGAGCCGTACGGCATCGAGCTCACCCGTCAGGCCGGGGCCGTTCAGGACTGCACGAACAGCAGTACGCGCGCGTTCCCGGCTCGGCTGATCCGGCACCAGAGAGGATGTGGACTGCACGGCGGTCTCCTTCTTCGGCGGCACACGGGTAAAACGGTCAGGTTGGGCAGACGGCTGCGGGATCACGCGGTCCGCTCCAGCTGTTGCGGCGCCCTCGCCGCTCCCCTCACGTCCCACCCGCGAGTGGCTCAGAGGTTCTTCAGAGCGGCTGCCACTCGATGACACCATCACGGGTGACGCAGATACGGCCGGAGCGGTGCCAGTCGTGCAGCATCTCGACTACCGCCTGCTCGTCAGGCAGGAGGTCGTACTCCTCTCCGGTCTGTTCCGCGTCTGCTGCAAGGTCCCTGTTCCAGTCATCCATGTACTCGCGCAGGGTCCACGCATGCCCGTCCGGGCGGTCGGTGTCGACCACCCGGAACTGTTCCTCGCGCAGCACCAGTTCGAGCTGCACGTCGGCCTTCCGCAGCTCTCCGCCGTACAGGGCAAGGAGCTCGCCCGCCCGAGCCGCGCCCAGGGCCTGCTCGGCTTCGCTGAGCGGGCAGAAGACGTTGCCGGGGTAGCGAACATGCTCGCGGCGGGCGAGGACCTGCTGACGGCGCTTGCTGGACTTCGTGGTCTTCTTCTTCGCCACGCGCGTATCTCCCATCCTGGTGCCTATGGCCTGCCCACTCAGTCTTCCGTGGGTGGAACGGCCTGACAGCGACTTCACGACAGCTGCGCCCATCACGCCGTGGTCCGCAGCTCACGGGGTTGCGGCATGGCGGCCGTCGTCCCGGCCTGGCAGGCAGCGCGTTCTGCTCGGGCCCGACGGACCGCCGCGGCGTGGGAGGCGTCGGCCTGGCGGCGCCGCTCGGCACGAGCCTGCTCGATCGGGACCGGCGCATCCTCCGGCACCACAACGTCGGTCTCGGGGAACGCCCTGCGGGACAACTCGCGCATCGCGGCGGTCTGCCGTTGCGCCGCCTCCGCGATGCCCGGGTCCACCCGGCGCGGCGGCGCGGCCTCCTGGTGCGCGGCGAGGGCGCGGCGGTAGCCCTCGGACGCGGTCTCCCTAGTCTTGGCCGGGCCGGTGGGCGCGGCCGGGGCCGGATCTGCCGGGGCGGCGTCGGCGGCCGGAGCGGGGACGGGCGCGGCGCCGGGCGGCAGGATCCGCAGGGAGCTGACGACGGTGCGGCCCGCCGCCTTGTTGGCGGCCGCGATGATCCGGGTCTGTTCCAGGCGGGCCTTCGTCGCCCAGGCCGTCGACTCCGGGCACACGGTGAGCCGGCCGGAGTCTGCGTCGTACGACACGGCGGCGACGTGCCCGGCGAGCTCGGGGGCGATGGCCGCCCACCGCTCCCGCAGCGTCGCGCCGGCGGCCGGGAGCTCCCAGGCCCGCTCGGTGACCAGCGCACCGATCGCCGCGCCCAGTCCCATCGGCTCGCGCCCGTCGCGCCGCACCGTCGTGACGGCCCGCGGCTTCCGCTTCGTCTTCTGGCTGTTGCCGTTCTTCCGAGCCGCTTCCATCGCGGCCCGCAGTGCGACCCGGGCCAGGTCCACGCCGGACGTCTCGCCGCCGCTCATGCCTGCCCCCAGGTGGTGTAGCCGAGGTCCAGGTGCCCGAGCCGGGAGTGGTGCTGCGCCTGGTCGACCAGCTGGTTGCTGAACAGACGCCTCGCCGACGGCTCGCCGTAGCGGTCGATGTGGTCGAACACCACCTGGTGGTCCTTCAGCCCCCGCACCCGCCAGTCGCGCACCTGGTCGGGGGTGAGGTCCTCGAGGACGAGCTCGTGGTCGTCGTCGACGTCGGCGGGCTCCGGCTGCGGAGCAGGCACGATGACGGCGGCCGGGCGCGGCGCGGGCAGCACGACCGGGGCCACCGGCTCGTCCACGGCAACGTCGGCCGGCTGCGCGGCCGCGGCTTCGGCACGGGCCTGAGCTGCGGCGGCCTGCTGCTCGCGGATCTGCGCCCACCGGTGCTCGCGGATCCACGCCTGGGCGGTCACGTCCTTGTGCAACTGCTGCGCGACGGCCGCGCGGCGCTCGCTCTCGGAGGCGTGCGGCATCGCGGCGTCGACGGCGGCCGCGACCGCGTGGCGCTGGTTGCGGCGGTCGGCCTGCCGTTCCTCGCAGCGGGGGCAGTCCTCGCCCGAGTGCAGCAAGACCCGCTCGTCGCACCGCACATCGCTGCAGAGCTGACGCTGCGGCAGGCCCCGGCCGATCAGCCAGCCCACTGGATCCTGGATCGGCCCGCCCAGCCGCATCTGCTCCGCCAGGCGCCGAGCGAGCCGGTCGCTAAGGGCCTGCGGCGCATCCGACGGACCGACCAGACCATCCAGACGCGCCAGCTCCCTGCGAACAGCAGCCTGCACCACGTCCCGGGCGGCTGAACGCTCCAGCCGCGCCCACACCAGGTCCACCGGGGCCAGGACGGCCCGCAGATCCTCCGGCGGCAGAGGCACCCTCCCCCGCTGCTGCCTGCCCTGACCCGCACCGTCCCAGGCCCGCACCGGGCCGCCTGCCACCGGCCCGCAGCCGCCCTTCGCACCTTCGACGACCGGGGACTCCTTCGGCTGTTCCCCGCGCAGCGGGCCGCCGTCCTCGCGCACGCACGCGCGGTCCGGCAGACCGTGGTTCCCACCACGGCCTTCGCCGGAAAAGCCACCAGAGAGCGTCAGAGAACCACCGGGAGTAATTACAGAAGCGTGGTCTGCGTGGAGCTCTGCACCATCGGGACGCTCCTGAATCGCCGCATCCCCAGCCCCCTCAGCACCCCCGATCCCAGACGTACCAAGGGCACCCGCCGCAGCGGCCGGAGCATGATCTCCGACTGCACGATCAGGACGCACCGAAAACGCGGACGTGGACTCCTGAACAGCCTCCAGGAAACGAGGGCTGCGCCCGTAAGCGTGGGCGACCGGCACGAGCATGACCCGGCCCCGGCCGCGCATCCGCGTCGCCGTGTCACGGTGCCCCCGCGCTACGACACCGGCCTCCGTCAGCCGCGCCAGGACCTTGCGGGCCCCCGACGGCGAGCAGCCCAGCAGCCGGGCCAGCGTCGCCGCCCCTCGCCCCTCCTTCGCCTTCACCGAGCCGCCGCACAGCTGCAGCCAGCCCGACGCCCGCGTGTTCAGCACCATCAGCAGCAGCCCGAGTCGGTCGGTCGCCGCGCCCTTGCCCGTACGGCCGGCCAGCAGCCCCGGCGGCGTCGGCTCCTTGCCCTCCGGCGTCCAGCCGGGCCCGAACAGCGCCTCGATGAGGTGCAGCAGCGTCGCCAGCTCCGACTTGGTCAGCGCCAGCGGGTGCGCGGCCCCGCCGCTCTTACGAGCGTTCCACAGCGGCATGACCAGGCAGTCCAGGCCGGTCGGGTGCCCGTTCCCGTTGGTCCTCACCTGCGTGTGCAGCGCGTCCGTGCCACGCAGCGCGGGTAGCACCTTGTGGTGGACCGTGGACTCCTTCATGCCCAGCCAGCGGCCCAGCTCCGAACCCCAGGTCGAGGTCTGGTTGTCGTTCTTCTCGCCCTTGGGCGCCCGCGACTTCGCGTACAGCACCACCGCCGCCAACTTCGGCGCATCCTTCAGCCCGGCGATCGACGGGTCCGCCAGCAGCGTCTGGACCGCGTCACGCAGCCGCAGCCGCATCGCGCGACCAAGACGCAGCGGATCGTCCAGGCCACCGTCTCCCGCCTGCCCGGAGGCCGGCATCGACCGCAGCGCGCTCCGCTGCCCGGGAACCCGGGGCTGGTCGACGGAGTTGTCGACGTCTTCCCACAAGGGGCGGTTCAGCACGGCGGCCGCCGCGACCGTGCTCATCGGCCCACCGCCTCGACAGGAGCGGCGGGAGCCACCAGGGGCGGAGTCATCTGCGTCGTCATTGGGCCGGTGTACACGCCAAAGCGGACACCTCCCTGAGCAGGCAGAACGCGCGCTTCGTGATCCATCCGCCGACAGTGCCCGAGGCGGCCTGTGGACAGAGCCCGCTCAGCCCGGATCACCCCCCGCACTCCCGCGCGGCGGGCAGAAATCTTGGAACCCGTCCCGCCACACGGGACGGCCCCGTCGAGGACGCCACCGACGAAGTTGTCGCGGACGCGGGTGGACACCGACCGGACAGACCCGGCCGGGTTGTGGCTTCCTACAGGAAGACCCTCTTCCTGACTAAAAGGAGCGAAGGGGCGGATTACGGACGTCTGTTCCGTCACGTGAAACGCGCGAAACGGCTGGATCGTACCGAAACGGACGGCGCTCGACTTTTCAGGGGACACCAGATCGGGCACTATGGCGAAGACACCTACTTCCATATGCGAGTCGGACCACCCCGTTCACACGGGACGGCCGGCCAGTGGATGAGGGTGCAGCCCCCTTCTTCGCGAAGCGGGCAGACACCGAACGGCAGGGCGGAGATTTCTCCTCTTGTCTCGGTGGGACTGCAGAGCCCCTGTGGTGGGGGCCCTGCGGGACACGCACAGCGGGTGCTGCGCGGCTGTGGTGGCCGTGGTTAGTGGCCGGTGTTGCGGTTGGGTAGATCTGGCTCGATGAGCCGAAGCTCAGGACCGGGTAGTGACCGGGACTGAGCGTTGACCTGGACAGTGAGTCCGGTCAGGACGCGGCCGGCGCGGCCGAGCGGATGGTTAGTCCGCCGAAGCAGCGCGGCCATGGCGGTTACGTCACGCCGACCCCCTCGATAACAGAGGCGGAGTCGGCGTGCCCGCACGACTGAACGGTGAAAGCGATCACGGCTGTAAACGGCGTAGTTGCGCGGTGGAGTTCCCGCGCGCGGGTACGCTGCATCCCGCGATCACCTCCCATCAGGTGCATCGTGCGGACGGGAATCCCGTCCAGGAGTCCTCCAAGGCCGTGCCCGGTCATGGGGGACTCTTTGCTGCTATCGGTAACATCTGTGATCACCCTAACCTCCTCTGACGACATGGAGGTAAGGAGGAAGCGCGGCGTGCTCGAATTGCGGTGTCCGTCGAACGGGAGACGCGATCCGAGAGAGTTGATCCGATAAGCCCGATCGTTTTGAAGGCTGGTCACTGTCGGCCTTCCTTCGCGGATGGCAGGCGGTCGCGGAGCTGGGCAAGCAGGGCTTCGGGTCGCTCGTCATATACAACATGCGGCTCATCCTCAGTCGGAGGATGGAAGCGCGTGGCGAAGCGCAGCAGGTCTTGCTCGCTGAACTCGATGGAATTGGCGTCGACATCAGCGAGCTGGTTCCGCTCCCGGATTCGTGACCATCGCACTTCATGCGGCACCGGCAGGTACACCAGGGTGGGGACGCCACCAGCCCCTACGACTAGAGCTTGCCATTCGGCCCGCTCTTCTGGTGTCCAGAAGCCGTGGTCGACCACGACGTCGTCGCCGGCCTCCACCAGTCCTCGGAGTTCACCAGCGACATCTTCAAGAACGGGAGCTTCCCGAACTCGGAATTGCCCCCTGGGGAAGTCGACGCCGTACCGGCCGTAGCGACAGAACATCTCCTCATCAGGACACAGCCGGGTGAACCCCGCGGCTACGAGGGCTCTTGCCAATGTCGTCTTACCGGCGCCCGGCATCCCCGCCATCAGAACGACACGTGATTTGCGCGGCACGTCCCCGCCCATGGCCGGGGTACAAGTTGAGGTCAGCACGTCATGTCCGCCGTTTCGACGCGTGTACGGCCGGGAGCGCCCAGATCCACGCCATACTCCAGAGGCCGACCTTCGCGGTCGACGAACCGAGCGGAGAGGACGAGGATCGCTTCGTTCGTACCGGGCTGGAGCTCCAGGAGCCGGGCGTCTTCGGCGGTGGCGATGCGGGCTGTGGTCTCGTCCGTTCGCTTCACAGCCTGCCGACCCGTTTCCTGGGCGATGAGGTCGAGGGACGTGCCGCCAATCAGGCGTTCCTTGCGGAGGAGCGCGGGCACCGCCTGGGCGAACTCGAGCTGGATCCACGAGGTTGAGTGTGCGACAACGCCGTGCCGGTCACGGTAGACGCGGGTTCGCCGGATGACGTCGTCGCCGGGCTCCACCCCGAGCGCCGCAGCAACGTCCTGCGGGGCGGGCACGACAGCGGCGGTGTGTCCGTCGGAGCGCTCTCCCGCGCCCCATGAGGACCCGGTGTGCCGCCCGCGCTCCAGGCGCTGGCCTCCAGAGGAGAGAGGCACGGGCTGGCCGATGCGCACGTATGCGGCGGTCGCGTCATCGGATCGTTTGAACCGCGGCCATCGCTCGCCTACCGGGTCAGCAAGTTCGGCTTCCCGAGTGCGAGCGATCAGGGCCGCCGGCCCCTCGGCTCGCAGCAGATCGAGGAGCTGCTCCCAGCTCAGGGCATCGAAGCTGTCAACGAGTCGACTCGCGCCGTCCGTGAGCAGAGCGGCCTGCCGGACTTGGGCAAGGCCGACGGTCCCCGTGATCGCCTCGTCGGCCGCAGCCGGGTCGGTGGCCGCGACCCAGTAACCACCAGGCCGGTTCCGGAGACGTCGCTGGACGGTTACGAGCGCGGAGACTCGAGCGGTGTGCTCGGGAGTGCCCGTAGGCCCTTGGAGCGCGGCGCGCATTTCCTCGCCGGCTACCTCTTCGACTCGCTTGTCGGTGATGGTCTGGATGCCATCGTCGCCGAGGTCGAGCACCAGCACGTTGTCGGAGAGCACGAGGTAGTCGAGGACGTCACCCCGCTCGCGGATCATCACGACGGTCGATGCTGGGACAGCCTCCTGGTCCAACGCGCAGGTGCCACGATGGAGGTCGTTGACCTCGGAGATGGCGGTTCGCAGGGCCTCTCGTAGCGTCACTGCGTTGTCGCCGATTAGGTTGATCAAGCATGTGCCGAGTTGGCGTACGAACCATGGGGTGCCGTGGATGCACCCCATGGGCAGGTCCTTGGGTGCGGACAGGCCGTCCAGCACGACGACCCCGGTGGGGCTGACGTGGACAGTGTCCTCGTTCGCGGAGCCCACGCCTTGGGTCGAAGCCATGGATACCTGCACGTCATGCCCCTTCCGGGCGGTAGAAGGGCGTGATCCGCTCGCTCGCGACGATCTCCAGAGTCTCCGGGTCGAAGCGGCTGGAGATGAGGGTCGAGAACCGCCGCGCCTTGAGTTCGCGGTGCACGTTGGCCAGCTCCTTGTTGAGCCAGTGGACGACGCCGCCGGAGCCGCGGGCGTGGATGCCGGCGACATAAAGGAACGTGCCCTTGCCGTCGGGGCGCGGGAGCCGGCCGAAGTACGCGATGTCGCTGTTCTCGCCGCGGTCCATCGGTGATCGGTAGACCTGGCCGGTGTTCCGGTCGGTGAGGTACCAGCCGGCATCGTCCTTGTCGAACCGCAGGTGGGGGTCCCCTTCAAGGATCTGTTCGATGAGGGGCGACAGCCGAGGGCCACAGATGACCACGAGGTTGTTGCGGTTGAGTCGGACGTTGCCGCCGAGCGGGATCCGCTCGAAGCTGATCTCCAGCCCGACCTCTTCGGCTAGTTCCCGAAGACGTTCATAGGTCTGGACGTCTTCGGTGGCGATTACCGGGCCTTGGATGGCCTTCTTCTTGCCATCCTTGTCGTTGCCGTCCTCCAGCTTCTCGGCCAGCGCCACGACGACCTTGCCCGAGCCGAGGAAGAGGCGCTCCGGCGGAGCTCCCTTGGCGAGCTGGCTTACGCGGCCCTTGCTAATACCGAGTTCGGACGCCAACTGGGTGCTGTTCAGCTGGCCCACGCGCAGCGTCTCGTTCATCGCTTCGTTGCGGACCACCTGGAACTCGTTGCCGTAGTCCTGCACCCGGCCAACAAGCGCATGCGCGAGCTTGGCGCGCTCCAGGGGATCGGGGAGCTCCTTCAACTGGGACAAGGCGACATCGAAAGCCGCATCGAGCTGCTCTCGCAGCGCGGCTGGAGCTACGTCGTGCGCTTCCATGCGTGCCTCCCTTCCTAGGGTCATGTTTACCCCATTAAACCGCACGGGTTCAAGGTGGTTGACGCGCGCCGTGACGAGACCTATGGTTTCGGTAGTCGAGCGGTTTAGGGCGCTAAATCGCTTGGTTGCGTTCGCTATATCTGCACGTCAAGCGCCCGTTGCAAGACCGCAGTAGTCGTCCGCCCTTCGGGGCGGCCGGGGTAGCCCTCAGCTCGCTGGGGGCACGTCATCAGGCGAGCTGAGGACGCGAGAGCACCATCGAACTCCCCCGGAGCCTGACGGCCGCGACCACTGCGTGTACGTCGCAGCGCTGTGCGCTGTCTGTCCTACGGGAAGCCGGCCTCGTGCCGTGCGGCCCGGAGGGCAGAGAGAGCATCGCGACCCGCGCCCCCTGCCGCTCCGCCTGTGAGGAGTCCAGATGTCTGCCTCGATCCTTGAGCACACCGCCCGCCCCCGCCGGAGCCGGACCCGCTCCCGCACCGTCAGCGCCCGCCCTGCGCTGGCCCTGTCCACGCTCAAGCCCCACCAGTACGACCTGCGCCGGGATTGCGCATCGCTGATCTGCCCCGACTGCGAGACGTGGGTACCGATCACCGGCCTCCGGAGCACGGCGCCCAAGGTGGTGCCGCACGACACCGGGCGCACGTGGAAGGACGCGGCTGTCCGCTGCCGTCTGGGCAGCAACCGCCTGGTCACGCTCGACGTCACGGTCAAGGCGTGGCAGGAGCGCCTGGAGGACGGCCACGCGGAGACCGGGCACCGCCGCAAGACCACCGTGCGGCGTAAGCCGAAGGTCGCGCCCGCCCCGGCCGTCAGCCAGATCGCCGCGCAGAAGCAGGCGCCGGCGGATGACGAGCGCGGCTACGACCGGCCGCTGTGGCTGCGGCGCAAGGAACAGTGGGCGGCGGCCGCGCCCACGGTTCGCGATGCCGACACCCGGCGCGCGCAGCTGCCCGCCGGTGCCGCGCCGCTTGGTGCGCCGCCGGTGCCGCTCACGACGCTGCACCCCAAGCGCCGCGCGAGCTGACCTGCTTCGGACGAACGACCACGGCCCCGGCCACCCCGCGAAGGGGAGGCCGGGGCCGTGGCTGCTCGTACAAGCAGTCAGCTCCCCAACTGGGGAGTGATCGCGACAGCCCTTGGGATTGCAGCCCTCGGACTGTCCAGGACCTGACTCGGAGGACCTGATGCCCAGCATGACACGTACGATCCCCGCCCCGTCGAACGGCCTCTATAGCGACATGGAGGACGCCGACAACCAGAAGGGCCCGGAGCGGGACGAGACCGACAGCTTCCACCGTCTGGTCCGCCACCTGGTGGCCGACGGCGACCTGCGGGCCGCGAAGGCCGGCCGCCGCGCCCGTCGCACCCTCGCGGAGATGGGGGCGGTCCGGTGAACGCCGTCACGAGCCTGACCGACGCGGAGCGCGCTGAGCTCTCGCGCAAGAACAGCGAGCAGAACAAGCGGTCGGAGAACAACCGCCGCTGACCGATCCCCCGGCATTGCCCGTCGCCCCCGCGCCCACACGGGCGGGGCCGGCGGAGAGCGTCGGGAGCTCACCTTCGCTCCGGCCGTCCGGCCGCCACCAACGCGAACAGCCCCAGGGATCGCACCCCCGGGGCTGTCGTACGGACCTTCTGGGAGGCCCTGATGAACAGCACCATCGTACGCACCCCCTACTACGGCGCCGACACCACGGACGTCATCGAGCGCCCCCGCGCGGCCTGTGCCGACGAGGACCCCGAGCTCTTCTTCCCGATCGGCGACACGGGCCCGGCGCTGCTCCAGGAGGAGGAAGCGAAGGCTGTCTGCCGTCGCTGCCCGCTGATGGAGTCCTGCCTCCAGGGCGCGCTGGAGCGGAACGAGGCCGCTGGCGTGTGGGGCGGGCTGTCCGAGAGGGAGCGCCGCTCCCTCAAGCGTCGCGCGGCCCGCAACCGTGCCGCCTGACGGGAGCCCCAGGTAACTCCCTGCCCGCCCTGCAGCATCGCAGCACAACAGCTGTCCGCACGGCGGGCAGCTGGCCTTTTCGCACGTCTCCAGCCCGGGACAATCCCGGGATCGCCTTCCTCCCCGCAGGAGAGCCCCATGGAAAGCAGCCCCCAGCTCGAGACCGCGACGTCCCTCACCGGTACCTCCCGGATGCCGGACTCGCTGTGCACGCACACCCCGAAGTGCCCGTCGGCCGCCAGCCCGGACCGCGAGGCCGCTCAGGTCGTGGCCGCTCACCCGGAGCAGGGCTGGTTTGTTAACTGCACTTTCTCGGACTCGTTGAGCGAGACGACATTCGTCTGCTCAAGGAGGCCCGCGTGACGGGAAGCCTGCATCACCAGCTGATCGA
>NZ_JODF01000057.1:0-50014 GCF_000717945.1 Streptomyces sp. NRRL S-920
GGCCCCCGCGCCGTCGTTCAGCGAGACCAGCGGAGCACCCGCGGCGATGGCCATGTCCATGATCTTGTGGATCTTCGTGGCGTGCGCCTCACCCAGCGCACCACCGAAAATCCGGAAATCGTGCGCGTACACGAAGACCGTACGGCCCTCGACCGTGCCCCAACCGGTGACGACGCCGTCCGTGTACGGGCGCTTCGCCTCCAGGCCGAAACCGGTCGCCCGGTGTCGGCGCAGGGGTTCGACCTCGCGGAACGATCCCTCGTCGAGGAGCAGTGCGATCCGCTCCCGGACGGTGAGCTTGCCCTTGGCCTTCTGAGCGGCGGTGGCCGGTTCGCCGGGCCCCGCGAGGGCCCGGTCCCGGATCGCCGCCAGCTCCGCGACGTGGAGTCTCATCTCTCCCCTTACCGGTTGCCGTCACCGGGGACGCTGTGGGCGGTTCAGTCGGTGAGCTTGCGCAGGCCGCTGATCTGGAGCACGGCGAACCCGCCGACGACAGCGGCCTGCATGAGGATCCACACCGTGCCGATCGTGTTCGGGTCGAACCAGCCGAACAGCGCGGTGGCGACGCTGGCGAGGGCCCACAGCAGATTGGCCTCGATGACGATCTTGGTGGCGGCGGCGGACGGCACCTGCTGGGCGGCGAGGACGCCGACGAGCACGCCGTAGACGGTCAGGAAGACACCGATCCCGCGCAGCAGCCCGGCGTTCATGTCGAGGAGGTCGCCGACGGGGCCCGCGGCGATCAGGTAGATCAGGCCGTTGCCGGCCGTGACGGCGGCGTCGAGACCGAGGAACAGACGCAGCGGGCGCGCGGCGGACGAATTCGTGGCCGCGGTTCCAAAGCGTGCGGAGGTCTGGCTCGTGGTCATGAAATCTCCTGGTGGATACGGTTGTTGGGTCGATGCGCGCCGCGCGGGACGCGTGTGGGGGGTCCGCGCGGAGTGCGGGGGCCCGCCTTTTCCGTTCCGATGGTGGCAACTGGCGCTGACCGGGCGCTGACATCCCGCGTGCGGGGACGGCCAGAAACTCAGGCGGGCTGGAGCAGGGTGCGGGGCTCCGCGGCCAGGGCGGGGTCGTGCGCGAGGATCGCGTGCTCGACCTGGCGCAGGGCGGGGGAGGGGTCGATGCCCAGCTCGTCCGAGAGGTGCCGGCGCATGGCGCGGTAGACGTTGAGCGCGTCGGCCTGCCGCCCGGAGCGGTAGAGGGCGACCATCAGCTGCTCGCAGAAGCGTTCCCGCAGCGGGTGGTTGCTGTGCGCCTCGTGGAGTTCGGCGAGCATCGCGGCGTGGTGCCCGAGCCGCAGCTCCGCCTCGAAACGCAGTTCCATGGCGCGCATGCGGTACTCCTCGTAACGCGCGCAGGCGAGCTGGCAGATGGTGCCGCCGGGGAAGTCGCCGAAGACGGGGCCGCGCCACAGGGCGAGCGCCCGGCCGAGCAGTTCCGCCGTGGCGCCGGGGTCGGCCGCGCCCGCGGCCTCGGCCTGCCGGACCGACTTGGTGAATTCCGCCGCGTCGAATTCGCCCTCGTGGATGGTGAGCCGGTATCCGGAGGGGTGAATGGTCACCCGGGACACGGCGAGATCGGGTTCCAGGCTCTTCAGTTTGCGGCGGAGTCGGCTGATGTGAGCCTGGAGAGCATTGGCCTGCTTGTCCGGGACGCAGTCGCCCCACATTTCTTCAACGAGGCTCTCGCCCGAGATCGGGCGGCCCTCGCTGACGAGCAGCGTCTGGATGAGGTTGCGCTGGAGATCTCCCGAGATCTCCGCGAATCCTGACGCGGTGCGGATTTGCAGTGCTCCGAGAATCGAAAAGCTCAGCATGCCGTTTCCCCCTTGGCTTTCGTTGCTGCAACGTCGGGGTGGTTCACCTTCCGGGTCGCCAGGGCCATCGGTGCTGCGGTGTGGGGGCCCGCGGGTGGAGGTCGGCGTGGCGATCTCTGGGCGTCCCCGACCTGGGGAGACAGGGGGCGCACCCTCTGCCTCCTTCCGGCGAAGACCCTCTCACGGTATCATTCCTTTGGGAAGGTATTTTTTTGAACGAGGCGTATCGGATCCGCGAAAGCGGCTCTGACCTGCTGCTCCGTCCAGAAGAAGAGAGGCGCGTCCGCCGGACGCAAGCCCGCCCCGGCAGGCCTTGCCGCTGTCGCGGGGCGCCGGGGCGGTCGCTTCACCGGGGCGGGGGAGGCCCGGCGAAGTGGATGTGGAAGTCACTGTTCCAGTGGCGGAGAGGGCAGGATTCGAACCTGCGTGGGCCGCGGACGACCCGACCTTGAGCGTGAGCCCGAGATCCCCGATAAGCCACTCCGGGCACCTCTCCTGGTGGTACGGGCACGGTGTTCCGTGCCTGTACGGGCACGGTGTTCTGTGCCTGCGGAGAGGGCAGGATTCGAACCTGCGTGGGCCGCGAGCGACCCGACCTTGAGCGTGAGCCCGAGATCCCCGATAAACCACTCCGGGCACCTCTCCGTGTTCCCGGCCCGGTTTCCCGTGCCGTTCACGAGAACAACATTGCCAGGCACTTCTGACGGCGTGCTGACGCCTCTCTGACATGCCGTCACGCCTCCTGCCGTACACCTTCGGTGTGAGCTTTACGCCCTTCCCATGAAAGGGGCGGCGGTGCTCTACTCTCCTCGACCGCAACGGCTTCCGAAAGGGAAACGGATCATGACCGTGACCGTAGTGGAAAACCCGATTCTCCAGGCTGTTCGCACCCATACGCGGGCCGAGAATCCCAGCGCGTTCCTCGCGCTGAACAGTGGCAACAGCACCTTCACGCTGCCGGGAACGGACGGCGTCGTCATCTACCGCAGGACCGGCCGGTTCGCCGTCCAGTTCGGCGGGCCCTTCGCCGCCCCCGACGACTACGACACCCTCCTCGACGGCTTCCGGCGCCATGCGGGGGAGCAGGGGCTGACCCACGTAGGCGTCCAACTCCAGCGCGACGACGCCGCGCGCTACGCGCGGCGCGGGTTCACCGTCAACCAGATCGGCGCCTCCTGGGCGGTGAGCCTGGCCGAGTTCACCCTGCGTGGCACCCGCTTCATGCAGCTGCGCAACAAGATCTCCCGCGCCTACCGCAACGGCCTCCAGATCCAGGAGGTCGAGGCGGACGCCTGGCGGGAGGCGCTGGAGACCATCGACGGCGCCTGGCTGTCCAGCAAGGGAGCGGCCCGCCCACTGGAGTTCCTCGTCGGCGAGATCGGCGGCGAGGCGCAGCAGCACCGGCGGCTCTTCGTCGGCACGATCGCCGGGGCGCCGGTCGCCTACATCTCGTACTCCCCGGTCTTCGGCAGCCGCGCCGGGTGGATGCACGACCTGAGCCGGCGCGTGCCGGACGGGTCGCCGGGCCTGATGGAGGCCATCAACGCGCACGCCATCGAGGTGTTCCGCGGCGAGGGCGTCCCGTGGCTGCACTTCGGCTTCACGCCCTTCACGGGCCTGGACGCCGAGCACGAACTGGACGGCCACAGCCCGGCGTTCCAGTGGCTGATGCACGCCCTGTGGGCCGAGGGCGCCGCGCTCTACCCGGCCCAGACGCAGCTCTCGTACAAGCACAAGTGGGCGCCCGACGCGACCATCCCGGAGTACGTGGCCTTCGACGGACCCGCCTCCCTGGCGTCCTTCGCGCACATCTTCCGTGCGTGCAACGCCTTCTGAGGTGCCGTCAGGCAGGCGTAAACCGCAACCGACCGACAGGAGTGAAAGACGATGAGTGGCAACGCGGAGACCATCGACACGCTCAAGCACGCCATGGTGGAACAGCTCATGGGTGTCATCGCCGCCCCCGACGACGAGGACGTGGCCCGCGCCGCGGACGCCGTGGTCCGCGACCTGGACGCCCTGCTGCGGGCCGAGCCCGGCCCCGCGGCCTGAACCGGCGCGGAGCGAGGCCGAGCGGCACTGAACAGCGCCGATCAGTCCAGCATCAGCGCCACATCAGTGCCTCACGGAACGCTGCACACACGTTCGCCCGGCGTCCGTCCGGTGGGATACCCGACGCCGGGCGGGCGCCGCCGCCCGGTTCGGGCACTTCTTCCGAGGAGAGCTTCGTATGCAGCGTCCGTACGTCCAAGAGACCGGTGTCGCCGTCGACCCGCAGCGCCCCGCTGTTTCTCAGCGCCCCGCTGTTTCTCAGCGCACCGCAGCCCCGCAGCGCACCGCAGCCCCGCAGCGCACCGGGGCATCCGCGACCTTCTCCGAGCTGCTCAAACGCGTCAAGGCGGAGGGGCTGCTCGACCTCGACCCGCGGTACTACATCGGGCGCCTCACCCGGAACACCACGCTGCTGGTGGCTGGGCTCACCGCGTTCTTCCTGCTGGGCGACTCGTGGTGGCAGCTCGTCGTGGCGGTGTGGATGGGCCTCTGCGGCGGCCAGTCCTCCTTCATGTGGCACGACGCGGGCCACAAGGCGATGTTCCGCGACAAGCGGGCCGCCTCCGCGGTCGGCTACTTCCACGCCAACTTCGTCAACGGGGTCAGCTTCGGCTGGTGGGTCAACCACCACAACCGCCACCACAGCAACCCCAACCACCTGGACATGGACCCGGACATCGGCCGGCGCACCGCGATCTTCGACATCAAGCAGTACGCGACCCGCACCGGCGTCCAGCGCTTCATCGTGCGCTACCAGAGCGTCCTGTTCTTCGTGCTGCTCGTCCTCGAGTCGTTCAAGATGCACAAGACGGCCGTGAAGTCGATCGCCCAGGGCCTCACCAAGCGTCCCGTCCTGGAGTCCACCCTGCTCCTCGCGCGTGCCGCGATCTATCTGACCTGCGTCTTCACCGTCCTGTCGCCGGTCCTCGCGGTCACCTTCATCCTGGTCCAGCAGGCCACCCTCGGCGTCTACTTCGGCATGATCTTCGCCCCGAACCACAAGGGCATGGACGTGCGCGACGGTGACGAGGAGACCCTGGACTGGCTGGAGCGCCAGGTCCTGACCTCCCGCAACATCCGGCCCTCCTGGTTCATCGACTTCCTGTACGGGGGCCTCAACTACCAGGTGGAGCACCACCTGTTCCCGGCCATGCCGCAGAAGAACCTGGGGCGGGCCCGCGAACTGACCCGCGAGTACTGCGCCGAGCGCGGCGTCCCGTACCACGAGGTCGGCTTCTGGGCCTCCTACCGCGAGGTCGCCTCCTATCTGCACGAGGTCAGCGCACCCGTCCGCCGCGGCGAGGTCGACGCGCACATCGAGCGGGCCGCCTGATGGTCCACACCGCCACCAGACCGGCGGCCCCAAGCGCCGCCTCCCCGGGTGCCTCGATCGGCGTCCGGCTCGACCGGATGCCGATCACCCCGACCCACCGCAGCGTCACCGCGGTCATCGGCGTCGGGCTGCTCTTCGACACGTTCGAGAACAACCTCTCCGGCACCATCGCCAAGGTCCTCCAGAACGACTTCGCCTTCGGCGCCACCGAGCTGAAGCTCGTCCTCGCCTCCGCCTTCATCGGCCAGTTCATCGGCTCGCTGGTACTCGGCAAGATCGCCGACCGGTACGGGCGGCGCCGGGCGTTCCTGATCAACCTCGCGATCTACTCCGGTTTCTCGCTGCTCGGCGCCTTCTCGCCGAACGCGGCCTGTCTGATCGCGACCCGGTTCTTCGCCGGCATCGGCATCGGCGCCGAACAGTCCCTCTCCGACTGCTACTTGTCGGACGTGCTGCCCGCGAGGAAGCGCGGCCGGTTCATCGCCTGGGCGTACACGCTCGCCTTCTGCGGGGTGCCCGCCGTGGGCTTCGCCGCGCTGTGGCTCGTCCCGCTGACCCCGTTCGGCATCGACGGCTGGCGCTGGCTCTTCGTGATCGGGGCGCTCGGCTCGGCCGTGGTGTGGGTGCTGCGCAGGCGTCTTATCGAGTCCCCGCGCTGGCTGGCGGCGGTCGGCCGCGAGGACGAGGCGGAGGCGCTGGTCGCCCGCATGGAGGCGGAGGTCCCCGGCGGGGCCCCGGCCGCGCCGGAGGGCGACCTCGCGCACGCCGCCGCCAAGGGGCCCGCCCCCGCGACCCGGCTGCGGGACATCTTCCAGCCCCACCTGCGGCGCCGCACCACCATGCTGTGGATCTTCTGCGCGCTGTCGACGGTCGGCTACTACGGCTTCGGCACGCTCGCCCCGCAGATCCTCGCCGCCAAGGGGTACGGGATCGTCGCCGGCATCGGCTTCACCGCCGTCTGCTTCCTCGGCTACCCCGTGGGCTCCGCGCTCGCCCTGCCCATCATCGACCGCGTCGAGCGCAAGAAGCTGGTGGTCGCGTCGGCGGGCGCGATGGTCGTGGCCGGGCTCGGCTTCAGCTACGCGGGTTCGCCGACGGTCATCATGGTCTACGGCTTCGCCTACACGGTGTTCAGCAACCTCTTCTCCAGCGTCTCGCACGTCTACCTCGCCGAGCAGTACCCGACCGCCATCCGCGCGGCCGCGTCCGGCGCGGCGTACTCCCTGTCCAAACTCAGCGCCGCCGCGCTGCCGTTCGTCCTGCTCCCGGTCCTCCAGTCGTACGGGCCAGGCGCGCTGTTCGGTGTCATCGCCACCGTGATGGCCGCGCTCGCCGTCACCGTCCTCACCCTGGGCGAACGCACCACCGGCGTCCCGGTCGACCGCGCGAGCACCCCCGACCCCACCGCCCCCCTCACGTGAAGGAGGAAACCGCATGGCCTACGTCATCGCCCAGCCCTGCGCCGATGTGAAGGACAAGTCCTGCATCGACGAATGCCCCGTGGACTGCATCTACGAAGGCGGCCGCGCCCTCTACATCCACCCCGAGGAATGCGTGGACTGCGGCGCCTGCGAACCCGTCTGCCCGGTGGAGGCCATCTACTTCGAGGACGACGTACCCGCCGACTGGGGCGACCACCGCGGCTCCAACGCCGTCTTCTTCGAGGAGATCGGCTCACCCGGCGGCGCCACCGCCCTCGGCGCGCTCCCGCACGACTCCGCCCTCGTCGCCTCCCTGCCGCAGGCGGTGGCGTCATGAGCGGCCTGCTCGCGGGCAAGCGCGTCCTGGTGACCGGCGTCCTCACCGAGGCGTCCATCGCCTTCCACGCGGCGCGCCTGGCCCAACTGGAGGGCGCCGAGGTCGTGCTGACCGGCTTCGGGCGGCTCTCCCTGATCGAGCGCACCGCGGCCCTGCTGCCCAAGCCCGCCCCGGTCGTCGAACTGGACGTCACCGACCAGGAGCACCTGGACGGGCTCGCCGGCCGTCTGGGTGAGTACGTCGACGGCCTGGACGGCGTCGTGCACTCCATCGCCTACGGCCCGCCCGGCGCCTTCCACTTCCTCGACGGCACCTGGCAGGACGTATCGAGCGCCGTGCACGTCTCCGCGTACTCCCTGAAGTCCCTGACCACCGCCTGTCTGCCGCTCCTCGAACCGCGCGGCGGCTCGGTGGTGGGCGTCACCTTCGACGCCACGGTCGCCTGGCCCAAGTACGACTGGATGGGTGTGGCCAAGGCGGCCCTGGAGTCCACCAGCCGCTACCTCGCCCGCGACCTCGGCCCCCGCGGCATCCGCTGCAACCTCGTCGCCGCGGGCCCGCTGCGCTCCATGGCCGCCAAGTCCATCCCGGGCTTCTCCGAACTGGCGGACGACTGGCACACCCGCGCCCCGGCGGGCTGGGACCTCACCGACCCGGACCCCGCGGCCCGCGGCATCGTCGCCCTCCTCTCCGACCTCTTCCCGCGCACCACGGGCGAGATCGTCCACGTGGACGGCGGGGCGCACATGATGGGCGCGTGACCCGCGGGCGCACGACGGAGGGGGAGTTCAGGTGCCCGGCACCTGAACTCCCCCTCCGTCATACGCCCGGCGACAGCCCTCGGTCACTCCGTCGCACCATCCGGCAGGATCCGGCGGAACCCCGTGTACGAGATGAGCGCCTCGGGCAGCTCCACCGAACCGTCCGGCCGGGCGCCCTGTTCCAGGAGGGCCGCCACCGTGCGGCCGATCGGCAGCGCCGAGCCGTTGAGGGTCGCCGCGTACTCCTTGCGGCCGTCCGCCGTGCGGCACCGGATGCCGGCGCGGCGGGCCTGGAAGGTGCCGCAGTCGGAGACCGAGGAGATCTCACGATAGGAGCCGCTGCCCGGCAGCCACACCTCGATGTCGTAGGTCGAACGGGCCGAGAAGCCGAGATCCCCGGCGGGCAACTGCACGACGCGGTAGGAGAGTTCGAGGCGGCGCAGGCACTCCTCCGCGTGCTCCAGCATCAGCTCCAGCTGCGCGGGGGCGTCCTCAAGGGCGCAGACACGCACCAGTTCCACCTTCTCGAACTGGTGCAGTCGCAGGATGCCCCTGGTGTCCCTGCCGTACGCCCCGGCCTCGGCGCGGAAGCACGGGGTGCGGGCCGTGAACGCGTACGGCATCTCGCGGGCGTCCAGGGTCTGCTGCGCGAGCAGGTTGGTGAGCGGGACCTCCGCAGTGGGGATCAGGAACAGCTCGCGGTCGCCGACCTGCGTGGCGAACAGGTCCTCCGCGAACTTGGGGAGCTGGCCGGTGCCCGTCATGGTGTCGCGGTTGACCAGGAACGGCACGGAGTGCTCGGTGTAGCCGTGCTCGCCCGTGTGCAGGTCGAGGAAGAAGTCGGCGAGGGCGCGTTCGAGGCGGGCCCCGGGGCCGCGGCTCACGGTGAAGCGGGCGCCGGAGAGCCGGGCCGCCGCCTTGCCGTCGAGGATGCCGAGCCGCTCGCCGATGTCGGCGTGGTGGCGGGAGCCGTCCGCCTCGCACGGGGGCGGGCCGCCCCGGCGTATCTCCACCGCCTCCTTCTCGGAGTCGCCGTCCGGCACCGAGTCCAGCGGGATGTTGGGGACGGCGAGGACCAGGTCGGCGAGGTTCCTGCCCGCCTCCTTGGCGGCCGCCTCCGCCCGCTGGACCTCGGCGCGCAGCGCGCGGGCGGCCTCCTTGTCCTGTTCGGAGGGCGGCCCGGGGGTGCGCTCGCGGGCCGCGCGGTTCATCTCGGTGCGCAGCCGGGTCACTTCGGCCTGGGCGTCGGCCCGGCCGCGGTGGGCCGCGTCGAGCGCGGCCACGTCGAGATCGTGGCGGCGGCGGGCGAGACGCCGTACCGCCTCGGGCCCGGACGCGATCAGTTCGCGCGGATCGTGCATGGCTTCTCCTGGGGTCTGGGGTCTGGGGTCTGGGGTGCGGGGCGGAGGAGATACGCCGAGCCGCCCCCCTGGCGAGGGGCGGCTGCGGCTCCTGCCCGGGGCAGGGATCGGGGGCGGGATGGGAGCGGGTCCGCTCCGGTGCTCACGCGGGGGCGAGGGCCAGGACGGTGTTCTGACCGCCGAACCCGCAGGAATTGCTGAGCGCCAGATCGATGGGCATGGAGGTCGCCGAGTACGCGAGCTTGACGTCGACCTCCGCGTCCGGCATGACCAGGTTGGCGATGGGCGGCACCAGTTCGTGCTCGATGCTCAGCAGCGTGAACGCCGCCTCCACCGCGCCCGCCGCGCCGAGCAGATGCCCGGTCACGCCCTTGGTCGAGGTGACCAGCGGATCCCCCTGGAGGGTCCGTTTGATCATCCTCGCCTCGGCGACGTCGTTGAGCGGCGTCGAGGTGCCGTGCGCGTTCACATGCTGTACGTCGTCCGGATCAGCGCCCGCGTCGGCGAGGGCCGCGCGGACCGCCGCCTCCACCCCGGCGCCGTCCGGATGAGGCGACGTCATGTGATGGGCGTCCGCGGTGGCGCCGTAGCCGATGATCCGGCCGTGCTGGTGCGCCCCGCGGGCCCGGGCGTCCTCGACGCGTTCCATGACGAGGATCCCGGCGCCCTCGCCCGCGACGAAGCCGTCCCGGTCGGCGTCGAAGGGACGTGACGCGCGCGTCGGGTCGTCCTCGCGCCGGGACAGGGCGCCCATCTGCGCGAACCCGGCCATCACCAACGGCGTGATCATGGCCTCGCTGCCGCCCGCCAGGACGACATCGCAGCGGCCGAGCGCGAGCAGGTCCCGTGCCGTGCCGATGGCCGTCGCCCCGGACGCGCAGGCGGTGGCCACCACGAGGTTGGGTCCCGTCGCCCCGAACTCGATGGCCGTCTGACCGGCCAGCATGTTCGGCAGCTGCATGGGCAGCAGCAGCGGCGAGACCCGGTCGGCGCCCTTCTCCCGTAGCGCGTGGTGCTGTTCCTCGACCGTGCCGGGGCCGCCGTCCGCGCAGCCGAGCACCACCCCGACCCGGGCACCGTCCCAGGTCAGCGGGTCGAGCCCGGCGTCGTTGATGGCCTCGCGCGCGGCGACGAGCGCGAACTGCACGAACCGGTCCAGGCGGTGGGCCCGGCGGGCCGTCAACAGGGCTTCGGGGTCGAAGCCGGGCACACGGCAGGAGATCCGCACCGGATTGTCCGCCAGTACGGGATCGAACGCCGCGCCCGACCGGCCCTCGCAGACCGCCGCCCAGCTCGGCCCGACCCCGATGCCGCCCGGGGTGACGAGGCCGAGCCCGGTGACGGCGATGTCGATGCCGGCCATCAGACCTTCGCGCTCCTCTTCTCCATGAGTTCCACCATGTCGGCCACGGTCTCGGCCTCCAGGAGGTCGTCGTCGCTGACGTCGATGTCCAGTTCGGACTTGAGCAGCAGCGACAGCTCCACCACGGCGAGCGAGTCCAGCTCGATGTCATCCCTGGTGGCCTCCGGGGTGATGGCCTCGGGGGACACCTTGAGCTTGTTGGACAGGATTTCCTTGAGCTGCTCCAGCATGACGATCCCTTTCGGAAGGCGTACGCGCCGTTCGGCGTACGGGTCTTTTCGGCGTACGGGTCTTGAGGAGGTACCGCCCGGCGCCGGCAGGCGTCAGACGGACTGCACTTCGGGCCAGACGAGCGTCGCGGCCCCCCAGGAGAGCCCGCCGCCGAACGCGGTCAGCAGCACCCGGTGCCCGGCCGTGAGGCGGCCGTCGGCGGCGGACTGGGACAGGAGCAGGGGGAGCGAGGCGGCGCCGGTGTTGCCGACCTGCTCGATGTTGCTGAGCTGGTGCTCGGCGGGGATGCCCAGCCGCTCCGCGACGGAGTCGAGGATGCGGGCGTTCGCCTGGTGGGCCGCGAACCGGTCCACGTCGTCGAGCCGCCAGCCGGCCAGCTCGGCCGCCTCCTGCGAGGTGGCGGTCATCCGCTCCACCGCGTGCCGGTAGGTGTCGCGGCCGAGCATCCGGAAGTACTGGTCGCCGGGCTCGGGCGGGGTGCCCGCCGAGCGCTGCCGGGAGCCGCCGGCCGGTACCTCGATGAGGTGGCTCAGCTCGCCGTCGCTGCCGAGGACCATCGGCCCGACGGCGCCCGGTTCCCCCGCGTCCCCGGCGCGCAGGACCACGGCCCCCGCGCCGTCCGCGAAGATCACCGCGGTGGTGCGGTCCTCGGGGTTGATGATGGTCGTGAAGGCGTCGGCCGCCACAAGCAGCACCCGCTCCGCCTGCCCGGAGGCGATGAGCCCGGAGGAGGTGGCGAGCCCGTAGAGGAAACCGGAGCAGACGGCCGCCACGTCGAACGCCGCGACCTGGCCGAGACCGAGCCGCGCCGCCACCGTCGGCGCGGTCGCCGGGCACGGCTGGTCGGGGGTGGTGGTGGCCAGGACGAGGGCGTCCACCTGCTCGGTGCTCGCCGACTTCAGGGCGCGCAGACCGGCCTCCACCGCCAGATCGGAGGTGGCGGTGCCGGGGGAGACCACGTAGCGCTCGGCGATTCCGGTGCGGGAGCGGATCCACGCGTCGGAGGTGTCCAGACGCCGCGACAGCTCGTCGTTGGTCACCTTGTCCGGCGGCACGTACGAGCCGATGCCGCAGACCACCGCCGACCGGCCGAGCGGCCGGGCCGCGCCGCTCATGCGCCCGGCTCCGGACTGCTGTGGCCCTCGGCCGGGCTGCTGAGGACCTCGACGGGCAGCCCCATGTACGCCATACGGGACTCGGCCATCTCGTCGGTCCACTGCTCGGCCATGTCGTAGCGCTGCTCGGGCGTGGTGTCGAGCATCCGCACGCCGGGCCAGATCTCGTAGTCGCCGATCTTGTCGGCGTGGTCGGCCATGCCCTTTTGGAACAGTTCCTCGCGGTGGATGACGAACTCCCGGTCGGGGATCTCGTCCCAGAGCCTCACCCCGGCCCGCAGGATCTCCATCAGGCGCGGACGGTACTCGGGGTGGGCGATCACGTGGTCGCGCAGGATGGTGCTCGCCACGGTCAGATGGCGGATCTCGTCGATGGCGGTGCCGCGCGAGATCTCCCCGGTGGCCGGGGAGAGCGGCGTCCACTTGCGCTCGCTCAGCTCGGCGGCCGGGGCGAGCACCCCCTCGATGACGATGGCGAAGACGGCGACGCCGCCCGCGAAGTCGCCCTGGTCGCGGACGATGTCGAGGGTGAAGTCGACCACCGGGTCCAGGACCCGCTCGCGGTAGTCCGCGGCCATCTCGTCGATGTCCTTGAGGAGCGTGTCCGCGGGGTGCCCCAGCTCCACCAGGTGGTTGCGGAAGACGCGGGCGTGCCGGGCCTCGTCGATGAGCTGGGTGGCGTAGAACTCCATCTCGGGCACGCCCGGGGCGAGCGCCACGTAGTGGCCGAGCAGGCGGGTGGCGATCTCCTCGGACAGACCGCGGAAGCCGAACTCCAGGACCAGCGCGTCGCGCAGCGGTCCCGGCGCCTTCAGGAAGTCGGGGACCGTCGCCCGCTCGTGGTGCCCGGTCGCGCCGCGGTCGCGCAGGGTGCCCTGGGCGACGGAGGTGAACCAGTAGGCGAGGTCGCAGTCGTTGGGGCCGAGGGTGAGTTCCTTCGCGCCGTCGAGCAGCCCTGGCGCCTTGTCCCAGTCGGCCTCGGGGGCCACAGAACCGGTCATGATGCCGACGTCTCCTTCGTGGTACGGGCGGGACGCAGGGAGCCCGCGACGAGGCCGCCCGCGTAGCTGAACAGCGGGGGGCGGCTCTCGGCGGTGGCGCGCACGACGTAGCCGAGCAGCACCTCGCCGTCGCCCGCCCGGTGCGAGGAGTGGAGCCGGCAGGAGTAGTGGGCGAGCGCCTCGGTCAGCCGGGGGGCGCCGGCGTAGGAGTCGGCCGTCCAGGGCACGCCGTCGAACTGCGCGCTGCCGTCGGGGCGCGAGCTGTCCGCGAACCACCGCGCCAGATCGCCCTGCCCGCCGTCCAGTACGTTGACGACGAACCGTCCCTCGGCCGCGGCGAGCCGCGCGAACGACGAGCCGGGCCGCAGCGCGACCCCGATCAGCAGGGGCTCGCGCGAGACGAGGGTGACCGTGCTCGCCGTGGTGCCGTGCAGCTGTCCGGCGTGGCCGACGGTCAGCACCGACACCGGCGACGCCAGGTGGTACAGCGCCCGGCGCCGCTCCGCCGGGTCCTGGCGCACCGGGCGGCGCAGCGGGGTGAGTGTGCTCATCGCAGGGCCTCCTCACGGGCCCGGGCCGCGGGCCGCGGCGGCTTGGCGACGTGTCCGACCGGCTCCGGGTCCTGCGCGTGGCCGGCCGGCTTGGGGTGGGCGACGCCGAGGTCGTCCAGGAGCCGCAGATAGCCGTTCTGCCGC
The DNA here is from genome assembly GCF_000717945.1 of Streptomyces sp. NRRL S-920. Classification (NCBI taxonomy): domain Bacteria; kingdom Bacillati; phylum Actinomycetota; class Actinomycetes; order Kitasatosporales; family Streptomycetaceae; genus Streptomyces; species Streptomyces sp. NRRL S-920. The sequence continues at coordinate 13,490 of NZ_JODF01000057.1, forward strand.
ACCGGCTCGAAGGGCAGCGCGAACGACTTCATGAAGTTGCCGAACAGGCCGCGGTCGCCGAAGAGATGGAAGGGCAGCACCAGCAGCGCCCACTCGGGACCGATCAGCCAGCACCACAGCGCGGCCACCACGGCCTGGGTGATGAGGCTGTGCATCACGTTGTAGAGGACGTAGTACACCTTGGAGATCGGTTTCCCGCCGCTGCGCTTGAAGGCGATCGCGCCGGGGATGTAGCCGATCAGGTCGATGTAGAGGAAGAGGGCGACCGCCGGGATCCAGCGGATGTCGCCGAGGTGCGCGATGAGCAGCCCGGTGGTGACCGCGAAGCCCACCAGGTACTCGGCGCGGTGCAGGGAGAAGGTCTTCGGCGTCTCGAAGGGATTGGCCTGGTCCATGGTCAGCTCCTGGCTAAGGTCTCAGGCGCCGACGGCGGCCGGCTGGGACAGTTCGAGGCCGCCCGCGATCCGCGTCTTCGGGAACAGGCCGGTCAGCGCCCAGGCGACGGTCTCCTTGACGACCCGCTCGGCGATCGGGTCGAGGATGCCCTCCAGGCTCGGGATGCCGAAGTCGAATTCGGCGTCGAAGCGGACCGCGACGTCGTCGCCGTCCTGCGTCAGCGACCAGACGCCGGTGAAGGAGTCGAAGTCGCCGTCGGACTGCTCGAAGCGGATCTCGCCCTGCTCCGGCAGGAAGGTGTCGTCCTCGGTCCAGCGCAGCAGGCCGCTGCGGAAGTGCAGCTCCCAGCTGGAACTGCACCGGGTCTCGGGCAGGGTGGCGTGCACCGTGGTGGAGTTCACGTGAGGGGCCAGGTCCGGGTACTTCTCCCAGCGCATCACGGCGTCGAAGACCGTCGAGACCTGCTCCGCGGGGACCACTGCTTCCAGTTCAACGTGCCGCACGATCAGTTACCGCCTTCCGGCATGGTGGCCGCGCCGCGCACGAGGTCGCGGGTGGCCAGGTCGAAGGAGTTGAGGAGGAACTCCACATCGGTGTCGCTGAGGACGGCGGGCGGTGTGAACCGCACCACCGAGCTGCCGTTCATGGAGTGGTTGGCGACCACCCCGTGGTTGAAGAGTTCGATCAGCAGTTCGCCGGCGAGGCCCGCCTCGACCAGCTCCACGCCGATGAGCAGCCCCTGACCGCGTACGTCGACGACGAGTTCGGGGATGTTGCGGTACGCGATCTCGGCGATCCGCGGCAGCAGCACGGCGCCCAGGTCGGTGGCCCGGGTGACCAGGCGCTCCTCCTTCATGGCCCGCACCGCGCCCTGCACCGCAGCCATCAGGACGGGCTGCCCGGAGAAGGTGGCGGTGTGGACGTAGGGGTCCTTGTCGAAGGGGCGGAACGCCTTGCGGGTGGCGATCGCCGCTGAGACCGGCAGCACACCGCCGCCGAGCGCCTTGCCCGCGAGCAGTACGTCGGGGCGTACGCCCTCGATGTCGGCGCCCCACCACTCGCCGAGGCGGCCGAAGCCGGACTGCACCTCGTCGAGGATCAGGAACCCGTCGTGCTCGCGGACCAGTTCCTCGACCCGCTTCAGATAGCCCTTGGGCGGCATGATGACGCCGCCCTCGCCCTGGACGGGCTCCAGGATGACGCAGACCTCGCCGGGGTGGGCGGCAAGCGTGGCCTCCAGGGCGTCGGCGTCACCGAACGGCAGGTGCTCGAAGTCGGGTATCAGCGGCCGGAACGGCTTCTGGTAGACCTCCTTCGCGGTGGCGGACAGGGCGCCGAGCGTCTTGCCGTGGTAGCCGCCCCGCATCGAGACGGTCCGCTTGTAGCCGCCGGCGCGGGCCAGCTTCAGGCCGGTCTCCACGGCCTCGGCGCCGGACAGCGCGAAGTGCACGCGGTCCAGGCCCTCCGGCATCACGGAGACCAGGGCCTCGGCGGCGCGGGCCACCGTCGGCTCCAGGAGGATGCGGGTGGCGGTGGGGTGCGTACGCAGCTGGCGCTCCACCTCCTCCATCACGATGGGGTGGCGGGCGCCCATGATGAAGACGCCGTAGCCGCCGGCGTTGAGGAAGCGCTCGCCGTCGCTGGTGGTGAGCCAGGCGCCTTCGGAGGCCACCTCCATATGGCTGCCGAAGAGTTCGGCGAGGGTGGCCCGGCCCTTGCTGAGATGGGCGCGGTACAGGCCGAGGACCTCCGCCTCGGTGTCGGCCGCGGAGGCCGAGGGGCCCGCGGACGCCGGGTTTTCCTGGATTACGGTCACGGTTCACTCACTCCAAAAAAAGCAGGTGCGGTCGGGGCTGCGGGTCAGGCGAGGACCAGCGGGCCGCCGTCGAAGTAGCGAAGGAGCGGCTCGGCGGCGGCGCCCCGGCCGGGCGGGTGGAAGGCGAGCGCGGTGGACGCGGCCGCCTCCAGGGCGTGGCCGGAGGAGCGGATGAAGTCCAGGCCGCCCAGCAGTTCGAGGGAGTGCGAGGTGATGCGGGGCAGCGCGTTCTGCACGGCGTAGCGGGCGACGAGCACCCGGGCCACCGACGCCTCGTCGCCCGGCTCGGGACCGATCGCGCGGGCCACGCCTTCGAGCAGCGCCACGGCGGCCTCCAGCTCGACCGCGAGGGCGGCCCGCTCCTGGACGCTGCCGCGCTCCCGCTCCTGGACCTGCTCGACCAGGGCGGCCGCGCCTCCCAGGTATCCGGCGGTGATGAGCATCTCGAACCAGACGAACCCGGCCGTCTGGAGGTCGTCGAGGCGGCGCGGATCGTCCGCCCCGGCGCGTACGACCATGTCCTTCGGTACGAAGACGTCCTCCAGGAGCACCTCGTCGCTCTCCGCCCCGGCGAGCAGCTCGTTGCCCCAGAAGGGGCGGACGGTCAGACCGGGCGCGTCGGCGGGCACCAGGGCGAGCGCCAGTTCGGGGTCGCCCTCCAGGCCGTGGATGGCGATGCTCGCGGTGAGCAGGCTCATCGAATGGGACAGGCTGCACGGCTTCTTGGCACCCGAGAGGAGGTAGCCGCCCTCGACCGGGCGTGCGGTCACCGACGGGGTGAGGATGTTCTGCTCGGTGCGGCCCTCGGCCCAGCCGGAGGCCATCACCAGCTGGTCGGGGACGACCCGGCGCAGCAGATCGTTCTGCGCGTCGGTGAGCCGGCCCTTGGCGATGGCCAGCGAGTAGAGCATGGCGACGGTGAAGTGGTGCATGGACACGGCCGCGACGAGGGACGGCGAGAGGGAGCCGAGGGCCAGCTGGGTGTGGAGGGCGTCCAGCGGGGCGGCGCCGTGGCCGCCGAACTTCTCGGGGATCAGCAGGCCGACACCGCCGTGGATACGGAAGAGGTCGATGATCGGGCTGCCGGGCTTCTCCCGCTCGGTGTACGGGATCTGCTCCAACTCCTTGAGCAGGCCGGGGTGGTAGCGCTCGCAGACGGCCCGAGCGACATCGAGGGAACGCACGTCAGAACCTCCGAAGGAGAGGGGAGTGGAAGCTGTTCAGTCGTCGAAGGCGCCGAAGACCGCCTCGTAGGGGCTGACGTCACGGGCGATGCTGACGCCCTGCACGTGGGACGTCTTGAGCATCGGGTAGTTGGCCTCGCCGAAGGCGCCGCCGGTGCGGCCGGTGCCGCCGTGGCTGGGCAGATAGGGCAGGAAGCCGATGTGGGAGTCGTTGACCTTCAGCAGGCCGCCGTTGACGACGCGGCGCACGAAGGTGTCGATGACGTGGTCGGAGCGCGACCAGAGGGAGTTGCGCAGCCCGTACTCGTTGGAGTTGACGAACCTGAGGAAGTCCTCAAGCAGGGCGTCGTCGTTGTCGGCCTCCGGCACGATGACGGGGATCAGCGGGAAGAACGTCTCCTCGCGCACCACGTCGTAGGTGCGGGCGCGGTCCAGGCCGTCGACGCGTACGACGGTGGGCTGGAGGAAGACACCGGTCTCGGACGGGGTGCCGTCGAGTTCGGTGCGGTTGCCGCCGGTGACCAGCTCGGCGCCGTTGTCCAGGGCCTGGCGGAGCAGCCGGAAGAAGCGCTCGCTGCGGCGCACCGGGGAGAGCAGGACGTCCTCCTCCTCGGGGTAGCCCGGCTTGATGGCCTTGACCTGCTCCTTGACCTCGGCGATGAGGGCGTCCGCGACCGCCGGGTGGACCAGTACGTAGTTGGGGACCATGCAGATCTGGCCGGAGCCGAAGAACGACTCGGTGATCGCCTCGGCCGCCCACTTCACGTCGGCGTCCTTCCACACCACGATGCCGTCGTTGCCGGCCAGTTCGAGGATCGGCTTCTTGCCGTTGGCCACGCAGGCCTGCTCGAAGCGGAGGCCTTCCTGGCTGCCGCCGATGTAGAAGATGTCGTTGATCAGCGGGTCGGCGACCCACCGGTCCAGGGTCTGCTTGGGGTTGGAGCACACCGCGTTCAGGACGCCCGGCGGGGCGTCGAACTCCTCCAGGAGCGGCGCCACGATGTCCCGCAGCAGCCACATGGTGGACAGCGCGATGCTGCGCGGCGCCCGGACGACGACGGCGTTGCCGGCCATCAGGGCGAGGACGGACAGCGCGGCGCTGGGCAGCGGGGCGTTCTGGGGCGGGTTGAAGGCCACCACGCCGTCCGGCTGGCGTTGCAGGATCAGCTTGCGGCCGCCGTACTCCTTCTCGACCCGCATCTGCTTGGTGTACCAGCGCAGGCTGCCGGGGGCGTAGATCTGGAGCAGGCAGCTCAGTTCCCAGCGGGCCAGCTTCACCGGGTGGGACTCGGCGACCAGCATCTGGAGGAACTCGTCCTGGTGCTTGATGAGTTCCTCGCGGAAGCGGGTGCCGAGGCGCATCCGCCGCTCCTGCGGTACGGCCGCCCAGCCGGGGGCCGCCGCGGCGGCGGCCTGGGTGGCCAGGTCGATGGCGGAGTCGTCGGCGATGGCGCAACGCCCCACGACATAGGGGTGGTTGGCCGCGTCGGATTCGGGGTCCTGTTCCAGCGTGCGCTTGAGGCTCACGCTGGTGAAGACGTCCTCCAGCAGGGAGCGCCCGCTGACGGTGTAGACCCACCCGTCACCCGCGACGTCCTTGCCAGCGATGTAGAGGTCGTAGCTCTTGAGTCCGGAATGTGCCGGAGCACGTTCCTCCTGTATGGCGCCGCGCATTATCAGCCTTTCGGGTGGGGTTTCTCCGAGTGGATTCCGATCTGGTGAGCCCTTGCGAAGCATCTCGATCGTGACAGCGGGATCTGACCCGGCGCTGACGCCGTACTGATTGGCCGGGCCGAATCGATTGAGACAACCCCGCGTTCAGAACCGAAAGAGGTGACTGAGTGGCGGGCGCGCAGGGTACGCGCGCGACGTCAGTGAGGCGTCAGCCCGCATTGATTTCATGGCTCCATGTCTCCCGAACACATGACACTTAAGCAATTCAGGGAACTTCCCCGGACGGAACTCGCCGAGGAAATGGAGCAGCTCCTCGTCAGCCAGTTCAGGGCGACCCTGCTCATGGACGACGCGGAGGAGCTGCCGCTCGACATCAGCTACTTCGACCTCGGTCTCACCTCGCTGAAGCTCACCGAGATGAGGCGGACCCTGGAGGGGATCCTCGACCTCTCCATCAACGCGAACGTGCTCTTCAACGAACCGACGGTCGGCCGGCTCCTCGACTATCTCGTCGACGCGGTGTCCGACCCGTCCCACGCAATAACCGGCGCGATACCCAGCACCAACTGATCCACCAGGGTCCCGGACAGAAGGAGACGCGGTATGCCGCGCGAGGAATCAGAGAAGAATCAGACGTCCGACCGGGCGCCGGAGCCGATCGCGATCGTCGGTGTGGGCCTGCGATTCCCCGGCGGCAGCAATTCCCTCGATGAATTCGACGCCTTCTTGCGCGAAGGGCGCTCGGGGATCGGACCCATTCCCGGCGACCGGTGGGACGTCGAGGCGTTCACCCCGCGGAGCCCGGACGACAAGGGGAAGATCCACACGACGTCCGGCGGATTCCTCGACCGCATCGACCGTTTCGACGCGGCCTTCTTCAACATCTCCCCGAAGGAAGCCCAGTACATGGACCCCCAGCAGCGCATGCTGCTGGAGACCGCCTGGCAGGCCCTGGAGCACGCCAACATCGACCCGGCGCCGCTGCGCCGCGGCAACGGCGGCGTGTACATCGGCGCCAGCTCCATCGACTACGCCCTCGAACTGGACTCCCTGCCCTACGAGGAGCTGGACGGCCTGCTGGCCTCCGGCATCACCATGTTCCCGCTGTCGGGGCGCCTGTCCTACTTCCTCGGCTGGCGCGGCCCGAGCATGAGCGTCGACACGGCCTGCTCGTCGTCGCTGGCCGCCCTGCACGTCGCCGTCCAGGGGCTGCGCGCGGGCGAGACGGACATCGCGCTGTGCGGCGGCGTCAACGCCCTGCACCATCCGCGCATCCCGGTGATGTTCTCCAACGCCCAGATGCTGTCCCCCGACGGGCAGTGCAAGACCTTCGACGAGTCCGCCGACGGGTACGCCCGCGCCGAGGGCTGCGGCATCCTCGTACTCAAGCGCCTGAGCGACGCCACCCGCGACGGCGACACCGTCCTCGCCCTGGTCAGGGGCACCGCCGTCGGCCAGGACGGCGACAGCGCGGGCCTGACCGTGCCGAACGGCCCCGCCCAGGAGAAGGTCATCCGCGCCGCGCTCGCCGCCGCCGCGCTCGCCCCCGAGGACATCCAGTACGTGGAGGCGCACGGCACCGGCACCCCGCTGGGCGACCCCATCGAGTTCGGCGCCATCGGGGACACCTTCGCCGACTCGCACACCAAGAGCGACCCGCTGCTCGTCGGCTCCGTGAAGACCAATCTCGGCCACATGGAGCCCGCTTCGGGCATCGTCGGCGTCATCAAGGCGGTCCTCCAGATCAGATCCGCCACGATCTACCCGCACCTCAACCTCGACACCCCCTCCGGACGCATCCCCTGGGACCTGTACCCGGTGCGGGTGCCCACCGCGTGCGAGCCCTGGAAGGCGCCGGTCCGGCGCGCGGTCGTCAACAGCTTCGGCTTCGCGGGCACCATCGGCGCGGTCGTCCTGGAGCAGCCCCCGGCCGCCGCGGAGCCGGACTCCGCGCCCGGTGAGGCGCCCGCGACCCCCATGTTCACGCTCTCCGCCAAGACCGCCGCCGCCCTGCGCGAACAGGTCGGGCGATACCGGCAGTTGCTGGCCGACGCCCCGGACCTGCCGGTCGACGCCCTCTGCTACACCGGCAACGTCTCGCGCACCCACCACCCCTACCGCCTCGCGGGGCCGGTCACCGACCGCGCCGCGCTCACCAAGCTCCTCGACAAGGCCGCCGACCACGACCACCAGGGCCCGGCCGGCATCCGCAAGGTCGCGTTCATGTTCAGCGGGCAGGGCGCGCAGTACGCGGGCATGGGCGCCCACCTGTACGAGGGCTTCCCGGTCTTCCGCCGCCACGTCGACGAGTGCGACCGTCTGTTCTCCGCCGAACTGGGCCGCTCCATCCGCGACTTGGTGATCGGTGTTGCCGACGACCCCGAGTCGATCGACCGTACCGAGTACACCCAGCCCGCCCTGTTCACCCTGGAGTACGCCCTCGCCCAGCTGTGGATGTCCTGGGGCGTGCGCCCGAACGTGCTCATCGGGCACAGCATCGGCGAGGCCGCCGCCGCCGCGGTCGCGGGCCTGTTCAGCCTCCCGGACGCCGTGACGCTCGTATCCGCCCGCGCCCGCCTCATGCAGGCCGTGCGCGCCGAGGGCGGCATGGCGGCGGTCACCGCCCCCGCCGAGGACGTCCTGCCGCTGCTCGAACCCCACCCCGATCTGGCGCTCGCCGCCTCCAACGCCCCCGACCAGTGCGTGATCTCGGGCGGCGCCGACGCGCTCGCGCAGGTCACCGGGCAGCTGCTCGCCCAGGGACTGCGCGTCGACCGGCTCGCTGTCTCGCACGCCTTCCACTCGCCGCTCATGGCCGAGGTGTACGACGACTTCCGCGCCGCCCTGGCGGCCATCACCTTCCGCGAGCCGTCCATCAGCCTCATCTCCAACGTCACCGGCAAGCTCGCCCGCTTCGCCGAGATCGGCACCCCCGACTACTGGGTGCGGCACATCGGCGAGCCGGTGCAGTTCCTCGCCGGCATCCGCGCGGTCGCCCGGCGCGGCCGCCACGCCCTGATCGAGATCGGCCCCTCCACCGCGCTGACCGCCCTCGCCCAGCGCTCCCTGCCGGTCGCCGACCACCTGTGGCTGGCCAGCCTGCGGCGGCGCGACCGGGGCGGTGACACCACGCTGCGGGCGCTCGCGGAGTACTACACCGCGGGCCTGCCGGTCTCCTGGGCCGGCTACCACGACGGCCGTGCCGTCCCCGCCAAGACGGCGCTGCCCACCTACGCCTTCCAGCGCAAGCGCTACTGGCTGCCCACCACCGCCCCCCGCAAGGGCGGCGCGCGGGGCGGGGCGGCGCAGCACCCGCTGTTGGGCGTCGACACCCAACTGGGCTGGCCTGTACGGGAGTTCACGTCCGAGTTCACCGTCGGGGAGCTGGGCGCGCTCGCCGACTTCGCCGACGGCGACCGCACCACGCTGCCCGCCGGTGCCTACGTAGACCTGCTGCTCGCCCTCCAGGACGCCGTGCACGGGCACACCCGCGCCGCCGTCCAGGAGCTGAGGCTGCTCGAACCGCTCACCCTGAACGCCGACACGCCTCTCACGCTGACCACCCGGCTGCGGCCGCGCGCGGACGGCGGCGCCGAGGTGAGCGTCCTGACCCGCACGGAGAAGGACGGCGCCGAGAGCGGTGTCGACGCGGGGCCCGAGGAGCGCCTGCACGCGACCGCCGTGCTCGCGCCCGGCCAGGACCAGGGCGAGCCGCCGCTCGCCGGGCTCGTCGCGGGGCCCGCTCTCCTGGAGAGCGACGCCGAGGACCTCTACACCGACCTGACGTCGGTGGGCCGCCCGCACGGCCCGCGCGCCCGCGCCCTGGTGCGCGCCGCCCGGCACCAGGAGGGCGTCCGCACAGCCGAGTTGAGCTGCCGCGGCACCACCTCCGTCGAGCAGATGCCCGCCGAGCTGGTCGAGGCCGCGGTGGAGGCGGCCGTCGTCCTCGACCCCGAGGGCCCGGTCTTCCTGCCCCGCGAGATCGCCTCCGTACGCCACTTCAAGAAGCCCCGCGGTGAGCGGCTGACCGTCGTCGCCCGCGTCACCACGGAACAGGACCGGCGCCTCGCCGACATCCTGGTCCTGGAGAACGGCGACCCCGTCATCGAACTCGGCGGCGTCACCCTCGCCCGCCCCGAAGTCCCCGCCGGGCGACGGCAGTTCCTGCACCGCCCCGAGTGGGTGCGCCGCGCCCTGCCCGCCGCCGCACCGGACACCGCCCCCCGGCACGTCCTGCTCCTCGGCCTCCCCGAGGACGCCGGCACCACCCCGGACGGGCTGCGCGTCACCGCCGTCGCCGACTCCGCCGCCCTCAAGGCCGCCCTGGACGACGACTCCGTCACCGACGTCTGCTGGAGCTGGCGCCCGCTGCCCGGCGCGATGTCGGCCGAGCTGATGCGCACCGAGTGCGAGCACAACTACCGTGACCTGCTCGGCTTGTTGACAGCGCTCGACGCCGCGGCCCAGCAGCGGCCGCCCCGGCTGTGGCTGGTCACCGAGGGTGCCCAGCGGCTGCCCGGCGACCATCCCGGCAGCGGCGCGCACCTGGCCGCCGCCACCCTGTGGGGCTTCGGCCGGGTACTGCTGACCGAGTCGCCCCAGTACCGCGCGACGCTGGTCGACCTCGCACCCGGCGACGGCCTGTCGGCCCTGCTCGACGAGTGCCGTGCCGAGGCGCCCGGCGAGTACCAGATCGCCCTCCGCGGCGGCCTGCGCCACGTCCGACGGCTGCTGCCCGGCGACACCGCCCGCACCTGGCCCGGCGGCTTCGCGCTGCGCACCCCGGGCTCCGGCGACCTCTCCGACCTGTGCCTCGCGCCCGCGGAGGACCGCGCCCCCGCGGCCGGCGAGGTCCAGGTACGGGTCGCCTCGGTCGCCCTCACCGCGGCCGACGCCCAGGCAGCCCTGGACGGCGAGGAGTCCGGCGGGCCCGGACCCGTGCTCGGCTCACTGGCCGCGGGAACGGTCCTCGCGGCCGGCGCCGAGGCCGCTTTCACCGCGGGCGACGAGGTCTACGTACGCCATGACGGCGCCCTGCGCGCCACCCTCACCGTCCCGGCCGCCGAGGTGGCCCTCGCGCCCGGCGCGGCCCGCGGCAAGGGGCGGGTCGGGGCCACGGCCTTCCGCCTGGAGGAGATCGGCGAGGCGCTGCGCACCGCCGCCTCCGGGTCCCGCGCCGAGGTGTGGGTGGACGTGCCCGGCGGCCCGGACCCCGAGCCCGCCCCGGCCCGCGTCCGCCCCGACCGCACGTATCTCGTCACCGGCGGCCTCGGCGGCCTCGGCCTGGTCACCGCACGCAAGCTGGTCTCGCTCGGCGCCCGGCACCTGACCCTGGTCAGCCGCGGCGGACGGGCCACCGAGGAGGCCGCGCCGGTCCTCGCCGAACTGTCCGAGCGGGCGGAGGTCAGCGTCGTACGGGCCGATGTGAGCAGCGCCGACGACGTGCGGAACCTCGCCGCCGGGCTCGCGGCAGGCCCCCACCCGGTCGGCGGTGTCGTGCACGCGGCGGGCTCCTTCGACAAGAAGCTGATCGCCGAGCTGACCTGGGAGTCCATCGACGCCCAGCTCGCCCCGAAGGCGTACGGCGGCTGGCTGCTGCACGAGGCGGCCGAGGAATTCTTCCCCGACCTCGACTTCTTCGTGACGTACTCCTCGATCGCCTCCGTCCTCGGCGGCGCCACCCAGGGCCACTACGCGGCCGCGAGCGCGGGCCTCGACGGCCTCGCCGAGTGGCGCGGCCTGCGCGGACTGCCGGGCCTCTCGGTCAACTGGGGCGCCTGGGCCAGGGTCGGCATGTCCGCCCGGCTCGACGAGCAGCTGGCCCAGGAGATCGACCGCAGCGGCGTCCGCTTCTTCTCGCCCACCAGGGCGCTCGACACCCTCGCGCGGCTCTGGCAGCGGCCCGGCAGCCGCCGGGTGGTGGGCGAGTTCGACTGGGCGCGCTATGTGACGGGCGGCGCGGTGGACGACGCGTTCTACGACCGGCTCGCCCGCCAGGACCAAGGCGGCGCGGACGGCACCGGCCTCGACCTCACCGCGCTGGCCGCCCTGCCGAAGCCGGAGCGCACGGCCCTGATCGCCGCGGCCGTGCGCGAGAAGGTCGCCGAGGCGCTGCACATGGACGCCGGGGACGACCTCGATCCGAACGCCGAGTTCGTCTCGCTCGGCCTGGACTCGCTCATGGCCCAGACCGTCAAGGGCGGCCTGGAGACGCTGTTCCGGCTGCCGCTGCCGGCATCGCTGACCTTCGACCATCCGACGGTCCGCAGGCTCACCGAGTTCCTCGACGGGCGCCTCGCCCCGGCCACGCAGCAGCACCCCTGACGGGAGACCACAGTGGAACACCACACCACCAGCAACTGGACGCTGACCCGCACCTCCAGGACGCACGCCGGGGGCCGGGCGGAGCACGCCGCGATCATCTGCGAGGGCCGCACCACCACCTACGGGAAGCTGCACAGGGACAGCAACCGCGCGGCCCACGCCCTGCGCGACGCCGGGATCGGCCCCGGCGACCGCGTCGCCTACCTGGGCCGCGAGTCGGAGAACTACTACCTCACGATCCTCGCCTGCGCGAAGGCGGGCGCCGTCCTGGTCCCGGTCAACTGGCGCCTCACCCAGGGCGAGGTGGACCACATCCTGCGCGACTCGGGCGCCGTGCTCCTCTTCGTGGACGACGAGTTCTGGGAGACCGCCGACCGCGTCAAGCCGCTGCTCCCGGGGCTGCGTACGGTCGTCCGCGTCGACGGCACCGACAGCGAGGGCGAACCGGCGCGCGGCGCCGGGCTGCCCGCCTGGTACGCCGACCACCCCGCCACCGACCTGGAGCCGGGCACGGGACCCGACGACGCGGTCGTGCAGATCTACACCAGCGGGACCACCGGGCTCCCCAAGGGCGCGGTCCTCGCCCACCGCAGCTTCTTCACGCTGCCCGCCGCGATGCGCGAGCACGGCGCCGACTGGCTCGACTGGCTCCCGGACGACGTCAGCCTCATCTCGCTGCCGGGCTTCGGCATCGCGGGCATCGGCTGGTTCATGCACACCTTCAACGCCGGTGGCACGAGCGTGGTGATGCCGCAGTTCATCCCGCAGGAAGCGGTGCGGCTCATCCGCGAGCACGGCGTCACCATCACCTTCGCGGCGCCCGCCATGCTCCAGATGATGATGGCCGAACGCGGCGCGGGCCCGGCCGCGTTCACCTCCCTGCGCAAGATCGCCTACGGGGCGGCGCCGATGTCCGAGACACTGCTCGAACGCTGCCTCGCGGTGTTCGGCTGCCAGTTCGCGCAGATCTACGCCAGCACCGAGACCGGCAGCGTCGCGGTCTGCCTGCCCCCCGAGGCACACCGCCCCGGCACCGGCCTGCTGAAGTCGGTCGGCAGACCCTGCCCCGGCAACGAGGTCAAGGTCATCGGCCCGGACGGCGAGAGCCTGCCGCCCGGCGAGACCGGCCAGATATGCGTACGCACCCCTTCGCGCATGCTCGGCTACTGGAACCTCCCCGAGGCCACCGAGCGCACCGTCGTGGGGGAGTGGCTGCACATGGGCGACGCCGGCTACCTCGACGAGGACGGCTATGTGTACCTGCGCGACCGCATGAACGACACGATCATCGTGGCCGGGCAGAACATCTACCCCGCCGAGGTGGAGAAGGCGCTCGCCGCCCACCCGGCCGTCGCCGACGCCGCCGTCGTCGGACTGCCCGACCCGCACTGGGGCGAGGCCGTGCACGCCGTCGTCGTGCTGCGGCCCGGCGCCGCCGTCAAGCCCCGCGAACTGCTCGTCGCCCTCCGCGCCCACCTCGCCGACTACAAGATCCCGAGCGCCTTCCACTTCGCCGAGGACCTGCCGCGCAACCCGTCGGGGAAGATCCTGCGCCGCGCCGTGCGGGACCGGCTGACCGCCGAGGCACCCCCGACCGGCGAGCGCCTGACCCTGCCCGTCCAGCGCCGCGACTCGGCACGGACGGCCTCGCTGCCGCCCCAGCGGCAGCGCGTCTGACGCACGTACCCCGTACCGCTCCACCCCCGCACCCTCCACCGGACGAAACGGAGCACCTCCATGCAGTCCTCAGCCGGGCCCCTGCGCATCGGCATCCTCCTGCCCACCCGGGAACAGGCCATCAACGGCGCCTACGCCGCCGCACCGCTGCTCGACTTCGCCCGGCAGGCCGAGGCGCTCGGCTTCGACTCGCTGTGGGCGGGCGACTCGCTGACCGCACGGCCGCGCCTCGACCCCCTCGTCGTGCTCTCCGCGGCCGCCGCCGCCACCGAGCGGATCACCGTCGGCACGGCCGCGTTCACCCCCGCCCTGCGCCACCCGCTGATCGGCTCCCACCTGATCGCGAGCCTGGACCACGTGGCCGCCGGCCGACTGGTCCTCGGGCTCGGCTCCGGATTCCCGATGCCCGAGACGGAGGAGGAGTTCGCCTCCGTCGGGGCGTCCTTCGCCGGGCGGGTGGGGCGGCTCGACGAGATCGCCGCGCTGTGGCGCACCGCCTGGCGCTCCGGCGAGGAGGGGCGGCCCACCGGCTTCCAGGGCAGGTTCTGGCAGGCCGAACGGCTCCAGCGGCTGCCCAAACCGGCCTCGCCCGGCGGCCCGCCGCTCTGGCTGGCCGGCAGCGACACCCCGAAGGTGCTCGCCAGGGTCGCCGAGAAGTACGACGGCTGGCTGCCGTTCCTGCCCGACGCCGAGGCGTACGGCAGGGCCCGCGCCCGCATCGCCGAACTCGCCGAGGCGGCGGGCCGCGCCCCCGACGCGGTGACCCCCGCGCTGTACGCGACGGTCACCGTCAACCGCGACGAGGCGGCGGCCAAGGCCGAGCTGGAGCACTACATCGAGCACTACTACGGGCGCTCCCTGGAGCAGATGTCGGCCATCCAGGCCTACGGCTGGGGCAGCGCCGAGAGCTGCGCCGAGTGGCTCGGCGCCTATGTGCGCGCCGGCGCCCGCCACCTCGTCATCCGGATCGGGTCGCTCGACCCGGAGCCGCAGCTGAAGGAGATCGCCGAGGTGCTGCTGCCCGCGGTACGCGCCATCGGCCGGCACACAACCGTTGGGAGAACACAGTCGTGACCACCGCCACCGCCACTGCCACCCTGGGCCAGGAGATGTCCGCCGCGGGTGAGTGGTTCCACCCGGCCGAGCCGTCCGAGGACGCCTCCGTACGGCTGTTCATGCTGCCGCACGCGGGCAGCGGAGCCATCATCTACCGCGACTGGGAGCGGCTGCTGCCGGGCGACATCGCCCCGCAGGCGGTCACCCTGCCAGGACGCCACAACCGGCGTGACGAGATGACGTACGAGGACTGGGATCCGCTGCTCGACGCGCTGCACGAGGCTGTCGTCGACGACCTGGACGAGCGGCCCTTCGCGTTCTTCGGGCACTGCCTCGGCGCCCAGCTGGCGTTCCGCCTCACCATCCGCATGGAGGCGGAGGGCGGCCCCTCGCCGGTCCTCGTCGGCATGTCCGGATGGTCGCCCGTCGGCTTCTTCCAGCCGACGGAGGAGCAGAGCCGGATGCCCGACCCCGAACTCGTCGAGTGGATCAAGAAGTTGGGGTCGTTCCCCGCCGAGATCTACGACAACCCCCAGATGCTCGCCCTCGTCGTCCCCGCGCTCCGCGCCGATCTGCGCGTCGCCGCGCAGTACGTCGACGACGGCGCGGGCACCGCCTGCCCGCTGGTCTCCTACGGCGGCGCGTCCGATCCGCTGATGGAGAGCCCGGACGCCATGGAGCACTGGGCCGGGCGCAGCCCCCAGTACCTGGGCCACAGCGAGTACCCGGGCGGGCACTTCTACATCGACAGCCACGCCGAGGCCGTCACCGCGCACTTCGCCCAGCGGCTGCGACGACTGGCGGGCCGCTCATGACCACCGAAGCGGACATCGACGTCAAGGGCGCGAACGTCCCGCCCCTCGCACCCCAGGCCGCGCCGCCGGACGAGGCCGCGGCGGCCAAGCCCTCCTACGGGGCGCTCCTGGTCGTCCTGGCCGGCCTGTTCATCACCAACCTCGACTTCTTCATCGTCAACGTGGCGATCCCCTCGCTCCAGACGAACATGCACGCCACCGCGGCGGAGATCCAGCTGATCGCCGTCACCTTCACCATCGGCCTGTCCGCGTTGCTGATCACCGGCGGCAGGCTCGGCGACATCTACGGCAGGCGCCGGGTCTACTCGATCGGCGTACTGCTCTTCACACTCGCCTCGCTGGCCTGCGGCATCGCCCAGAACATGGGCGAGCTGATCATCGCCCGCGGCATCCAGGGCGCGGCCGCGGCGCTGGTCATCCCGCAGGTGCTCGGCATCCTGACGACCACCTACTCGGGCAAGCACCGCGCCGTCGCGTTCAACGCGTACGGCATCGCGCTCGGCGCGGCCGCGGTCTTCGGGCAGCTGATCGGCGGGCTGCTGATCAAGGCCGATGTGTTCGGCATGGACTGGCGGACCATCTTCCTCATCAACGTGCCGATCGGCGCGATCGTGCTCGCGCTCACCCCGAAGCTGGTGCCCGAGTCGAAGTCCGAGGGCCGCACCGGGCTCGACCTGGTCGGTGTCCTGCTCGTCACCGCCGGGCTCACCGCGGTCGTGCTGCCGCTGGTCATCGGCCGCGAGGAGGGCTGGCCCGCCTGGACCTGGCTGTGCATGGCGGCGGCGGTGCCGCTGCTCGCCGCCTTCTGGCTCTGCCAGCGGCGGCTCGCGGCGAGCGCCAAGTCGCCGCTGGTGAGCCCGTCCCTCTTCCACGACCGGGCGTTCACCGTCGGGTCGGCCACCATCCTCGTCTACTTCTCGGTGATGGCCTCCTTCTTCCTGGTCCTCGCGCTCTACCTCCAGCAGGGGCACGGCGCTTCGGCCCTGGAGTCGGGGCTGCTCTTCGTGCCGCTGGGCCTCGGCTTCTTCGTCGCCTCGGCCATGGCGCCCAAGTTCGCCGCCAAGCTGGGGCGGCAGGCGCTCGCTCTGGGCGCCCTGGTGGTGGCCGCGGGCGACATCGCCTTCGCCCAGACCGCCTCCCAGCTCGGCACCACGGGCTCGGTCGGCTGGTGCATCCCCGCGATGGTGGTCTGCGGCTTCGGCATGGGCCTGGTGGTCGCCCCGCTCACCTCGCTGGTGCTTGAGGGGGTGGCGCCCGGGCACGCCGCGGCAGCCTCCGGGGTGTTCTCCACCGGCCAGGAGATGGGCAACGCGCTGGGCATCGCGATCATCGGCGTGGTCTTCTTCGACCAGGTCGGTGAGCATCCGTCGGCCCAGGGTTACACCGACGGGTTCGGGTTCAGCCTGTACGTCCAGGCCGGCATCTGCGTCCTGGTCGCGGTCCTGGTGCAGTTCCTGCCGCGCAAGGCCGAGAAGGCCTGAACAAGGGCCCGGTAGCTGGCAGTTAGGACGGCGGGTGCCCCGGAGCGAAGGCTCCGGGGCACCCGCCGTCCGCATGCCGTGAGAGCGCGGCCGCGCGTGTTGCGCGGATGTGTCCCCGCCGGACACGACAGGCGCGAGATCCAGCCAGAAAGGGTCAGCCGGACGTCAGGGGAGCATCAGGGCATTCGGCCAGCATGACGGAAAGGAACAAGCCATAGCCCAGGGGGGAAATGCCATGACGGTCACTCCTGTCATGCCCGAGGTCCAGGAGCGGCTCGCCGCCTGGCCCATGCCGCGCACCTGCCCGTACGCACCGCCGGACGCCTACGCCGAACTCCGCAGGGGCGGACCGGTCAAGGTCCGGATCAGGACAGGCGAGGCGTGGCTCATCACACGCTACGACGACGTCCGCGCGGTCCTGACCGACGCGCGTTTCAGCTCGGACGACACCCAGCCCGGCTTCCCGGTTCGTATACAACTGCCGCCCGCTCCCCGGGTGATGTCGTTCACGCGCATGGACGGCCCGGAGCACGGGCGGCTGCGCCGCATGGCGATGACCGAGTTCACCGCCCGCCGCACCCGCGCGCTGCGGCCCTCGGTGGAGCTGCTCGTGGAGCGCCTCGTCGACGAGCTGGAGCGGGGGCCGCGCCCGGCCGACCTGGTGGCCGCCTTCTCCGTCCGGCTGCCGTCCCTGGTGATCGCCCGCATGCTGGGCGTCCCGGAGGCGGACGAGTGCGACTTCACCGAGCTGAGCCAGGCCGTCCTCTCCCAGGACGCGACGCCCGAGGAGATCTACGCGGCCTTCGTCGAGATGACCCAGTACCTGGACGAGCTGATCCGCCGCAAGGGCCGCGAGCCCGAGGAGGACCTGCTCAGCCGCCTCGCCACGCAGTACGTGGCCACCGGCGAGCTGTCCCACGACGACCTGGTGGCGATGGCCCGGCTCTTCCTGGTGGCGGGCCACGAGACCACCGCCCACCAGCTCAGCCTCAGCGTGCTCAGCCTGCTGCGCGAGCCGGGCCAGCTGGAGCGGCTGCGCCGCGACCCGGACCTGTTCGCCCCGGCCGTCGAGGAGCTGCTGCGCTACTGGTCCATCACCCAGGACAACCAGGTCCGCGTCGCCGTCGAGGACGCGGAGATCGGCGGCGCCCGCATCGCGAAGGGCGACGGTGTGATCCTCGCCTACCCGAGCGCCAACCACGACGAGTCGGTCTTCCCCGGCGGCGACCGCGTCGACCTGGACCGGGACGCGAGCCGGCACATCGCCTTCGGCTACGGCCCGCACCTGTGTCCGGGCGCCTCGCTGGCCCGCATGGAGCTGGAGGTCGCCCTGCGCGCCCTGGTGGGCCGCTTCCCCGGCCTGCGCGTCGCGGACGTCCCCGGGGCGGTGTCGTTCCGCGAGAACACGATCAACTACGGGCTCGACGCCCTGCTCGTGACCTGGTAGCGGGCCCGGCGGCGGAGTCAGCCGCGTGTCAGACCGGCGTCAGCGCCCGATGGAAGAGTCGTTCGCAGGTGCTACCAGATCAAGGAGTACGCCCGACATGGCCAACAGCAGCGACGCCGCGGGCCCCACCAGGGCCCTGGTCATAGCCAATCCCGCATCCGGCAGCCACAGCCCCGAACTGGTGCGCGACGTAGTGGAGTTGTGCGCAGCCCACCTCTCCCGTGCCGAGCTTCACCTCACCACTGCCCGGGGGGACGCGACCGCCTTCGTGCGCCGCGCCCTGGAACGTCCCGACGGGGCACCCGACCTCGTCGTGACCATCGGAGGCGACGGCACCGTCCGCGAGGTGGTCCAGGGTCTCGACGGGGCCGCCGGGCGGCGGGCCGCGCTCCAAGTGGTGCCCGGCGGCACCGGCAACTCCGGGTACAAGATGCTCTGGGGCGACCGGCCCTGGACCGAGTCCCTCAAGGCGGTCCTCGCCGACAGCGGGCCGGGCGGCAGCGCCCGGCTGCGCCGGCTGGACCTGGCGCGGCTCGCCGAGACCGGCAACCGCGTCTACCTGGGCGCCTGTAGCGGTGTGATCGCCAACGCTCTGATCAGCGCGAAGGACAGCCCGCTGCGCGGTCGGGAGCGGTACGCCAAGGCGTTCGCCGACAGCGCGAAGGCCTACGTCCCGTACCCGGGCCGGGTCGTCGTCGACGGGCGGGTGGTGCACGAGGGCCCGACCGTCCTCGCCAACGTCGGGGGCGGCCGCTACCGCGGCGGCCGGTTCCTGGTGCTGCCCGACTCGCTGCTCGACGACGGACTGCTGGACGTCTGCGTCATCGGCGGCGGTGTCGCCGCCACCGAGGTGCCCGGACTGACCCTGGACGCCGCGCACATGTCCCATCCGGCGACCGTGTACGCACGCGGCCGCTCGATCACCGTCGAGCGCACCGACGGCGAGCGGCTGCCCCTGGAGCACGACGGCGAGTACCAGTACGCCATCGGCTCGTCGGCCACCTTCGACGTACTCCCCGGGGCGCTCACCGCCTGGGCGCCGACGGACCCCGCCTGACCCCGCCCGACCTCACCTGATCCCACTCGACCCTTTGCCACGCGTACGACAGCACGACCCTTACGACCCGCAGAACCAAGGAGACCTCATGAGCGACCTCAGCAACACCGTCACCCGCTACCTCGCCATCTGGAACGAGGCCGACGCCGACAAGCGCGCCGCGGCGATCGCCGAACTGTTCACCGCGGACGCCCCCTACATCGACCCGCTCGCCGCGGTCGAGGGCCACGAGGGCATCGGCGCGGTCATCGCGGGCGCCCGCGACCAGTTCAAGGGCCTCGGCTTCGAACTGATCGGCACGGTGGACACCCACCACAACATCGCCCGCTTCCAGTGGGGCCTGGTGACCGAGCCCGGCGCCGAGCCGATCGCCATCGGCTTCGATGTCGCGGTGACCGCCGACGACGGCCGTATCAAGGGCGTCTACGGCTTCCTGGACAAGGTCCCCGCGGCCTGATCACCCCGGGGCGGCCGTGCGCCACCGGCGTACCGCCGCCCCGGACCACACCGCTACAGGAAGGGCGCGTCCCATGTCGGCAGTCCTCGCCGAACGCGTGGCCCGGACGCTGTGCGAGCAGTGGGAGCGCCCCCGGCCCGCGCCCGCCCGCGCGGCCACCGACACACCGTTGCGCGAACTGTCCCGGTGGGCCGCCCAGTTGCGCCCCCAGGACATCCCGTGCCGGGTGCTGAAGCTCGCCGCGAGCCAGGTCCTCTCGCAGATCGCCTCCATCAGGGCGGGCCTCGCCCACCCGCTGGGCCGCAAGCTCGTCGCCGCCTTCGGCCACCCCATGCAGCGCGACCCGCGAGCCGCGGCGGGCGTGTTCGCCGCCCTCGGCTCCTGGCTCAACCTCGACGACACCGCGTACGCCGGCCATCTGTCGAACTCGACCGTCGCGGTGCCCCTCGCCTTCGCGTACGCCCGCAAGCTCGACGGGCTCTCCCTGCTGACGGCCGTCGTCGCGGCCAACGAGTGCGCGGCCCGCATCACCGCCTCCGCGACCCTCGGGCCGCTGCGCGGGCAGAGCGCCGTCCACACCCACCTCGCGGGCGCGGTGGCGGGGCGGCTGCACTGCGACCGCGCCCCCGCCGAGCAGTGGGAGAACTCCTTCGGCCTGGCCTTCGCGATGCCCAACTGGCCGCTGATGCGCGCCTTCCTGGCGAGCGACGCCCGGCTGTTCAACACCTTCACGCCCGTCCGCACCGCCATGGACGCCTGTGACGCGGCGGCGGCCGGACTGCGCGGCGCCCCCGACATCATCGAGCACCAGGACGGCTTCCTGGCCCGCTTCGCGACCGTGCCGCTGCCCGACGCGGTGGCCAAGGGGCTGGGCCGCCGCTGGCACACCGACACCCTGTCGTTCAAGATGCACCCCGGCGGCCCCGGCATCGACGCCGCCGTGGACTGCGCCACGGAGATCCACCGGGAGCTGGGTCCGATCCGCCCCCGGGACGTGGCGGAGATCGTCGTCGAGGCGTCCCTCTACACGCTCTTCGCGGGGGAGCGTGCGGCCCAGTACGTGAACGGCCCCGGATCCCCGCTCGGCGCCCTCGTCCTCGACGTGCCCTACCCGGTGGCCACCACGCTGCTGACCGGGGAGTTCTCGGTGGACGACTTCTCCTCGCCGCGCCTGGACGACCCCGACCGCTGGGAGCTGGCCCGCCGCGTGCGCCTGGAGCACGACACGGCCATGACCCGCGAACTGTTCCTGTCCGACGCGCCGTTCGGGGAGGCGGTGCGCGAGGCGGGCCCCCGGGCCGAGCCCTGGCTGCGCGGCTTCGGCGGCGACGACCTGGTGGACCTCGTCGGCAACCTCGGCGCCGCCGGCCGGGACTTCGCCCACTCGACTAAGGCCACCGGCGCCCGGGTCACCGTACGGCTGACCGACGGCCGTACCGTGACGCGCGGCCGTCTCATCCCGGTCGGCGCGGCAGGACCCGACACGCGCTCGCGCCACTCGGAGATGGTGCGCGAGAAGTTCCTCGCCGTCGGCGGCTCGCACCAAGTGGCGGACACCGTGGGCGCGTTGCACCGCATGCGGCCGCGCGGGGTGCGGCGGTGGATAGAGGCGGCCTTCCTCGACTGACGGCCCCCGCGACCCCGCGCCCGCACGGCCCCGTCCGGCCAGCCGGTCAGCCAGTCAGCCGGCCTGCCGACAGGAAGACGTCGACGATCTCCTGTACGCGGTCGACGACGTCCTGGCGGTCGGCCTGGACCCAGGAGATGTGCTGCGCGCCGAAGAGTGCGGACCGCAGCACGCGCGCCAGCGCGGCCGGGTCGGCGGTCTCCAGCGTCCCCGCCTTCCGGCAGTTCTCCAGCAGCTCGGTCAGCAGGTCGGTGAACCCCACGTAGGGGACCGGCATGTCGGCCTTGATGTAGGGCCGCTCGATCTGGAGCCGGGAGCCCGCCTTGATGAAGTCGTCGTCACGGAAGCCGCGGGCCACCTCCGTCATGACGTCGGCGACCGTCGCGGGCGAGGACTGGTCGCCCTCCAGGACGGGGGCGATGATCTCGTTCAGCCTGCGGTAGAACTCGTCCGCCACGGCGGCGGCGATCGCCTCCTTGTTGGCGAAGTGGAAGTACACGGCGCCCTTGGTCAGCTCCGCCTTGTCGGCCACGTCCTTGATGGTGACGGCGGGGAAGCCGGAGTCGGCGAAGACCGAGGCCGCCGCGTTGAGGATCGTCCTGCGGGTGTGGATGGCCCGCTCCTGCTTGAGGTGCGAGGTGTCGTCGGACGAGGTCGCGGCCGGCAGGGGGAGCGGAGGTGCCTTGCGTTCGTTGCTCATGGCTTCCAAATCGTGCTCAGTGTGTGCCAACTGGTCAGTACCCAGGGTGAGTTGGTGGTGATGGAACGTGGTTCGACTCTTGAAATATACCTTCTCGCAGGTATATTAATTCCCGCGCAGCAAGGCTTCACACGTCTGTTTCCAGCACGAGTTCGTCCTGATTTGGGGGGAAGCTTTGTCTCAGAAGTCGGTCGTGCTCATCGATGATTCCAGAAACCGGGACGCCGCATCAATGGCTTGCGCGGCACCTGGCCTCACGTTCCTCAGACCCGTCCCGCGCGAGCTGGTGCACCGCAGCTCGATCGCGGAGGTGTTCGTCACGGACGGCTGTCGTGTAAGCGACAGCCGTTTCTCCGTCGCGGCCCAGTGGCCGCGCGACCACGCGCTCTACCACCCGGACGAGCAGGGGTTCAGCGATCCCATGCTGTTCGCGGAGACCATCCGCCAGGCCCTTCTCTATGTGGCCCACGAGCACTTCGAGGTGCCGATCGGGCACCGGTTCGTCGGCCGCGACCTGTCCTTCGAGATCACCGACCCGGCCGCGCTGCGGATCGTCGGCGTCCCCGTCCCCGTGGTCCTGGAGGCCGAGTGGACCTGGGAGGAGGGCCGGCCGAGGGGGGCCCGGCTCGACGTACGCCTGCTGGCGGGCGGCAAGCCCTGTGGTAGCGGCACGATACGGGTCTACGTCATGGACGACAGGCGGTACGGACTGCTGCGCCGGATGGCGTGGGGCGGCGACGCCCCGCCGGTCCCGGCCCCGGACCGCGCCACGGCCGCCCCGCTCGTGCCGCCGCGCAGGGTGGGCCGGCTGCGCTGGAAGGACTGCGTCCTTGAGCGCTGCTGGCCGGACGGTGACTGGCAGCTGCGCCTCGACCGCGACCACGCGGTGCTCTTCGACCACCCCACCGACCACGTGCCGCTCATGGTCCTGATGGAGGGCTTCCGCCAGCTCGGCCACCTCTGTGTGCACGAGACGGTCGAGGAGCCGCTCGTCGACCAGGCGTTCGCGCTGGTCGGCGCCCAGGTGGAGTGCGCGGCCTTCGCCGAACTGAACGTACCGATCCGGCTCGTCGTCGAGCAGAGCGTGCCCGGCCTCACCCCGGCGGACGCCTTCCGGCTGCGCGTCGCGGCCCTTCAGGGGGACACCCTGCTGGCCAGGACCGATATGACGTGGGCGGGGGTCGGACCGCGCAACCCCCGGGAGGTGGCGGGCCGTTGGCCCGAGCCGGCCTCACTGGCCGGGCTTGCCCCGTAGGGCGTGGGACAGCACGTTCCACATGGCGGCCACCCGGCTGCCCGGCTCCGGCCGTTCGTGCGCGGAGCCCATCCAGAAGACACTGAAGAACGCGGCCACGAGCAGATCGGCCACGGCCTTGGCGGACGCCGAGGCCTCCCAGTGCCCCTCCCGCTGCACCTCTCCCACCAGGTCGAACACGACCGAGTGGGTCTCCTCCAGCAAAGGCGCCGGCACCCCTGACGCCTGAGCGGTCTCCAGCGCCAGCCTGAGCGCGGCGCGGGCGCGCACATCGCCCTGGAACAGCTCCCCCAGGGTGAGCATGAGCGTCCGCAGCCGGCCGAGCGCCGGTCCGGTGGACGCCTTCGCCTCACCCAGGGGGAGCTGTACCGCGGTGGTCAGGTGGGACGACAGGACGGCGGCCAGCTCCTCCTTGTTGGAGAAGTGGCCGTAGAGGGCGCCCTTCGTCAGGCCGATCTGGTCGGCGATCTTCTGCAAGTTGGTGTTCGCGTACCCGTATCGCGCGAACTCGTACGCGGCGGCGTCCAGGACGGCGTCGTACGTGCGCAAGGCCCGTGCTTGCTTCGGCAAGGTGCACACCTCCTTCACTGGGGATCGAGCGGCGAGGGACCGACGGCGCTAAAGATACGTTCAAGAACGAATTCTAATCGGCGAGAGAGGTGTATGCCACAGATGATTCAGTCACAGAGTTCACCGGCGGGACATCAGCGGACCGGCGGCCACGCGCTGCCGCCCGCCGCGGTCGCGAGCGCCGCCAGGTCGGCGGCCGTCCACACGGACGGCGCCGAGCGGGAACGGCGGCTGCACGAGGAGACGGCGGGGCTGCTGACCCGCGCCGGATTCGCCCGGCACTTCGTCCCCCGCGCCTGGGGCGGCACCGAAGGCACCTACGCCGCCCTCCTCGACGCGGCCGCCACGGTCGGCGCGGGCTGCGCCTCGGCCGCCTGGTGCGGGGCCCTGTGGGGCGCGCACGGCAGATTCGCCGCGTATCTGCCTCCCGACGGGCAGCGCGACCTCTGGGCGGCCTCGCCCGATGTCCGGATCAGTGCCGTGATGAGCGCGTCGGGCGAGGCGAGACCCACCCGGGACGGCTGGCTGCTGAGCGGCGCCTGGCCGTACGCGAGCGGTGTGGCCTTCGCGGACTGGCTGCTGCTCGCCTCCACCGAGCCCGTCGAACAGGGCGGGCGCTGCCGGGTGTTCGCCGTCCCACGCGCGCGGGCCACCATTCTCGACACCTGGCGCGCCGACGGGATGCGCGGCACCGGCAGCCACACCGTCGTCGTCGAGTCCGTCCCCGTGCCCCGCCACCGCTCCTTCCTCATGGCCGACCTGACCGCGGGCGCCCCCGGCCCCGGGCGGGCCAGCTGCCACACCGTCCCCGCCGAACTCGGCGGCGGCCTCCTCTTCTGCGCCCCCGCCCTCGGCGCCGCCCGCCACGCGTTGGAGGCGTGGTCACGGGGGGCGGCACGCCGCGCGCGCGACCTCTCCGACGCCGACGCGCTGCGGCTGCACCGGGTCCTCGCCGTCTCCGCGGACGAGATCGAGGCCGCCCAGCTCCTGCTGCGGGACGCCGCGCAGCGCGCCGACGCCGACGCCTGGACCGAGCGGGACGTCGCGCGCAACCGCCGCATCGCGGCATCGGCGATCGGCCTGCTCGCGCGCGCGGTCGAGCGGCTCCACCGCACCGGCGTACGCCCGAACCCGGCGGGCCCGGACGTCGTCGGGCGGTGCCGTCGCGACGTACGCACCGTGGCGGGCCACCGGATGCTGCGCAGGGAGCGGGCCGCGGTCGACTACGCCCGCAGCGTCTTCTCCGAGCTGTCCGACGTGCCCGCCCTCCCGGTAACCGCTCCCGCGGTACCCGCCCCCTCGGTACCCGCCCCCGCGCGGGACCTGACCTTGGAGGCTCCCCATGCCGACATCTGAACCTCCAGCACCCCGACGCCCCCGTCTCGTCTTCTCCGACGTGGACGAGACGCTGATCACCTGCAAAAGCCTCCTCGACTTCCTCGGCTACTACTTAGCGGGCCGCTACGGCCCCCAGGGGGCGAGCCGCGCGGCCCGGATCCGCGAGGACCTGCACGCGAAAGTGACCGCGGGCCTCCCGCGGGCCGACGCCAACCGCGCGTACTACCGCGCCTGGCGGGGCGAGCCGGTGGCGGCGGTCGAGGAGTGGGCCCGCCGCTGGTTCGCCGAACGCAGCGCCGCCGAGGGCTTCTACGTCCGCGAGGTCGCGGCGGAGCTGCGCGGACACCGGGCCGAGGGCGCGGGCATCGTCCTGGTCTCCGGCTCGTTCGGGCCGGTCCTCGACCCGCTCGCCGAGGCGGTCGGCGCCGACCACGTGCTCTGCGCGCGCCCGGAGCGGTGCGGCCGCGTCTACACCGGCGCGCTCCTGGGCGCCCCGGTCATCGGCGACGAGAAGCGCCGCTTGGTCCGCGAACTCCTCGCCCGGCACACGCACATCGACCCGGCGGACTGCTACGGCTACGGCGACGACCCCTCCGACCTGCCGATGCTGTCCGAGGTGGGGCACGCGGTGATGGTCGGGGCGTCGTCCCACGGGTAGGGGCGTCGTCCCACCGATAGGGGCGTCGTCCCACGGATCGGAGCGCCGGTCCCTTGGGCGGACTGCGGAACGGCCGTCGGCGGGGCGGGGGCCTTTTGGCCGGCCCCGCCGCGCGGGGGGGTCCCCCCCGCGGGCGGGGGGGCGGACCAAGGGGGCCGGCCCCGCCGACGGCCGTTCCGCAGTCCGCCCAAGGGACCGGCGCTCCGTGGAGTACCACGCCTTCCGGACGGTCTCGACGGCGACGCCCGGCCTGCCCTTGCTGTCCTTCACCTCACCGATCAGCTCGATGCCGGGCGTGTCCGCGAGGATCCTGAAGAGCGCGGCGCGCAGCCGCGGGCTCGCGGGGGAGTCCTCCAGCATGATCAGGATCTGCTCGGAGCGGCGCTCGGCGTCCTTCGGGAAGAGCGCGGCGAGAGCCTTCTCGTCGGTGGGCAGCTTGTCGAGCTGCGGCCACGTCAGCCACTCCTCGCCCACCGGCCACTTCTTGACCTTGCCCTCGGCGCCGTTGCGGGCGTAGTAGGTGGTGAAGGTGCGCTTGCCGTCGTCCTGGTTGTCGGTCTCGACGCGCACCTTCCAGTACTCGGCGTCCGAGGCGGGGGCGTCGGCGGCCACCGCCGCCATGTCGTCCAGGAACCGGCCCGCCGAGGCCGAGGCGGTCGCCGCGGGCTTGCCGCCCAGGTCGAGGACGGGGTAGGCCACGGCTCCCACCGCGATCGCGGCCACGGCGGCGGCGGCGACGAGCAGCCTGCGGCGGCGGGGTACCGCGGGGCGGGTCTCCCGCTGCGCCTCGAAGGCCACGGCGGCCTGCGCGGCGGCCACGGCACCCGGCCGGGGCGGCGGCACCTCACCGGCGGCGAGCAGCTCCGCGGCGCCGGGGAAGTCGAGAAGGGCGTCGCGCTCCTCGCGGGGGTCGCCAAGGGCGTCGCGCTCCTCGGGGGAAAGGCCACCGTGCTCAGTGCGTTCGGTCATGCCAGGTCTCCTGTCAGCTTGAGGGGTGTGTCGGCGCGCAGCCGGTTGCGGGCGCGGTGCAGCCGCGATCTGGCCGTCCCCGCCGGGATGCCGACGGCCGCGGCGGCCTCGCCGGGCGTCAACTGCTCCCAGGCGACGAGCAGCAGCAACTCGCGCTCCGCCGCCGGGAGTTCGGCCAACAGCGCGCGCAGCCGCGGTGCGACCGCGGCCGCGTCGAGCCGCGCGTCCACCGCCTCCCACGGGTCGTCGCGGCCCTCGCCCCGCGGCCCGGTGCGCTGCCGCTCGGTCCGCCGCCAGTGCGCGGACAGAACGTTTCTGGCCACGCCGAACAGCCAGGCCCGCACGGGACCGCGGCCCGCGTCGAAGCCGTGCCGCGTGGCGTAGGCCTGGAGCCAGGCCTCGGCCAGCAGATCGTCCGCGGCGCCGGGTGCCCGCCGGGCGAAGTAGCCGTGCAGCGCGTGCGAGTGGCGTCGCACCAGCGGCTCGAAGGCCGAGGCGTCGCGCCCGGCGCGGGCGAGCAGCTCCTCGTCCGTCGCCTCGCCGCCCGCGCCGGGGCCGCCCCGTTCCTCCGGTGTGCCGTCCCGTTCCTCCGGTGTCACGAGCCCTCACTCTCCGACCGCCGGACGGCGGTCCCACCCTCTACTTGGCGTCAGCCCCCCGCGGCGTTCGCGAGGCCCGTCTTGGCGCCCGCCCCGCACAGCGGCACCACCGCCGTCCGCTCGCCGAGCGCCCCGTCCCGCACGGCGGCCCAGCAGGCCACGCCGGTCGACTCGACGTACAGGCCGCGCCCCGCGAGATCCCGCTGGGCCGCCACGATCTGTTCCTCCGTCACGGTGAGGAAGCCGCCGCCGAACTCGCGTACCGCCCGCAGGATCTGCCGCGCGCGGGGCGGGCGTGGGATCGCGATCCCCTCGGCGAGGGTGGGCGCGGGGACGCTCTCGCCGACCAGGTCGTCCGCGCCCGCCCGCCAGGCCTCGGCGAGCGGGGCGACCGCCGCGGACTGCACCGCGTACAGCGCGGGCGCCTTCGCGATGAGCCCGGCCGCGTACAGCTCGCGCACCGCGAGGGCCGCGCCGAGCAGCAGCGTGCCGTTGCCGACAGGTGCGACCAGGGCGTCGGGCAGCCGGCCGCCCAGGTCCTCCCACAGCTCGTGGACGTAGGTCTTGGTGCCCTGGAGGAAGTACGGGTTGTGGACGTGGGAGGCGTAGAACGTGCCGGGCTCGTCGGCGGCGGTACGGGCCGCGCGGGCCGCCGACTCCCGCCCCCCGTCGACGACTTCGAGCCGCGCGCCGTGCGCGCCGATCTGCTCCAGCTTCTTCGGCGACGTCCCGGCGGGCACGTACACGGTGCAGGGGAGCCGGGCCCGCGCGCAGTACGCGGCGAGGGCCGTGCCCGCGTTGCCGCTGCTGTCGGCGATGACACGCTCGGGGCCGAGGCGCTGCGCGAGAGCGGCGAGCACGACGGCGCCCCGGTCCTTGAAGGAGAGCGTCGGCATCAGGAAGTCCAGCTTCGCAAAGATGCCGTCCGCCAGTTCCACGACAGGCGTACGGCCTTCGCCGAGCGAGAGGGCGGGGGCGGGCAGCGGCAGCCACTCGGCGTACCGCCAGAGCGAATTGACGCGCCCAGCAAGGGACTTGAGGTGCGCGGGAGTGGGGGAGAAGTCCAGGTCGAGGGGCCCGCGGCAGACGGGACAGGCCCAGGCGAGCGACCCCGCGGGGACACGCGCCCCATCGACGGGGCAGAAGGAGTCGGGCAGGGCGGGCATGGCGCCGAGGGCGCTGGGAGCAGTCATGCGCGCAGGCTAATAAATCAACTCCGGGAAGCCTGCCGGGCGATGGAGCCCCGTGGCAGCGCGCGGCAGTGACACGGTGCGAGACGAGCCCGAGGCGAGGCGCTCGCGTTACGTCCGGTCCTGACCCTTGTGGGATTCCTATGGATCAGTCAATCTTTCGTCCCGACGGGGGCGGAATCCCGTGCGATCGGGCGTGTTCGTATAGATGTACGGACGTATTGACATGCCCATGACGGGTGCCTCCGTGTGTGGCGAACCAAGTGTGGACAGCACCAATCCCCCACCAGCGCACCACCTATTGAGGAGGACCCCTCAGATGGCAGTGATGCGTCATACCCGCCGAAGACTGGCCGGGATCAGCGCGACAGCGGTCGCGGCCCTCACCCTCGGCGTCGTCTCCGCCCTCCCGGCCCACGCCCAGCCGGAGCAGGCGGAAGGCAGGATCGAGAACGCCGGAGCCCCCGGCACGATCAAGAACAGCTACATCGTGAGCCTCGGCAAGGACGCCCCGAAGGCCCGCTCCGCCGAGGGCAGGGCCCTCGCCAAGGAGTACGGCGCCGAGATCGAGCGGACCTACGACAAGGCCCTCAACGGCTACGCGGTCGAACTGACGGAGGCCGAGGCGAAGAAGTTCGCCGCCGACCCCGTGGTCGACGCGGTCGTCCAGAACCGGACGTTCACTGCCTCCGCGACCCAGACCAACCCGCCCTCCTGGGGTCTGGACCGCATCGACCAGAAGAACCTGCCGCTGGACCAGAAGTACACCTACCCGGACTCGGCGGGCGAGGGTGTCACCGCGTACGTCATCGACACCGGCGTCCGCATCAGCCACAGCGACTTCGGGGGCCGGGCCTCCTACGGCTATGACGCCATCGACAACGACAACACCGCGCAGGACGGCCACGGCCACGGCACGCACGTCGCGGGTACCGTCGCGGGCACCCTGCACGGCGTCGCCAAGAAGGCCAAGGTCGTCGGCGTCCGCGTGCTGAACAACCAGGGCTCGGGCACCACCGCCCAGGTCGTCGCGGGCATCGACTGGGTGACCAAGAACGCGGTCAAGCCCGCCGTCGCCAACATGTCGCTCGGCGGCGGCGCCGACAGCGCGCTCGACACGGCCGTACGCAACTCCATCGCGTCCGGCATCACCTACGCGGTCGCGGCCGGCAACGAGTCGACCGACGCGTCGACGAAGTCCCCCGCGCGCGTCCAGGAGGCCATCACCGTCGGCGCCACGACCAGCACCGACGCCAGGGCCAGCTACTCCAACTACGGCAGCGTCCTCGACATCTTCGCCCCGGGCTCCTCGATCACCTCGTCGTGGAACTCCAGCGACTCGGCCACCAACACCATCTCCGGTACGTCGATGGCGTCCCCGCACGTCGCGGGCGCGGCGGCGATCTACGTCGGCCAGAACCCGTCGGCGACCCCGGCACAGGTCTCCACCGCCCTGGTCAACGCCTCCTCGACCGGCGTCGTCACCAGCCCCGGCAGCGGCTCGCCCAACCGCCTGCTGAACGTGACGGGCGGCACCACCAACCCGCCGGGCCCGAAGTTCACCAACGACACGGACTACGCGATCGCGGACAACGCCACGGCCGAGTCCCCGGTGACCGTGACCGGCGTCGCGGGCAACGCGCCCGCGGCCCTGAGTGTGCCGGTGACCATCCAGCACACGTACATCGGCGACCTCCAGGTGCAGCTGATCGCCCCCGACGGCACGGCCTACACCCTCAAGGCCTACGGCACCGGCGGCAGTTCGGACAACATCAACACCACGTACACGGTGAACGCCTCCTCGGAGACGGCCAACGGCACGTGGAAGCTGCGGGTCAGCGACAACGCGGCCCAGGACACCGGGAAGATCGACACGTGGGGTCTACAGTTCTGATCCGCCCCCCCTCGTGAACGCATAGCGCGGCAGATCTCGTCCCCGCGGCACGGCTCAGGGTCCCCGACCCGTCCGGCCGCGGGGACGAACGTTTCCGCAGTGCGCTCGGTCGCTCGCCATATCCGGGTAAGAGCCCTGCGTAAAGACCTGCGAGGGCAGAAATCATCACTTCGAGTGATTCCTTGGCCTAGGGTTGCAGGCTTCAACCCACGGTTGCCAGGCTGTAGCTGTCTGTCAACCTGATGGGAGTGGCCAGTGACTTTCGGTGAGCAACCGGCGTATCTGCGCGTCGCGGGTGATCTTCGCAAGAAGATCGCCGACGGTTCGCTCCCACCGCACACCCGGCTCCCCTCGCAGGCGAGAATCCGCGAGGAGTACGGCGTATCGGACACGGTCGCCCTGGAGGCGCGCAAGGTCCTGATGGCCGAGGGCCTGGTCGAGGGCCGCTCCGGTTCCGGGACGTATGTGCGCGAGCGCCCCGTCCCCCGCAAGATCGCCCGCACCGGCTACCGCGGGGTGGACGGCGGCTCGACCCCCTTCCGCCAGGAGCAGGCCGCCGACGGCGCGCGGGGCACGTGGGAGTCCCGCAGTGAGCAGACCGAGGCGGGCGCCGCGATCGCCGAGCGCCTCGGCATCCGCCCGGGCGACCGCGTGATGTGCACCAAGTACGTCTTCCGGGACGCCGGGGAGGCGATGATGCTCTCCACCTCCTGGGAGCCCCTCGCCGTGACGGGCCGCACCCCCGTGATGCTCCCTGAGGAAGGCCCGCTCGGCGGCTGCGGAGTGGTGGAGCGCATGGCGGCCATCGACGTCGTCGTGGACAACGTCGCGGAGGAGGTCGGCGCCCGCCCGGGCCTCGCCGAGGAGCTGACCGCGCTCGGCGGCGTCCCCGGCCACGCGGTCCTCGTCGTCCAGCGGACGTACTACGCCTCGGGCCGCCCCGTCGAGACGGCCGACATCGTCGTCCCGGCCGACCGGTACCGCATCGCGTATCACCTGCCCGTGAAGTGAGGAGCCGCCGACGGCGTGTTCGGCGGGCCCCTCGTGATCACGACGGTTTTCGGCTTTTTCGGACGACCCCCACGTCCCTCATCCACGCCTCCTTCACCGCTACGGCCGGTCCGCGCACCGGTGAACGGACTGCCTGGACGGGCGGGCCCGGGGCGCACTCGCGCGGTGCGCCCCTCGCCGCTGTCGCTCTGATGGCCGATTGACAACGGCCTGCGTATCTCTTTGTGCAAACTCGTATCCGCTGAGTAAAGGTCGGGCGTAGGCTCGGGCATATGCGGAGTGCGGTTTCCTTGGCGATCGAGGCGCGGCGCGCGCCGGGGGCGGCGAGCGGAGGGGCGCGATGAACGACGGGACGGTCCTGCTGCCCTGGCTCGTCATACGCCAGGACGACAACGGCAACCGCTATCGCGTGGGCAGGTTCGCGACTAAGGCCGAGGCCCAGAAGATCGCCGACAGCCTCGACGACCTCGGCCCCGAGCGGCGCTACTCGGTCGAGAAGCTGAACCAGAACGGCAGCGGGCGCCAGTAGGCGGGGCGCCCGAGCCCCGCCCTGAGCAGGGCACCCGAGCCCTGCCCCGAGCAGGGCCCCTAAGCTCCGGCACATGGACGAACGCATTGTGGTGGGCGCCGCCCTGTACGACGACGGACGCCTGCTCGCCGCGCGGCGCAGCGCGCCCCCCGAGCTGGCGGGCGGCTGGGAGCTGCCGGGCGGCAAGGTCGAACCGGGAGAGCGGTGCGAGGACGCGCTGGTGCGCGAGCTGCGCGAGGAGTTGGGCGTCGAGGCGGAGATCCTGGAGCGCGTGCCGGGCCAGTGGCCGCTCGCCCGGGGATACGCCCTGCGGGTGTACCGGGCCCGGCTGGTCTCGGGAGTGGCCGAGCCCCTTGAGGATCATGACGAACTGCGCTGGCTCACCCCTGACCAGGTCTGGTCGGTCCCGTGGCTGGCGGCGGACGTGCCCGCGGTCACCGCGGCGCTCGGGCAGCCGCACTCCGCGCACTGACCCCGCCTACGCCGTTCGTGCCACAGTGCGCCCCGATACGGGGTGAAGCCACCTGGATATCGGGTATGTGCCCATTAACCACCCGAAACCGGACAGGTTCTGCCTCTGGTCTGGAAGTGATCGGCGTGCTCGACACCGAAGGCGACTGCGCCGCGTGGGACTTCCCCGCCGACCCCGGCGCCGTCCGCACCGCCCGCTCGGTCGTCCGCGAACAGCTCGGCGACTGGGGCCTCGCACCCCTCGGTGACGTCACCGTGCTCCTGGTGAGCGAGCTGGTCACGAACTCCCTGCGGCATGCCTCCGGGCCCATCGGCGTACGCCTCGTACGCCCCGCCGGCCCACTGGGCACGCTGCTGGTGGAGGTGTCCGACCCCCTCCCCGACCCGCCCCTGGCCCGCGTCGCGGCCCCGGACGACGAGGGCGGGCGCGGCCTTCAGCTGGTGGCCCGCTCCTCGCGCAGCTGGGGTACGCGTCCGGGCAGGACGGGCAGCACGGGGAAGACGGTGTGGTTCGAGCTGGCGCTGCCGGGTTAGAAGACTTGCAGTGTGCGAAGGTCGTCGGCACAAGAGCCGCACGGGCCAAAAAGCGATGAGTCCGTGCTGTGATCGTGAACGCCGCGTGGCGCTGCACCGTAGTGCTGGATACTGCGGTCAGCCGTACGCGGCGACCGGTGCCGGACGCGGTGAGCTGGAGGGGACGGTTCGCGTGAGCGAGATACCAGCGAAGGCGGCGGAGCCCGAGGGGCCGTCGGGCGACGCGCAGGCCGAGCGGCCGTCGGGTGCTCCGGTGGCCGGTGAGACGACCGGCGACGCGGGGGGCGAGGGGCTCGGCGACATGCCGCCCGGCCATCCGCCCGACGAGACCTGGCAGAGCAGCCCGCCCGGTTCGATCTACGACTACATCAAGGTCGCCTCCTTCTCGATCGGCCCCGACGGCCTCGTCGACCAGTGGAGCACCCGCGCCGAGCGGCTGTTCGGCGTGGCCGCGCGCGACGCCGTCGGCAAGGACCCCATCGAGGCCTTCGTCCCGCCCGAGCTGCGCGCCGGCGGCCACCGCAAGATGGCGGAGATCCTCGACGGACGGGAGTGGACGGGCGTCGTCCCCTTCCGCGTGCCCGACGAGGAGGGCGGCGCCGGACCCGGCATGGAGGGCATCGCCGAGGTCTACGTCATGCCGACCGGCACGGAGGAGGGCGAGCGGGCCGCGGTCTGTATCGTCGTCGATGTCCGCGCGCTCCGGCAGATCGAGACGGACCTCGCCTCCTCGCAGGCCATTTTCGGCCAATCTCCCTTCGGCTTCCTGCTGTTCGGCACGGATCTGAAGGTGCTGCGGGCCAACCGCCGCTTCGCCGACGTCTTCGGCGGCGGCGTCGAGGACCAGCGCGGCCGCACCGTCCACGACTATCTGCCGCGCCACGAGGCCGACCGCATGGCCGCCGCGATGAAGCGGGTCCTGGAGACCGGCGACGCCGTGACGGACATGCAGATCGTCGGCCCCGCGCCCGGCAGCGCCGACCGCAGGCACTGGTCGATCAACCTCTACCGCGTGCACAGCGGCTCGGGCCGCCCCATCGGCGTCGCGGGCCTCGGCACCGACGTCACCCGGCGGCACGCGGCCGCCCGTGAGGCCGCCCAGGCCCGCCGCAACCTCGCCCTCCTGAACGAGGCGGGCGCCCGCATCGGCAACTCCCTCGACCTGGAGACCACTGCGAGGGAACTCCTCGACGTCGCCGTTCCCGGCTTCTGCGACCTCGCGTCCGTCGACCTCTACCAAGGACTGCTCGACGGCGACGAGGCGCCGCCCGGCCTCGCCGACGGCAGCGCGGAACTGCGCCGGGTGGCCTTCGCGAGCGCCGTCGCCGACGCTCCGTTTCCGGACGGCAGCGCGCCCGTCGACGTCGGCTCCGTGCACCGCTTCGCGTTCACCTCGCCCTGCGCCGACGCCCTGCGCGCGGCCCGCCCCCGGCTGACCACCGCGCAGGACGACGAGTCCGCGAGCCGTCTCACCGGCGGCCTCATCCAGTCGACGCTCGCCGTGCCGATGGTCGCCCACGACACGGTGGTCGGCCTCGCCCAGTTCTCCCGTACGAAGGGCAGCGAACCCTTCGGCGAGCGCGACCGGGCGCTCGCCGTCGAACTGGCCGCGCGCGCCGCCGTCTGCATCGACAACGCCCGCCTCTACCGCCGCGAGCACGAGCGCGCCCTGATACTGCAACGATCCCTGCTGCCGCCCGGCGACCCCGAGGCGTCCGGCCTGGACATCGCCTGCCGCTATCTGCCGGGCAACGCCGCGACGGAGGTCGGCGGCGACTGGTTCGACGTCATCGAACTGCCCGGCCACCGCACCGCCCTGGTCGTCGGCGACGTCATGGGCCGCGGGTTGCGCGCCGCCGTCGCCATGGGGGAGCTGCGCACCGCCGTACGCACCCTGGCCCTGCTGGACCTGGAGCCCGCCGAGGTGCTCTCCGCCCTCGATGAGATCGCCCGCGGCCTCGGCAGCCCCGCGGGACCCCAGCAGGGCACCCGCGCCGCCCGCAAGGCGGCGGACGCCGACCTCGGCGAGGTGTACCTCGCCACCTGCGTCTACGCGGTCTACGACGCCGTCACCCGCCGCTGTACGTTCGCCAACGCGGGCCATCTGCCGCCCGTCCTCGTCGAGCCCGGCGAAACGGCGCTCATGCTCGACGTGCCGCCGGGCATGCCGCTCGGCGTCGGCGGCGAACCCTTCGAGGACGTCGAGGTCGAACTTCCCGAGGGAGCCCTCCTCGCCCTCTACACCGACGGGCTCGTCGAGTCCCGCGACCACCCCCTCGACGAGGGCCTGAACGCGCTCGTCCGCGCCCTCGACGACGCCCCGCCCGCCCTTGAGGACGTCTGCGACCACGTCCTGAACAGCCTCGACACCCACCACGGCGAGGACGACATCGCCCTCCTGACGGCGCGCGTCCAGGGCCTGCCCGCCGAGCACGTCGGCGACTGGACGCTGCCGCGCGACCCCAAGTCGGTGGGCCGCGCCCGCGAACTGGCCTGCGACCAACTGCGCGACTGGGATTTGGAGCGGCTCTGCGACACGGCGGAACTGCTGGTCAGCGAGCTGGTCACCAACGCCCTGCGGTACGGGGAGGGTGAGATCAGACTGCGCCTCCTGCTCGACCGCACGCTGGTGTGCGAGGTGTGGGACGGCGGCTTCGTCCAGCCGCGCCGCCGCCGGGCCCGCGACACCGACGAGGGCGGCCGCGGCCTCCAGCTGGTCGGCCTGCTCAGCGCCGGGTGGGGCTCGCGCAGGACACCGCGGGGCAAGACGGTGTGGTTCGAACTGGCGCTGCCGGACGGGGAGACCGAGCCGATGGACGCGGCGGAGGCCCTGCTCAGCCTCTTCTGACGCCGATGTCCGGCGGCCTCACGTGGTCGCCTTTCACGTGGTCGCCTTGAGGGCGGCGAGGCGGGCCTCGACCTCCGCCGCGTCGCCCAGCCCGTCCAGCTCCTCGAACTGGGCGTCGAGCGAGGACGCGGCCAGCTCCTGCTTGCCGAGCACCCGCGCCTCCTCGCGGCGCACCTTCTCCTCGAAGCGGTTCAACTCGCTGGTCGGATCCAGGACGTCGATGCTCCGGGCGGCGTCCATCATCCGGTTCTCCGCCTGCGCGCTCGTCGCCCGCGCCACCAGCTGATCGCGCCTCGCCCGCAGATCGGCCAGCTTCATCTCCATCCGGTCGAGCCCCGTCCGGAGCCTGTCCACGATCTCGGTCTGCGAGGCGATCACCGGCTCGGCCGCCTTCGCCTCCTGCTCGCACCGCAGCTGCCGCCCGAGCGCCACCTTGGCGAGCCTGTCGAACTTGTCGGCCTCCGTCGCGCTCCCGTCCGCGCGCAGCTCGTCCGCCTTCCTGCTCGCGGCCAGTGCCTTGCCGCCCCACTCCACGGCCGCGTCCCCGTCCTCCTGGTGGTCCTGCTCCAGCATCCGCAGATTGCCGATGGTGGTCGCGACCGCCTCCTGGGCCTCCCTGATGTTGTCCGTGTAGTCGCGGATCAGCTGGTCGAGCATCTTCTGCGGGTCCTCGGCCTGATCGAGGAGCGCGTTGATGTTCGCCTTGGCGAGCTGGGCGACCCGGCCGAGGATGGTCTGCTTCGTCATGGGCTGGTCCTCCTTGTACGAGGGTCGTGCTGTTGTCCGAGGGTCGTGAGGGTGGTGCTTGTACGGGGGCGTGAGGGTGGTGCTTGTACGGGGCGCGAGGGCCGTGCTTGTACGGGGGCGTGAGTGACGTACGGACGTTGGCCGCCGGGGCGCCGAGGGGGGCTCAGAACCTCCCGCCCCCGCCCCGGCGCCCCCGCGTCC
>NZ_JODF01000058.1:0-44740 GCF_000717945.1 Streptomyces sp. NRRL S-920
GTTCCCCACCCACCCGCCCCCCACCCGCGTGGGGCGGGCCCCGGGAGCCCCTACGGCACGCCGCTCGATGCGGCGAGACGGGTGGGTGGGGAGCATCGGCGCGGAGTGCCGGGGCAGGGGATGGCGCCGGGGAGGGAGAGGGCGCGGGGTCAGGGGTGTTTTTGGGTGAGGAGGTGGACCTCGGGGAACTGGCGGCGGTCCGTGGGCTGCGGGGACCGGGTCATACGGGCCACCTCGGGCAGGCCCGAATCGCGCAGCATCGCCGCTAGGTGATCGGGCGCCCAGCAGTAGGCCGGCGCGACCGCGTGATCGAACACCTGCGTCGGGTGGGCGGGGTCGTCGCTCGCCCAGAAGCCGAGCAGGAGGTGGCCGCCAGGTGCCAGTACGCGGTGGAACTCCGCCAGGACGGCGGGGAGTTCCTCGGGCGGGGTGTGGATGACGGACCAACGGGAGAGCACGCCGCTCACCGCGCCGTCGGCGATGTCCAGCGCGGTCATCGAGCCCACGTCGAACCGCAGCCCCGGACAGGCCTCCCTGGCCAGCTCGATCATCGCGGGAGAGGCGTCGACGCCGAACGCGGACAGGCCCAGTTCGCCCAGGTAGGCGGTGACATGGCCGGGACCGCAGC
Source organism: Streptomyces sp. NRRL S-920 (assembly GCF_000717945.1). Taxonomy (NCBI): domain Bacteria; kingdom Bacillati; phylum Actinomycetota; class Actinomycetes; order Kitasatosporales; family Streptomycetaceae; genus Streptomyces; species Streptomyces sp. NRRL S-920. Next base: position 629 of record NZ_JODF01000058.1, read on the forward strand.
TGAGGTCCGCGACCTGGCCGCCCCCTCCCGTACGCACGGCCTCGGCGAAGGCGCCCAGCATCGCGCGGTCCAGGGGGCTGTCGCGCAGCGAGTCACGGAACAGGTCCGCGTACGTGGGCGCTATCGCGTCGTACGCCTCGCGGGTGGCGGTGAGGGCATCGTGTTCGACCATGTCCGCGACAGTAGTTCCCGGCGCCGAGGCGGGACGAGCCCCGCGAGCACCCGCCCTAGGGCCTGTCCGCAAAGTCCCGCCTGCGCCGCGACGCCCGCCCTGCGGGCGAACGACGGGACTTCGCGGACACGCCCTAGCGCGAGATGCGGGGGAAGCGGGACTGGAGGGACCAGAGCGTGGGGTTGTCCGCGAGGGAGTCGTGGAGGTCCGTGAGGTCCGCGATGAGATCGTGGAGGAAGTCACGCGCCTCGCGCCGCAGCTCCGCGTGGGAGAAGCTCAGCGGGGGCTCCTCGGGGTCCATCCAGTCCGCCTCGATGTCCACCCAGCCGAAGCGGCGGGCGAACAGCATGCGGTCCGTCGACTCCGTGAAGTCCAGCTCCGCGTACTGCGGGCGGGAGGCCCGGCTGCCCATCGGGTCCTTGTCCAGGTTCTCCACGATGTCGCACAGCGCCCACGCGAAGTCCAGTACGGGAACCCATCCCCAGGCTGTGGACAGTTCCCGGTCGGCCTTGGTGTCCGCCAGATACACGTCCCCGCAGAACAGGTCGTGGCGGAGCGTGCGGACGTCCGCCTTGCCGTAGTCCAGCTGAGGGGGGTCCGGGAACCGGGAGGAGAGCGCGTAGCCGATGTCGAGCACGAGGTCGATGGTGTCATGGCCCGGGCACGCGAGCGCCCAGCCGCCCAGTCGCATGGGGGCCCAGCCGCATGGGCGCCCGGCAGCATGAGTGCCAGCCCCTCACGGCAGCAGCCGCTGCTCCTTCGCCACCGCCACCGCGCCCGACCGCGTGTCGACGCCCAGCTTGTCGTAGATCCGGCCCAGGTGGGTCTTCACCGTGGCCTCGCTGATGAACAGGGCGCGGGCGATCTCGCGGTTGCCGAGGCCCCGGGAGAGCTGGCCGAGGATGTCGCGCTCGCGGTCGGTGAGGGTGGGGCGCGGGGCGCGCATGCGGGCCATGACGCGGGAGGCGACCGGCGGTGAGAGCGCGGTGCGGCCCTGGGCGGCGGCCTGGATCGCGGAGAACAGTTCCTCGGGGCGCTCCGCCTTGAGCAGATAGCCCGTGGCGCCCGCCTCGATCGCCCGCGTGATGTCCGCGTCCGTGTCGTAGGTGGTCAGCACCAGGACGTGGGGCGGGGCGTCGGGGGCCGGTGACGCGATGCGGCGCGTCGCCTCCACGCCGTCGATGCCCTCGCCCAGTTGCAGGTCCATCAGGACCACGTCCGGCGTCAGCTTGGCGGCCAGGGCGACCGCCTCCTCGCCCGTGCCCGCCTCACCGACCACCTCGATGTCCGGCGCGCTGCCGAGCAGGGCGAGCAGGCCCGCGCGTACGACGACGTGGTCGTCGCAGACCAGCAGGCGGACGGGGCGCGAGGGGCTCATGACGGGGACTCCAGCGGGATCGATACGGAAAGGACGGTGCCCTCGCCCGGCGCCGACTCGATGGTCAGCGTGCCGCCGAGCTGGCCGGCCCGCGCGCGGATCGCGGGCAGGCCGTGGCCGCGTACGCCGGTCGCGGGTTCCGCCGTCGCGGGGGGCGTGAAGCCGCGGCCGTCGTCCGCCACGTCCAGGACCACCTGGTCGCCCAGGAGGGTCAGGGTCAGCGCCGCCGTGGCCGCGTCCGCGTGCTCCCGTACGTTGGCCAGCGCGCCCTGCGCGATGCGCAGCAGCGCGGAGGCGACCCGGTCGGGCAGCGGTACCGGTGCGCCCTCGATGTGGAAGCGGACGGTCAGGTCCGCGTCCGACTCGCGTTCCGCGAGCGCCCGCAGGGCCTGCGCGAGGCCGCCGCCGTCCGCGAGGTCGGCGGGTGCCAGGTCGTGCACGAAGCGGCGGGCCTCGGCGAGGCCGCGTTCGGTGATCGACTCGGCGGTACGGACGTGGGTGCGGGCCCTGGCCGGGTCCGTGTCCCAGAGGCGGTCGGCCGCCTGGAGCAGCATCTGCTGGCTCGACAGGCCCTGGGCGAGGGTGTCGTGGATCTCCATGGAGAGGCGCTGGCGTTCGGCGAGGGTGCCCTCGCGGCGTTCGGTGGCGGCCAGTTCGCGGCGGGTGCGGATGAGGTCGTCGATGAGGTCGCGCTGACGGGCCGCCTGGCGCTGCATGTAGAGGAAGACGGCGCTCGCCACGGCCGCCCACGCGGGCGGTGCGAACAGCAGGTTCGGGTCGAAGTGGCCCGCGAGCTGCAACTGCGCGGTGACTACGAAGGCGGTCAGGACGGCCACCAGGAGCAGGGCGGCGCGGGCGGGCAGGGTGCGGAGCCCGGTGTAGAAGAGCGGCACCGCGCACCATGCGAAGCTCGGCGCGAGGACGACGAGGATGCCCCAGGCCGTCACGACGAGGATCAGCCAGACGAGGCGGTGCGGCGTGGAACGGGTGCCGAGCGCGGGGCCGGATACGTAGAGCAGCGCGAGGCAGACCGAGAGGGCGATGATCCACGGGGTGCGGGGTTCGCCGGGGTGCCGCAGCAGGAAGCGGACCAGCGAGGAGCCGAGGAGCAGGAAGAACGCCGTGTGCATGACGGCCGCGAGCCAGCGGGCGTCGGGGTCGGGCACCCTCACCCTCGGGTCCGGGGGCGGCGCGTGCTGTGCCACTGCGGGGCCTCCCTCTCGTACGGCGTGACGCCCTCGGTGAACTGGGCAAACACCCTCATTGTGACCCCGGCGGAACCGCGCGGGGGTCAACCGATCGGTTGACCCCGGTGTCGGCCGAGCCGCGCGCGGCTCCCAGCCGGTACGCCGAGGGGTACGGCCCGGAATCGGCCCGAGGATCGATGGCAGAGGCGGAAACGCCGAAACGCCCCTCCCGCCGAAGGGGCCCCCCTCCCGCCGGAAGGGACACCCTTCCCCCGCCCCTCGAAGGAGCCCCCGATGAAGAAGATCTCCCGCCGCGCCCGCGTCCTCACCGTCGCCGCCACCGCCGCCGTCCTCGGTGCCGGAACCTTCGGCGCCGTCTCCGCGAACGCCGGCACCCCGGACACCGCCGCCAAGGCCGCCGTCACCGCCGACGCGGGCCACAAGAACCTCACCCGGTCCACGCACCTCACGGTCGCCGCCGCCACGAAGGCCGCGCAGGCCACCCTGGACGCGGCGAAGAAGGAGAACCAGCGCGTCTCCGTCGCCGTCGTCGACCGCAACGGCAACACCCTCGTCACGCTGCGCGGCGACGGCGCGGGCCCGCAGTCGTACGAGTCCGCCGAGAAGAAGGCCTACACCGCCGTCTCCTGGAACGCGCCCACCTCCGAGCTGGCCAAGCGCCTGGAGCAGGCCCCGAACCTGAAGGACATCCCCGGCACGCTGTTCCTCGCGGGCGGCGCCCCGGTGACCGCCGAGGGCGCGCCCGTCGCGGGCATCGGCGTCGCGGGGGCCCCGAGCGGCGACCTGGACGAGAAGTTCGCGCGGGCGGGCGTGGCGGCGCTCGGCCGCTGACCCGGGGAGGGGCGTCACCCCAAGCCAGAGGGGCGTCACCCCAAGCCCGAACAATTGCCGCATAAGATCACCGGCGTGGACCTGCGATCTCCGGCCGGCCGAGCCGCCACCCTGCCCCGTACCGCCGCCTGCGCCCTCGCCCTGCTCGCCACCGTGAGCGGCTGCGGCGGCGCGGGCGTGGACGGCACCCCGGGCGCGGACGGCGTGCGCGACCCGTACTTCCCCAAGCTGGGCAACGGCGGCTACGACGTCACGCACTACGGCCTGACCCTCGGCTACGACCCCGAGGCGCGGCACCTCACCGGCACCGCCGAGATCACCGCCCGCGCCGCCAAGAACCTCAGCTCCTTCAACCTCGACCTCAAGGGCCTGGAAGTCTCGGCGATCACCGTCGAGGGCAAGGCGGCCCGGTTCCAGCGGGCGGGCCACGAGCTGAGGGTCCGCCCGGCCGACGAACTCGACCGCGGCGAGACGTTCGTGGCGATCGTCCGCTACTCCGGCTCCCCGGAGACCATCACCGACGCGGACGACTCCGAGGAGGGTTGGCTCAAGACGGCGGACGGCGCGCTCGCGCTCGGCCAGCCGACCGGCTCCATGGTGTGGTTCCCGGGCAACCACCACCCGAGCGACAAGGCCTCGTACGACATAGAGGTCACCGTCCCCAAGGGGCTGAAGGCCGTCTCCAACGGCGAGCTGACGCGCGAGTCGACCAAGAACGGCCGCACCACCTACGCCTGGCACAGCGCCGAACCCATGGCGAGCTATCTGGCGACCGTGGCCATCGGGAAGTACGAGATGGAGACGTCGGCGACCGAGGACGGGCTGCCGGTCATCACGGCCGTCGACCCGTCCCAGGCGAAGGCGAGCAAGAAGGTCCTCGGGAAGCTCCCCGACGTCCTGGAGTGGGCGGAGTACAACTTCGGCCCCTACCCCTTCTCCTCGGCCGGTGCGATCGTCGACCGCGCCGAGGACGCGGGGTACGCCCTGGAGACCCAGACCCGGCCCGTCTTCCCCGGTCCCCCCGACACCGCGCTCCTCGTCCACGAACTGGCCCACCAGTGGTTCGGCGACTCCGTCACGCCCAAGTCCTGGCGGGACATGTGGCTCAACGAGGGTTTCGCGACATACGCGGAGTGGCTGTACGCGGAGGACAACGGCGGTGACAGCGCGCAGGAGACGTTCGACGCGCTGTACGAGGGTGACCTCTACGCCGACAAGGAGGACAACGAGGCGATCTGGGCCTTCCCGCCCGCCAAGCCCACCGACGCCGCGCACATCTCGGACGCGCCGGTCTACGAGCGCGGCGCGATGGTCATCCACAAGATCCGCCAGGCGGTGGGCGACGACGCGTTCTACGACATCGTGCAGGGCTGGGCGAAGACGTACCGGCACAAGAACGCGGACACCGGGGACTTCACCGAGTACGTCGAGGAGCACGCGGGCGGCGACGAGGCGCGCGAGAAGGTGAGCCGGATCTGGGGGGACTGGCTCTACGGGGACGGCAAGCCGGACCGCCCCTGAACGGCCTCGCTAGAGCGGCTTGCGCAGGACCGCGCACGGGCGGTGGCGTACGCGGTCCTCGCGGTGGCCGATGACGAGATAGCCGAGCGCGGTCCAAAAGCGCAGCGCCTTCGGGTTGTTCTCCAGGACCGCGAGGCGCACGGCGTCCCGGCCCGCCTCCCGGAACCGTTCCTCGACGAGGGCCGCCACCCGCCGCCCCACGCCCATGCGGTGCAGCTCCGCGGCGACGACGAGCAGCCCGAGCCACGGGTCGGGATCGGTGGGGTCGGGGTGGCGGGCGAGGGTGACGGCGACCGCGACGAGCCGCCCCTCGGAGCGGGCGAGCAGGACCTCCGCGTCCGGATGGGCCAGCTCGTCCGCGAGGGCCTTGGCGACCTGCTCGACGCGGATGTCGTCGGGGTCGGGGAAGTCCCCGCTGAGCGCGAAGAAGTCACGGTTCGCCGCGTACAGCGCGGTCACCTCGGTGAGGAGGTGACCGGGCAGCGCGCCCCCGACGGCGACGAGCGGTTCCAGGATCATGCGGGGCAGGCTAGGGCCTGTCCGGCGGATCATGCCGCGGGCCGCGGGGTCTGGCACGCCGATCTGCGGCGTTGTCGTCGGTTGACAACGCTCCGCGTTGCCGCCCTCCGGTCGCGCCACTCGGAGATCAGGGTCCAGATCCAGCCGCCGGCCGCGCCCACGTAGCAGGCGACCCAGCCCGAGAAGTGGCCCGTTTCGAGGGTCTCGTCGACGGCGAGGACGGTGAATACCACGGCGGCCGCCGCCGCGCGGTACAGCTTGTGGCGGGCGATCCGCTGCTGCTTGCGGGGTCCTTCGGCGAGCCGCATGGCGTACACCTCGACGTCGCCGAAGGTGTCCTCGGCGCGCTCGCGGTCCGCTCCGAAGAGATGCTGCCGGGCCTCGCGCACATGGCCGCGCGCCTCGGCGGCCGGCATGGTGTGCCGCCCCCGCAGCAGCCCTTCGAGCCGGGCGAGCCACTGCTCGTCGTCGTCGGCGTGCGGGCGCGGTGCGAACCAGCGGTCGAGAGCGGCGTCCGGGAACGCGTAGGCCGCGACGGTCCACCCGGCGCAGCCCGCCATCAGCACCGGGACGGGCACCTCGAACAACCGCTCCCCGGGGGCGTTGGTGGCGACGGCGACCCCGCCCACGAACACGCAGGCGGCCCCCGCGAAGAAGCCCCACATGCCCCGGATCCGTCCGGCGGCACGGGCGACGAAGGCGAGGGCGCCGAGCGAGACGACGGCCACGACCGTGGCGCATCCCGCGACCGAGGCCCAACTGCCCCGCACCCACAGCCCGTCCTCGAACCAGTGCATGACGCACAGGCAGAACCCGAGGAACCCGATCGTCCCGAGCAGGGCGCGGACGCGCTCACCGGGTGTCAGGCCGTGCGAGTCGACCTTGGCCCGGTCCTCCTCGCTGATGCGCTCGGCGGCGACGGTACGCGCGTACGCCTCGGGCTCGCCGAGGACCTCCGGGGCGGGCAGCCCCGCCTCGCGCACGATCTGGTGGGCCTCGGCGAGAACCTCGTCGGCGAGGCCGGCCGGCGCGTCGTGGTCGAGCACGAGCCGTACGTGGACGGTGTCGGCCCACTCCTCGTCCTCCTCGCGGGCCCAGACGAGGTCAGCCGCCCGCGTCATGGGCGTCCCGGGTGTGTTGCCCACTGTCGTCCCCCTTGCCGAGGAGCGAGGCGACGGTCCGGGTGAAGTCACCCCACGCGGCCTGGTCACGCCGCAGCCTCGCCCGCCCCTCCTCGGTGATCCGGTAGTACTTCCGCCCGGGACCGCCCTCTCCCGCACCCCACTCGATCTCGACGGCGCTCTCCTCTTCGAGGCGCGTCAGGGCCGGGTAGAGCGTCGCGGCCCTGACCCCTTCGAGCCCCGCGTCGGCGAGGCGGCCGAGCAGGGCGTAGCCGTAGCTCCTCTCCTCACCGTCGAGGATGCCGAGGAGGCACAGGGGCAGCACGGCGCGGTTCCACGCGGTGTGGACATCGGCCACGGGCGCCTCCCGTTCGGGCTACTTCGCGGGTCCGCTCTTCGGGTCCACGGACTATTACGGGATTCATACTAGTGGGGTGCGCGTCGTCCGTGTACGCCGGAGGGCCCCGGCACGGATGCCGGGGCCCTCCTGGAAACCAGCGTCAGCCGGTGACGTCGGATCAGACGTTCACGCCGAAGTCCTGGGCGATGCCGACCAGGCCCGAGGCGTAGCCCTGGCCGACCGCGCGGAACTTCCACTCCGCGCCGTTGCGGTACAGCTCGCCGAAGACCATGGCGGTCTCGGTGGCGGCGTCCTCGGAGAGGTCGTAACGCGCGATCTCCGTGCCACCGGCCTGGTTGATGATGCGGATGAAGGCGTTCCGCACCTGGCCGAAGTTCTGCGAGCGGTTCTCGGCGTCGTAGATCGAGACCGGGAAGACGATCTTCTCGATGTCGGCCGGCAGACCCGCGAGGTTGACGTTGATCTGCTCGTCGTCGCCCTCGCCCTGGCCCGTGACGTTGTCGCCGGTGTGGACGATGGTCTGGTCCGGCGTCGCCTTGTTGTTGAAGAAGACGAAGTGCTGGTCGGAGAAGACCTTGCCCTGGGTGTTCACCGCGATGGCGGAGGCGTCCAGGTCGAAGTCGGTACCGGTGGTGGTGCGGACGTCCCAGCCGAGCCCCACGGTGACGGCGGTCAGGCCCGGAGCCTCCTTGGTGAGCGAGACGTTGCCACCCTTGGACAGGCTTACTGCCATTGTTGGGAGTCCCTTCCCTCGTTTACGACGCACCGCGTGTGAGCCAGTGCGTACGGGCTTCGTTCTGGGGACGAAGCTACCTTCACTCGTACCAACGCCGACCGAGGTCCCCAAGGTTCCGCATGGCTTTACTTTCTTTACGTTCCCGGGAAAAGGGCGTGACGTGAGCCCGACAGGCGCGGGACCATGAGGGACATGTCCGGTCCCTATGTCATTCGCGGTTCCGTCTCCCTGCCCGAGGCGGAGCTGATGTGGCGTTTCTCCAGGTCGTCCGGGCCGGGCGGGCAGCACGTCAACACCAGTGACTCCCAGGTCGAGCTGCGGTTCGACCTCGCGGCCACGGACGCGCTGCCCGAGGTGTGGCAGCGACGGGCCCTCGAACGGCTCGAATCCCGGCTCGTCGACGGCGTCATCATCAGCGTACGAGCCAGTGAGCACCGCTCGCAGTGGCGCAATCGGGAGATGGCGGCGACGCGGCTCGCCGCCCTGCTCGCGGAGGCGACCGCTCCGCCGCCGAAGCCGCGGCGGGCGACGAAGGTTCCTCGCGGGATCAATGAGCGGCGCCTGCGGAACAAGAAGCAGCGGAGCGAGACCAAGCGGGGCCGCTCCGGGCAGGGCTGGGCCTGAAGCGCCCCGTCAGGGGCGCGGGGAACTGCGCGCTCAGCCCACGGAAGGCCGCGGTCGCGTCTGCCGCGTTGCTGATCGGTCGCGTCTGCGGCTTCGCCGTGGTTGCGCGCGCAGTTCCCCGCGCCCCTTCGGGGCACTAGCCCAGCTGGCGGTACCGGCCCCGGAAATACAGCAGGGGCCCGCCTTCAGCGCTGGGGAGCGACGCGGTCAGGACGCGGCCGATCACCAGCGTGTGGTCGCCCGCCGCCACCGTCTGCTCGGTCCGGCACTCCAGCGTCGACAGCGCCCCGCCGATCAGCGGGGCACCGGACGCCGCGCCCCGCGTGTACGGGATGTCCTCGAAGAGCAGCCGGTCGCTGATCCGGCCCTTCATCGCGAAGCGTCCCGCGATGTGGCGCTGGCTCTCGGAGAGCACCGACACCGCCCACAGCGGCTGCTCGGCGAGCAGGTCGTCCATCCGGGAGCCCTCGCGCAGGCTCACCATGACCAGGGGCGGATCCAGCGAGACGGAGAGGAAGGCCGTGGCCGTCATGCCCACGTCCTCGCCCGCCGGGGCGTTCGTGTCGTCGGGGTCCAGGCCCGGCTCGCGCGCCGTCACCAGGACCACGCCCGCCGCCAGACGGGACATCGCCGCGCGGAACTCGTCGTTGCTCACCCCGTCAGCATGCCCATCCGAGGAGGGCGGACGGGGGGAAGGCGGGGCCGGGAGAGTCTTCAGTACGTGAGCCACGCCGTCGACGCTAGCCCGCGCGCGCCCTGCGCCACATCGGGCCCTGGGCCGAGAACGGTCCTAGGACCCATGGCCCAGGCGCCCGAAGGTAAAGAACTCCGCAAGGTGGCACGCGGTGCCGCCGAATGCGGTGGACTAGGCCAAGGGACTGGACCAACGGCGGTGCCCCACCTGTGACTTGAGTCACAGGATCCATATTTTGTTGACCCTGTGTACCGAGTGGGCAGCTCGCTGTGATTCAGTGACGGTGGCAATAAGACACTGAGGGCACAAGGGCACAGAACTACAGAAGTGCCGGTGCCGGAGGCACTGAGAGAACACTGCGGGCGCTGCGCATTCCTGGAGTTGCTGTCGAGGTCTCGGGGGAGAACGAGCATGGAGACCGAGTCGGAGCCGTACGTCCGTCTTGCGACCCTGCGGCAGCTGCACCAGGTGGTGGCCGAGCTGAACACGGCCCGCAGCCTGGCGGACACGCTACAGACCGTCGCCGACGGCGTCGTCAACGGCCTTGGCTACGAGCTGGCGTGCGTCAATCTCGTACGCCCGGACGGCGACCTCGTCGTCGCCGCCTTCGCGGGCAACTCCTCCGCCGAGGCCCTCATCACCGGACGCGTCGGCTCCCGCGACGCCTGGGACCGCCGCCTGGCGATGGGCGAGGCATGGGGTGCCCTGCGCTTCATCTCGTACACCGAGGGCTGGGTCCTCGACGACGACGACGTCCCGCAGTGGTACACCGAGGGCCCCGCGCCCCGCTTCGAGGACGAGTGGCACCCCGCCGACCGCCTCTTCGCCCCCATGTACGCGACCGGGGCCGCGGGCGGCGAACTGCTCGGCGTGATCTCCGTGGACCGCCCCCGCAACGGCCGCAGACCCGGCGCCTGGGGCCGCGAAGCCCTCCAGATGTACGCCTTCCAGGCCGCCATCGCGATCAGCAACGCCCGGCTGCGCGCCAACATGCAGCGCGCCCTGGTCCGCCTGGAGCGCGAGCAGCAGGCGCTGCGGGCCAGCGAGGAGTCCTTCCGGCAGGCCTTCGAGTACGCGCCGTCCGGCATGGCCATCGCCGAGATGGGCGGCGACCAGCACGGCCGGATCCTGCGGACGAACGACGCGCTCTGCCGCCTGCTCGGGCGCCCCGCGTCCGCCATGCGGCGCTACTCCTTCTCCGACCTCGTCCACCCCGAGGACATCGGCACACTGCTGCGCACCTCCGCCGAGGGCGGGCGGGCCGAGCTGCGGCTGGCGCGGCGCGACGGGACGTACGTATGGGTGTCGCTGCGCAACTCCGTGGTCGCCGACGCCGCCGACGGGCCCCGCTTCCTGCTCACGCACGTCGAGGACATCGAGGAGCGCAAGCGCCGCGAGCTACAGCTCGCCCACCGGGCCTCGCACGACTCCCTCACCGGACTGCCGAACTCCGCCGAGCTGCGGGCCCGGCTCAGCGCGCGCCTGTGCCGCAGGCCGCACGCGGGCAGGCCCAGCGCCGTGGACTCCCTCGACGCCGCCTACGAACACGGCTTCGACTTCGAGCACGCCTCGATCCAGCAGGAGGAGGGCTTCGACCACCACGTCCACACCGTCGCGCCCGAGGGCCGTGACGGGGACGTGGACGACGGCACGAAGGGGCTCGCGGTCCTCTTCTGCGACCTCGACGGCTTCAAGTCCATCAACGACCGGTTCGGCCACCACACCGGCGACGCCGTCCTCATCGAGGTGGCGCGCAGGCTCACCAGCGGGGTACGGGACGGCGACACCGTGGCCCGGCTCGGCGGTGACGAGTTCGTCGTCCTCGCCGACGGCCTCGGCCGCGCCGACGCCCAGGACCTCGCGGTCCGGCTGCGGAACGCGATCATCCCGCCGATCCGCGTCGACGGCAGGGCGGTCCGCGTGGGGGCCAGTTTCGGCATCGGCTGGGCGCAGTGCGGGATGTCGGCGGACGAAGTGTTGCACTCCGCCGACCAGCGGATGTACGTGGAGAAACGGTCCCGTGCCAAGCAGCAGCGGCGGGCGGGCTGACGGTCTCGATGAGGTCAACGCCACCTCTTGGGATCACTCGGACCGGGTAGGCTCCCCGCGTCAGCGACGTGAGGGAGTGACCTGGGAATGACGCCCGGCAATAACGGCGAGAACACGCCGAGCGCGCCGCAGGGCGACGACGATCCGTTCGGCTACCTGTACGAGGACGGACAGGCGGCCGGTGCGACCCCGCCCGGCGGCGGTGGCGGCTATGGGTACCCGGGTCCCCGGTCCTACAACCAGGTGAGAGCGGTCGGCGAGCGGCGCCCCTCGTACGGACAGGCCCAGGCCACCCAGCCGTACGGCCAGCAGGTCCCGCAGCAGCAGGCCCAGCAGCCCTACGGCCGGCCGAACCCGCACTACACCGCGCCCGAGGCGCAGCCCGGCGGCGCCCCCGTGGCCTCGCCGCAGTACGCGCCCGCGGGCGGCGGCCGAGGCCGGGGCCCCAACACCAAGGGACTGCTGATCGCCGCGATCGCGGTGGTGGCCGTCGTCGCCATCGGCATCGGTGCCGCCATACTGTTCGGCCGCGACGACGACAAGGGCGGCGACACGGAGGCGGCCGCCAAGCCGTCGCGCGCCGAGTCCGTCAAGCCCAGCGAGAAGCCGTCGAAGAAGCCCGCCAAGGAGAAGGCCGAGCTGCCCGAGACGGACGCGAAGGCCCTGAAGCTGGAGGGCGGCACGACGACGGCCTCCGACATCCCCGGCGCCAAGGCCGCGGGCGGCGTCTACGTGACGGGCTTCGACAAGGTCGGCGCCCAGGTGACGTGGACCGTCGACGGCATCCCGAAGGCCGGCTCGTACAGCCTGCGCGTGAACTACGGCGTGCCCGGCAAGGACTCCAACGCCACGATCCTCGTCAACGGCGACAAGCAGACCCGGCCCCTGAGCATGAAGAACTTCGCCCACGCCAAGGAAGACGACTGGGAGAACGGCTGGACCAACACCTGGGCGGTGGTCCAGCTCACCAAGGGCACCAACACCGTCACGCTCTCCTGCGACCAGAGCAATCTGTGCGGGACGACCGGGGCGAACATCGACCAGATGTGGCTCGTGGAGGGCGACAAGGGCTAGCCCTTCAGCGCCCTCGGGGCTACCTCAGCAGCCCCAGGAACCCCGCCACCGTCCCGGCCATCGCCTCGCGAGCCGGGGCGAGGTATTTCCGGGGGTCGACGCCCTGTTCGTGCGCCGCGAGGTAGGCGCGGACCTCGCCCGTGAACGCCGTGTTGAGCGCCGTACCGACGTTGATCTTCACCATGCCGGCGGCGATCGCGCGGCGGATCTCGTCGTCCGGTACGCCGCTTGAGCCGTGCAGGACCAGGGGCGCGGGGACGGCCGCCGCCAGGGACGCGATCAACTCGTGGTCCAGGGTGGCCGTCCGCTCCGTCATCGCGTGCGAGGAGCCGACGGCCACCGCCAGCGCGTCCACGCCCGTGTCGGCGACGTACGCGGCCGCCTCCGCCGGGTCCGTACGCACCCCCGGCGCGTGCGCGTCCAGGGGCGGCTCGCCCTCCTTGCCGCCGACCTCGCCCAGCTCCGCCTCGACCCAGATGCCGCGCTCGTGGCCCCAGCGCACGGCCTCCGCCGTCGCCTTCACGTTCTCGCCGTAACCCAGCTTCGAGGCGTCGAACATGACCGAGCTGAAGCCCGCCGGGTGCGCGGCCCGCAGCAGTTCGGCGTCCGTCACGTGGTCCAGGTGGAGGGCGAGGGAGGCCGAGGAGGCGCGGGCCACCGCCGCCGTCGCCGCCGCGATCGCGGAGAGGCCGCCGCCGTGGAACCTCACCGCGTTCTCGGAGATCTGGAGGATCGCCGGGGACCCGGCACGCTCGGCGCCCAGCGCGATCGCCTCGGCGTGCTCCAGCGTGATGACGTTGAACGCGGCGACGCCGTGACCCGCGGCGCGGGCCTTCGCGACGAGTCCGCCGGTGCTGACGAGTGGCACGTGCTCCCCAATTCCCGGGGCGCTGCGCCCCGTTGCGCGGTGCGGATCCGGCTCGGTCGGGCGTCAAGTACTGGCGGGTACGGCGTCGGTCACCGCGACCCGCGCCACCAGGTCCTCGTACGTCGCCCTGTCGTACTCGCCCGCCACCGGGGCCGCCACGGTCGCCGCCGACAGGGCGACCGCGCGGGCGAGCCGCTCCGGCCACGGCAGGCCCTCGGCGAGCCCGGACAGCAGCCCCGCGACCGCCGAGTCGCCGGCGCCGGTCGGATTGCCGCGCACCCGCGACGGGGGCCGCGCGCGCCAGCCGCCGTCGGGGGTGAGCGCGAGCAGGCCGTCCGCGCCGAGCGAGGCGACCACCGCGTGCGCGCCCCTGCGGCGGGCGTCGCGGGTGGCCCGCTCGGGCTCGTGCGAGCCGGTCAGCTCGGCGAGTTCGTCGGCGTTGGGCTTGACGATGTCGGGCCGCGCGGCGACACCGCGGCGCAGCGGCTCCCCGCTGGTGTCGAGCAGCACCGGGACGCGGGCGGCGCGCGCGGAACGCACCAGGAGGGCGTACGCCCCGACAGGTACGCCGGGCGGCAGGCTGCCGCAGAGCGCGATCGCGGTGGTGCCCTCGCGGTGCGCCAACTCCTCGTAGGAGTCGAGGAAGGCGGCCCACTCGGCGGGGGTGACGGTGGGGCCCGGTTCGTTGAGCTGGGTGGTGTCGCCGGTCGTCGCGTCGACCACGGCGAGGGTGCGGCGGGTGGCGCCGGCGACCGGGACGAGCGCGTCCGTGAGGCGGGGTTCGGTGGCCAGCCGCTCGCGCAGGGCGCGTCCGGTGTCGCCGCCCGCGAAGCCGGTGACGGTCACGGCGTGGCCGAGGGCCGCGAGGACCCGGGCGACGTTCACGCCCTTGCCGCCGGGGCGTTCGGTCACCTCGGTGACGCGGTGCGAGGTGTGCGGGGTGAGGGCGGGGACGCGGTAGGTGAGGTCGAGTGCGGTGTTCAGCGTGACGGTGAGGATCACTCGTACCCACCCCCGAAGTGCCGCGCTCCATTTCTGGCTCTGATCATGCCAAACAGAAGGCGGTTGGCCCAGGGGTGCGGGCCAACCGCCTCGCGGTTCCTGCGGGTTCGGTCACCCGTTTACGAGGGTTCGGTCACCCGTTTACGCGGGTTCGACCACCCACGCGCCCTTGCGCATCACGCCCTTGACGGCGAAGTCCGCGTCGAGGACGACCAGGTCCGCGTCCTTGCCGGGCTCCAGGGAGCCGACCGTGTCGTCCATCCCGAGGAGCCTGGCCGGGTTGGCGGACAGGGCGCGGACGGTGTCCTCGACGGAGATCCCGTCGACGGTCACCGAGCGCTTGAAGGCGCGGTCCAGGGTCAGCGTGGAGCCCGCGATCGAGCCGCCCTCGACGAGCCGCGCCACGCTGTCCCGCACCTCGACCTCCAGCGGGCCGAGCATGTACCGGCCGTCGCCGAAGCCCGCCGCGTCCATCGCGTCGGTGATGAAGGCGACGCGGTCCGCGCCCGCGCGGTGGAAGGCCAGCTCCAGGGCGGCGGGGTGCAGATGCGTGCCGTCGTTGATCAGCTCGACGGTGACCCGCTCGTCCTCCAGGAGGGCGGCGATCGGGCCCGGCGCGCGGTGGCCGAGGCCGGGCATCGCGTTGAAGAGGTGCGTGGCGACGGTGGCGCCCGCGTCGATGGCCTCCACCGTCTGCTCGTACGTCGCGTCCGTGTGGCCGATGGCCGCGATGACGCCGTGCTCGGCGAGGAGGCGCACCGAGTCGATGCCGCCCGGCAGCTCCGTGGCGAGCGTGAGCATCTTCGCGTGGCCGCGTGCCGCGTCGATCAGCTTGCGGACGTCCGCGGGGTCGGGGTGCCTGAGCAGGCTCTCGCTGTGCGCGCCCTTGCGGCACGGCGAGATGAAGGGGCCCTCGAAGTGGATGCCCGCGAGGTCGCCCTGCTCGGCCAGCTCGCTCAGCAGTCCGGCGCGCTGGGCGAGGAAGTCCATGTCGCCGGTCACGGTGGAGGCGACCAGGGTGGTGGTGCCGTGCAGGCGGTGCGTGTGGACGCCCTTGAGTACGTCCTCGACCGTGCCGGAGGTGAAGGAGGCGCCGCCGCCGCCGTGGTTGTGCAGGTCGACGAAGCCGGGGACGAGCCAGTGGCCGGTGAGGTCGACCGTCTGCGCGCCCGCGGGCGCGACGCCGGCGATGCGGGTGCCGTCGACGACGACGCGGCCGCCGGGGACGGTTCCGGTGGGCAGTACCACCTGGGCACCGGCGAGAACCTTGCTAGTGGCCATCAGGTGGTTACCTCCGTGGGGTGGGTGGGAGCTGCTCGGTCGAGCAGGTCCCAGGCGAGCAGGCCCGCGCCCAGGCACCCGGCGGTGTCGCCGAGGGCCGCGGGGACGATCTCCGGCAGCGTCTGGAACTGGACGACGCGGGCCGCGACGGCGGCCCGCAGCGGCGTGAACAACGTTTCCCCGGCCTCGGCGAGACCGCCACCGACGATCAGCGTGTTCGGGTCCAGCAGGGTGAGGGCGGTGAGCAGACCGTCGGCGAGGGCGTCGACGGCGTCGCGCCAGACCTCCTGGGCCCGGGGGTCGCCCGACTCCACGGCCTTCGCGCAGTCCGCGGCATCCGCCTGGGGGTCTCCGCTCGCCTCGGCCCAGGCCCTGCTGACCGCGGCCGCGGAGGCCAGGCGCTCCAGGCAGCCGCGCTGGCCGCAACCGCACGGGGGCCCGTCGGGGCGTACGACGATGTGGCCGATCTCGCCGGCCGAGCCGTGGGCGCCGGGTTCGATGACACCGCCGATGCCGATGGCGCCCGCGATGCCGGTGCCCAGGGGTACGAACAGGAAGCGGTCGGCGCCCTTGCCCGCGCCGAGGCGGCCCTCGGCGAGGCCGCCGGTGCGGACGTCGTGGCCGAGGGCCACGGGGACGCCTGCCAGGCGGGCGCTGAGGAGGTCCCTCAGGGGGACGTCGCTCCAGCCGAGGTTGGCCGCGTAGACCGCGATGCCGCGGGCGGCGTCGACGATGCCGGGAACGGCGACGCCCGCCGCCGCGGCGGGTTCGCCGAGGTGGGCGATGCCGTGGGCGCGGAGGTCCGCCGCGAAGTCGAGGATGGACGCGACGACCGCTTCGGGGCCGCGGTCGCGGCCCGTGGGACGGCGGGCCTCGTGCAGCAGGGTGCCGTCCGCCCCTACCAGGGCGGCCTTCATTCCGGTGCCGCCCACATCGAGGGCGATGACGTGTCTCACGGATACAGTCTCGCCCGTCACCCCTTGAAAGGTCTAGTCCACCTGTCGCTGGTGTCATATGACACCCGCAAGTATGCGAATTGGCCAATTTGCCGCAAACCAGCCATGCGAAAGGACGAATCCATGCCCCGGACGGTGCGGGGACACGCGGACCGGGCGTTTGACCGGGCGCGTTCGTCCCGGCCTCCCCCCACAGCCGCAGAGGTAGCCCCCATGGTGAGACTTTCCGCAGGCAGCCGACGCTGCCGTGTCCGTCTGGTCCGTCTGGCGCTCGGGTCCGCGCTCGCCGCCATGGCGTGCGCTTCCGCCGCCGCGTCCACCGGGCCGCTCCCGCAACCGCGGCCCGCGTCGAAGGCGGCCCACAAGGACTTCCCGATGCGCATCGCCGCGTACGTGGCCAACAGCGGCTCCGGGACCGTCTCCGCCGCCGACGTCCGCCTGGAGCGGCCCGTCGCCACCACGACGGTGGGCACCGGGCCGACCGGCGTGGGCGCGGCCCCCGACGGCTCGCACGTGTACGTGGCCAACGGCGTGTCCGACTCGGTCACCTTCATCGAGACGGTCAGCCGCAAGGCCGTGGCGACCGTTCCGGTCGGGTCCTATCCGTTCTCGGCCGCTCCGAGCCGGGACGGGCGCTGGGTGCTCGCGGCGAACTGGGGCAGCGGCAACGTCTCCGTCATCGACACCGCGAGCCGCCGGGTCATCGCGACGCCCGCGGTCGGTGAACTCCCGCACAGCGTCGCCACCTTGCCCGACGGGACCGCCTACGTCACCAACAGCGGCAGCAACAACGTCACCGTCCTGTCCAAGGGGCACGAGCCCGTGGCCCGGATCCCCGTCGGCGACTTCCCCAGCGGGATCACCTCCACCGTGCGGGGGGACAGGGTCTACGTGGCCAACACGGGCGCCGGGAGCATCTCCGTCATCGACCCGGTCACCCGCAAGGTGACGGCCACCTGGCCGGTCGGCAAGGCCCCGCTCGGCCTGGGACTCAGCCCCGACGGGCAGCGGCTGTACGCCGCGGATTCCGGGGCCGACGTACTCCTCGTCATCGACACCGCGACCGGCGGTGTCCTCTCCCGGGTGCCCGTGGGCAAGACCCCGCAGGGCGTGGCCGTCAGTCCGGGCGGCAGCCGGGTCTGGGTCACCAACGAGGACTCCGACACCGTCTCCGTGGTCGACCCGGACCTCACGAAGGTACGGACGACCCTGCGCACCGGCCACCAGCCCGAGGGCATCGCCATCACCCCGAGGTAAGGGCATCGCCCTCACCCCGAGGTAGAAGTGGCCGGGCGCGGTCTAACTGAGGATCACGCTCCGCGTCAGATTCCGCGGCCGGTCCGGGTCGAAGCCGCGGGATTCCGCCAGCGCCACCGCCAGCCGCTGCGCGCGGATCAGGTCCGCCAGGGGGTCCGCCTCCTGGCGGGCCACCAGTTCGCCGCCGACCCGGGCCACGTCACCGGCGAGGCCCTCCGGCAGCGTGCCGAACATCCACGTCACGCGGCCGGGGCCGGTGATGGAGATCGGACCGTGGCGGTACTCCATCGCCGGGTACGACTCCGTCCAGGCGCCCGCCGCCTCCCGCATCTTCAGCGCCGCCTCCAGCGCGAGACCGTACGTCCAGCCGCGCCCGAGGAACGTCCACTGCTCCGCCGAGACCACCGCGTCCGGCAGCGGCTCCGTCACCGCCAGCTCCGCGTCCACCGCCGCCTCCGCCAACGACTTCACGCCCGGGACGTCACCGAGCCCGGCCCGCAGGAAGGCGAGCGCGGTCGTGGCGAAGCGGGTCTGGACGACCGACCGCTCGTCCGCCCAGTCCAGGACCGCCACCGCGTCCGCCGCGTCCATCACCGGGGTCTTCGGGTCGGCGGTCAGGGCGAGGGTCGGGACCGTGCCCTTGAGCCGGCCGAGCAGTTCGAGGACCTCCGTCGTCGTGCCGGACCGAGTGATCGCCACCACCCGGTCGTAGCGCCGCCCGGCCGGGAACTCCGACGACGCGAAGGCGTCCGTCTCGCCCTGACCGGCGGCCTCGCGCAGAGCCGCGTACGCGATCGCCATGAACCACGACGTCCCGCACCCGGTGACGGCGACCCGCTCACCCGGCTCGGGGAACCCCGTGAAGGAGGCCGCCGCCTCCGCCGCCCGGTGCCAGCAGGCGGGCTGAGTGGCTATTTCTGCTGCGGTACGCGACATGCGGCAAGGCTCCTCGTCGTGCGGGACGTGAACGTGACGTGCTTAGCAGGCCGGGGGCGGGGGCTGCAATGGCCGCCCGTTGCACAAGTGATACTGGGCTGGTGTAGACCTTGTGTTCGGACCCGGGGGAAACTCGGGGGAAAATCGCAGTTCGACAGCGGTGGGGCGCACCGGCCCCGGTGCGCGAAAGCAACGAGGGTGGGACAGCTGTGCAGCGGCGCGTGACAGGACTGACCGCGGCGGTGGCCGTACTGGGCATGGCGGGCGTTCTCGCCGGCTGCGGCGGGCCGGGCGACTCCGGTGACGTCACCCTCAAGCTGGTGGCCGCCGACTACGGCGACTCCGCGGCGAACAGTTCCAAGAAGTACTGGGCCAAGGTCGTCGAGGGGTTCGAGAAGGACAACCCCGGCATCGACGTCGAGGTGACCGTCCACTCCTGGAACGACGTGGACCGCGAGGTCAAGGAGATGGTCAAGAAGGGCGAGGCCCCTGACCTGGCGCAGATCGGCGCGTACGCCGACTACGCCGCGCAGGACAAGCTCTACGAGGCCGACGAGCTGCTCTCCATCGCCACCCAGGCCGACTTCATGACCCCGCTCGCCCGGGCCGGCGAGGTCCACCGCATCCAGTACGGCATGCCGTTCGCCTCCTCCACGCGCCTGCTCTTCTACAACACCAAGCTCTTCAAGGACGCGCACCTCACCCCGCCGCGGACCTGGGACGAACTCCAGAGCGCCGCCAAGGCGCTCAAGGCGCGCGGCGTGAAGATCCCGTACGCGCTGCCGCTCGGTCCCGAGGAGGCGCCCGCCGAGACGCTGATGTGGATGCTCAGCGGCGGCGGCGGTTACACCGACGAGGTCGGCTCGTACGACATCGACTCCAAGCAGAACGCCAAGACGTTCGCCTGGCTCAGGGACGAACTCGTCGGCAAGGGCCTGACCGGGCCGACGCCCCCCGCCGAGATGAACCGCGCCGAGGCGTTCGCGGCGTTCTCGCGCGGCGACGTCGGCATGCTCAACGGCCACCCCACGCTGATGAAGATGGCCGCCAAGAAGGGCGTGAAGTTCGGCATGGTGCCGGCGCCCGGCGTCAACGGCAAGGCGCAGGCCACGATGGGCGTCGCCGACTGGATGATGGCGTTCAAGCAGAACGGCCACCGCAAGGAGGCCGGCAAGTTCCTCGACTACGTCTACAGCGAGAAGAACGTGCTCGACTTCTCCAACGAGTACGACATCCTGCCCGTGACGAACTCCGCCTCCGAGGCGATGGCCAAGGACCGCGGCCACACCGAGCTGGGCAAGTTCCTCAAGGAGCTGCCGACCTCGCAGCTCTACCCGGTGGGCAAGACGTCGTGGGCGCAGGTCTCGGCGTCCATCAAGCAGAACATCGGCAGGACCGTCGACAAGAACGGCAACCCCGCCTCGATCCTCGGCCAGATCCAGAACAAGGCGGCGACCGCGGAGAACGCGGAATAGCGTGGCCGCATGACCGACCAGGAACCCGCTCAGGAACCCGCGGGCCTCTCCGCGCGCGATCGCGCCGTACTCGCCCTCGAACGGCGCTCCTGGCCCGGCCCGGGGGCCAAGGAACGTGCCGTCCGCGAGGAGCTGGGCATGGTGCCCGTGCGCTACTACCAGCTCCTGAACGCCCTCCTCGACGACCCCCGCGCCCTCGCGCACGACCCGATTACGGTCAATCGGCTGCGCCGGGTAAGGGAGTCACGGCGCGAAGAGCGCTGACGCGGTTAAGGTCGGGCCCATGGGTGACCCTACGTACGCACAGCCCGACCGGGCCGGACGTCCCGGCCTGCCCGAACCCGTGACGTCCGCCGGGCGGGACGGCCTCGCCGCGCTTCTCGCGCGGCCCGACCGGTCCGTCGTGGCCCTCGACTTCGACGGCACGCTCGCCGCGATCGTGCCCGACCCCGAGCAGGCCCGCGCCCACCCGGACGCCGTGCCCGCGCTCGCCGCGCTCGCCCCGCGCCTGCGGTCCGTCGCCGTGGTCACGGGCCGCCCGGCGGGCGTCGCCGTGCGCTACGGC
Source organism: Streptomyces sp. NRRL S-920 (assembly GCF_000717945.1). Lineage (NCBI taxonomy): Bacteria > Bacillati > Actinomycetota > Actinomycetes > Kitasatosporales > Streptomycetaceae > Streptomyces > Streptomyces sp. NRRL S-920. The sequence goes on from NZ_JODF01000058.1 coordinate 21,257, forward strand.
GGCTTCGCGGGCGTGCCGGGCCTCGAACACCTCGTGGTCCTCGGGCACTACGGCGCCGAGCGCTGGGACGCGGTCACCGGCACCGTCCAGGCGGCCGAGCCGCACCCCGGGGTCGCCGCCGTGCGCGCCGAACTTCCCGGGTTCCTCGACGCGATCGACGCCTGGCGCGGCACCTGGATAGAGGAGAAGGGCCGCGCGGTGGCGGTCCACACGCGCCGCGCGCGGGACCCGCAGGCCGCCTTCGACGCGCTGCGCGCACCGCTCGCCGAGCTGGCGCACCGGCACGGTCTGATCGTCGAGCCGGGCCGCATGGTCCTGGAGCTGCGCCCGCCGGGCATGGACAAGGGCGTGGCCCTCGCCGCGTACCTGCGGGAGGTCGGCGCCGAGTCCGTGCTCTACGCCGGCGACGACCTGGGCGACCTGCCCGCCTTCGCCGCCGTGGAGAAGCTCCGCTCGGACGGCATGGCGGGCCTGCTGGTGTGCAGCGGCAGCGCGGAGGTCGCGGAGCTGGCGGACCGCGCGGACCTGGTGGTGGACGGCCCCGGGGGAGTGGTGGCTCTCCTCAACTCCCTCGCGGGACACGTGACCTGACAGTTCGGGGCAAACGGGTGGGTGGGTGGGAGAGCACCCGCCGCGGAGCGGCGGTCTAGGGACGATCGCCGGTCAACGCGTGCAACTGCTCAAGGAACCACTGCGCGGGCGGCAACGCCGTAGCCGCCGCGGCGAGCCGCTTGGTCCGCTCGGCGCGCTCCCCGACCGGCATGGAAAGCCCCGCGTGCAGCGCGGCGGCCGTGGCCGATACGTCGTAGGGGTTGACCGGAATCGCGTCCTCGCCCAGCTCCTCGAACGCCCCCGCCTCCCGCGAGAGCACCAGCGCGCACCCCTCGTCGGAGACGACGGGCACCTCCTTCGCGACGAGGTTCATGCCGTCCCGGATGGGGTTGACCAGCGCCACGTCCGCGAGCCGGTAGGCCGCGAGCGAGCGCGCGAAGTCGTCGTCGACGTGCAGGAGCACCGGCGTCCAGCCCGGCGTCCCGTACGTGGAGTTGATCTCCTCGGCGACCCGTGAGACCTCCGCGGTGTACTCCCGGTACACCGCGAGGTCCTGCCGCGAGGGGTAGGCGAAGGCGACGTGGACGACCCGCTCGCGCCACTCGGGGCGGGTCTCCAGCAGCTCGCGGTAGGCCAGCATGCCCCGCACGATGTTCTTGGACAGCTCCGTCCTGTCCACCCGCACGATCGCCCTGCGGCCCTCGCCGATCTGCTCCCGCAGCGTCGCCATCCGCTCCTCGACGTCGTCCCGCCGCGAACGCTCCCGCAGGAAGTCCGCGTCGGCACCGAGGCCGTGCACCCCGATCCGCGTCCCCGACGTCCCGCCGAGCAGCCGCACACAGCACTCCGTGAACGCGTCCGCCCACCGCCCGGTGAGGAACCCGAGCCGGTCGGCGCCGAGCATCCCGCGCAGCACCTGCTCGGCCACGTCGTCCGGCAGCATCCGGAAATAGTCGGCCGGCGCCCACGGGGTGTGCGAGAAGTGGCCGATTTTCACGTCGTCGCGCAGCTCGCGGAGCATCCCGGGCACCAGCGTCAGGTGGTAGTCCTGCACGATGACCGAGGCCCCGGGCGCGGCCTCCGCGGCCAGCGCCTCGGCGAACGCCCGGTTGTACGTCTCGTACGCCTCCCACTGCGCGCGGAACTCCGGGCCGAACGCCGGTTCCAGCGGCGTCTGGTACAGCATGTGGTGGACGAACCACAGGACCGAGTTGGCGACGCCGTTGTACGCCGCCGCGTGCACGCCCTCGTGCGAGCCCGCGTCGATGTCGAGCATCCGCACGCCCGGCTCGCCGACGCCGCGCCGCACCGCCTCCCGGTCGCCCTCGCCGAGCGCCGCGCACACCCACAGGGCGGCGGGGTCGTCGGGGGAGTCACCGATGGCGCTCAGCCCGGAGACGAGACCGCCGCCGCCGCGCCTGGCGGTCAGCTCCCCGTCCTTCCCCACGGAGTACGAGACGGGGCCGCGGTTGGACGCGACGAGTACCTGCGCTGCTGCTGTTCGGGGCTCGGACACCATGTGGCAAAACGTAGCCCGTCCCGGGGCCGGGCAAACGTACGACCGGGGCCGGTCACGCCACGCGTCGGTGCGCGTACTCCGCGATACCCGTCATCGGCGGCCGCTCCTCCGTGTCCACCGCGTACGTCCGCGGCACGAAGCCCCGCTCCCCCCGCTCGAACTGCGTCAGCTCCGGGCGTACGAGGTGTCCGCGCGCGAGCCGCACCTGAGCCGTCCGGTAGATCGCCGCCGCCATCCGCCCGAGCGCCTGCCCGTCCTGGTGGCGGTGCTTGCGCACGCCGACGTCCACCTGCGCCAGCGCGTCCAGGCCGGCCGTGTGCAGCGCGTCGACGAGCAGGCCCAGCTCCACGCCGTACCCGACGGGGAACGGCAGCCGCTCCAGGAGGGACCTGCGGGCCGCGTACTCGCCGCCCAGCGGCTGGACGAACCCGGCGAGCAGCGGCCAGTGCATGTTCAACAGCGGGCGCGCCATCAGCTCGGTGACCCGGCCGCCCTGGCCGGTGGCCTCGCCGAGCGGACGGTCGTACATCGCCTTCACGAAGGCCACGTCGGGATCGGTCAGGAGCGGGCCCACGATCCCCGAGACGAAGTCCGCGGAGAACTCCCTCAGGTCCGCGTCGACGAACGCGACGATGTCACCGCTCGTCACCAGCAGCGAGCGCCACAGCACCTCGCCCTTGCCGGGCAGCGGCGCGATGCGCGGCAGGATCTCGTCCCGGTGCACCACCTTGGCGCCCGCCTCCCGGGCCACCTCGGCCGTCCGGTCCGAGGAACCGGAGTCGATCACCACCAGCTCGTCGACCAGCGAGACCTTCTCGACCAGCTCGCGGCGGATCTCGGCGACGATCGCGCCGACCGTCTCCTGCTCGTCCAGCGCGGGCAGCACGACGCTCACCGACGCGCCGGACGCGCGCTTGGCCGCGGCCAGCCGGTCCAGCGGGCGGTCGGCGACCGACCAGGAACGCCTGCTCAGCCAGCGCTCGGCCTCTTCCAGCACGGTCGGAGTCCTCCCGTATGTGATCCATCTCGCGGTTCGGACGACTATCTCAAGGGTCCGGGGCTTCGGTTACAGTCTTGAACAACGCCGGTGACCATCGCATGTCGGGGTCACCGCCGCGTGAGATCAACAACTGAAACCCACAATCGAATACCGCTCATCCAGAGGGGCAGAGGGATACGGCCCGTTGAAGCCCCGGCAACCCTCCCGCCGACCGCGAGGTCACGGTGGGGAAGGTGCCAATTCCGTCTCGCGGCGAGATGCGCCGCGGGGAAGATGAGGAGAAAGGGCCTCGCCTCCATGGCTGTGCAGACCGTCGCCACCGAAAGCACCACCTCTTCCGTAGACCTCGGTCCCGCCTCAGGACTCTCCTGCCGGGAATGCGGCACCAAGTTCCCGCTCGGCCCGATCTTCGCCTGCGCCGAGTGTTTCGGACCCCTCGAAGTCGCGTACGACCTTCCCCTCGGCGACCCGGAAGCCCTGCGCAAGCGGATCGAGGCGGGCCCCGCCAACATCTGGCGCTACGCCCCGCTCCTGCCCGTCCCCGCCGACGTCGCCGACAAGCCGAACCTGAACCCCGGCTGGACCCAGCTCGTCAAGGCCGACAACCTCGCGCGTGAACTCGGCGTCGAACAGGGCAAGTTGTTCGTCAAGGACGACTCCGGAAACCCCACGCACTCCTTCAAGGACCGCGTCGTCGCGCAGGCGCTCGAAGCGGCCAGGGCCTTCGGCTTCACCACCCTCTCCTGCTCCTCCACCGGCAACCTCGCGGGCGCCGTCGGCGCCGCCGCCGCCCGCGCCGGCTTCAGGTCCTGCGTGTTCATCCCGCACGACCTGGAGCAGGGCAAGGTCGTCATGGCCGCGGTCTACGGCGGTGAACTCGTCGGCATCGAGGGCAACTACGACGACGTGAACCGCTTCTGCTCCGAGCTGATCGGCGACCCGCTGGGCGAGGGCTGGGGCTTCGTCAACGTCAATCTTCGGCCGTACTACGGCGAGGGTTCCAAGACCCTCGCGTACGAGATCTGCGAGCAGCTGGGGTGGGAGCTGCCGGATCAGCTCGTCATCCCGATCGCCTCGGGCTCACAGCTCACGAAGATCGACAAGGGTCTGAAGGAGCTGATCGCGCTCGGCCTCGTGGCCGATAAGCCCTACAAGATCTTCGGCGCCCAGGCGGAAGGCTGCTCGCCGGTGTCGGCCGCCTTCAAGGCCGGTCACGACGTCGTGCGCCCGCAGAAGCCGAACACCATCGCGAAGTCGCTCGCGATCGGTAATCCCGCGGACGGGCCGTACGTGCTCGACATCGCGCGGCGCACGGGCGGGGCCGTGGAGGACGTGAACGACGAGCAGGTCGTCGACGCGATCAAGCTCCTCGCGCGGACCGAGGGCATCTTCGCGGAGACCGCGGGCGGTGTGACGGTGGGCGTCACCAAGAAGCTCGTCGAGGCGGGGCTGCTCGATCCGTCCCTCACCACGGTCGTGCTCAACACCGGGGACGGTCTGAAGACGCTGGACGCTGTCGCTGAGACGTCGCAGGCCACCGCGACCATCAAGCCGAGCCTTGAGGCGTTCCGCTCCGCGGGGCTCGCCAACTGAGGTTGTTGCTTCCCTGCGGGACGGCTGTGGCTGGTCGCGCAGTTCCCCGCGCCCCTGACGGGGCGCCCCCATCCCCGTATTTCTGAGGTGAACCCCATGAGCGTGAACGTTCGTATCCCCACCATCCTGCGCACCTACACCGGCGGCAAGGCCGAGGTCGCCGCCGAGGGGAGCACCCTCGGTGAGGTCATCGCCGATCTGGAGAAGAACCACACCGGCATCGCCGCCCGCGTCCTGGACGACCAGGGCAAGCTGCGGCGCTTCGTCAACGTGTACGTGAACGACGACGACGTCCGCTTCGAGCAGGGCCTGGAGACGGCCACCCCGGACGGCGCCGGCGTCTCGATCATTCCGGCGGTCGCCGGCGGATGATCTACCGGCGGATGATCTATTTCCGCAACTTTCCTGCGTAACCAGAATTGCCCCCTCCGGAAGACAAACGGAGGGGGCAATTCTGGATGGTTGAGCGCGGTACAGTTGGGAAAGGCGCTTCTCCGTTTGTGCCGAGCGCATATACGAACTCGGCCCCGGTTCGACAAGAAGCAGCCAAAGCGAGCCACCCTTTTGAGCCGCATGTGCCATTTGTCGGGCCCGACTTGCCCCGGCTTCTGGCGAATTCTCCGCATATTCCCGTTCGCGGCTGCTCAGAATTCTCGTCCGATTGACCTGTTGCAGAGGGCAGTTGGACAGATACATTCAGCGGCGGTCGACGCGTTCCGGCGCACACCCCCAACCAGTGGGGGGTGAGGTCTGACCCGGGTCCGCGAAGTGCGGGTCTGTGCAAGGGCCAGTAATAGGGGAGTTAGGCATGGCTCAGGGCACCGTCAAGTGGTTCAACGCGGAGAAGGGGTACGGCTTCATCGCGGTCGACGGTGGTGCGGATGTTTTCGTCCACTACAGCGCGATCCAGATGGACGGTTACCGCACCCTTGAAGAAGGTCAGCGAGTCGAGTTCGAGATCTCGCAGGGCCAGAAGGGTCCGCAGGCGGACATGGTCAAGCTCGCCGTCTAGCTCGGCGCGACCGACCACCGAAGCAAGCATCGCGAGGGGCTCGTATCCCATGGGGGTACGGGCCCCTCGTGTGCGCCCGCGCGCCCGCGGGTAGGACCGGAGCGCCCGGCGGGATCCGGGAGAGGCGCTTGCACTCGCAGGGGTCGAGTGCTAATCATTGGGCTTAGCACTCTCCCAGTGAGAGTGACAGAACTTGGATCGGGCCGGTGAGGTCCGCAGGCCGAGTGGGGCAAGGAACCACAAGGTTTGCAGGCCGTCCGTCGCGGGCACTGACGTCGATCCGGAGCATGCCACCCCTGTCCGGGAGGACCACTTCACATGGCCAAGATCATCGCGTTCGACGAGGAGGCACGGCGCGGCCTCGAGCGCGGCATGAACCAGCTCGCCGACGCCGTCAAGGTGACCCTGGGCCCCAAGGGTCGCAACGTCGTCCTCGAGAAGAAGTGGGGCGCCCCCACGATCACCAACGATGGTGTGTCCATCGCCAAGGAGATCGAGCTCGAGGACCCGTACGAGAAGATCGGCGCCGAGCTGGTCAAGGAGGTCGCGAAGAAGACGGACGACGTCGCCGGTGACGGCACGACGACCGCGACCGTCCTGGCCCAGGCCCTGGTGCGCGAGGGTCTGCGCAACGTGGCCGCCGGTGCCAACCCGATGGCCCTCAAGCGCGGCATCGAGAAGGCCGTCGAGGCTGTCTCCGGTGCCCTCCTTGAGCAGGCGAAGGATGTCGAGACCAAGGAGCAGATCGCTTCGACGGCCTCCATCTCCGCCGCCGACACTCAGATCGGCGAGCTGATCGCCGAGGCCATGGACAAGGTCGGCAAGGAAGGCGTCATCACCGTCGAGGAGTCCCAGACCTTCGGTCTGGAGCTGGAGCTCACCGAGGGTATGCGCTTCGACAAGGGCTACATCTCGGCGTACTTCGCCACCGACATGGAGCGTATGGAGGCGTCGCTCGACGACCCGTACATCCTGATCGTCAACTCCAAGATCTCCAACGTGAAGGACCTCCTTCCGCTGCTGGAGAAGGTCATGCAGTCGGGCAAGCCGCTGCTGATCATCGCGGAGGACGTCGAGGGCGAGGCGCTGTCCACGCTCGTCGTCAACAAGATCCGTGGCACCTTCAAGTCCGTCGCCGTCAAGGCCCCGGGCTTCGGTGACCGCCGCAAGGCCATGCTCGGCGACATCGCCATCCTCACCGGTGGCACCGTCATCTCCGAGGAGGTCGGCCTCAAGCTGGAGAACGCCGGTCTCGACCTGCTCGGCCGCGCCCGCAAGGTCGTCATCACCAAGGACGAGACGACCATCGTCGACGGCGCCGGTGACAGCGACCAGGTCCAGGGCCGCGTCAACCAGATCCGCGCCGAGATCGAGAACAGCGACTCGGACTACGACCGCGAGAAGCTCCAGGAGCGCCTGGCGAAGCTCGCGGGCGGCGTGGCCGTCATCAAGGCCGGTGCCGCGACCGAGGTCGAGCTGAAGGAGCGCAAGCACCGCATCGAGGACGCCGTTCGCAACGCGAAGGCGGCCGTCGAGGAGGGCATCGTCGCCGGTGGTGGCGTGGCCCTCATCCAGGCCTCCGCCGTCTTCGAGAAGCTTGAGCTGGAAGGCGACGAGGCCACGGGTGCCGCCGCTGTGAAGCTGGCCCTGGAGGCCCCGCTGAAGCAGATCGCGGTCAACGCCGGCCTCGAGGGCGGTGTCGTCGTCGAGAAGGTGCGCAACCTGACCGTCGGCCACGGCCTGAACGCCGCGACGGGTGAATACGTCGACATGATCGCCGAGGGCATCCTCGACCCGGCGAAGGTCACGCGCTCCGCCCTTCAGAACGCCGCGTCCATCGCCGCGCTGTTCCTCACCACCGAGGCCGTCATCGCCGACAAGCCGGAGAAGGCGGGCGCTGCCCCGGCCGGCGGCGGCATGCCGGGCGGTGACATGGACTTCTGATCGACCTCTGGTTGATCACTGTCCTGACGTACCGAGGGCGGCACTCCTTCTCCGGAAGGGGTGCCGCCCTCGGGCGTTTTCCGGCGCGCTCCGGCTACGGCAGCCGGTCCATGATCCAGGCGCAGAGTTCCTCGGTGACCAGGGTGTGGCCCTCGTTCTTCGAGGCGCAGCGGAACTCGTCCAGTTCGCTCAGTTCGTCCTCGGCGGCCGTGATCGGTTCGTACAGCTTCTCGTGGGTGTCGATGTCGCGCAGGGCGATCGCGCTGACGGTCGGGACGAAGCAGTGGGCGCGGACGTCGGCCTGGGAGCCGAGTCCGATGAGTGCGGGGATCTTGTTCAGCTCGTCGGCGAGGATGCCGAAGCCCTCCAGGGTGCCGCCGGGGGCGCCGTCGATCTCGGGGATCCCCGAGGTGCGGATGCGGGGCTTGCGCAGGGTCACGACCCGCAGCTGGGCGACGAGTTGGTCCTCGCCGACGGACTGGGTGTGCAGGTGGGTGCCGGTGATGGCGAGGCCCTTGCCGTGGAAGGCCTTCTCGCCCGGCCGGACGCCGTTGCTCTGCCCGATGCGTACGCCGTTGGCCACGCCGATCTTCTTGGGCCGCTTCGGCCAGCCGCCGACGCGCTCCAGCTCGGCGAGGAACGTGCCGCGCTCCTTGTCCGTCTCGGGGCTGTCGTCCCACTCGGTGATGTGCTGCCACAGCAGCTGGCGGGCGGCCGGGCTGTTGATCTGCTCCGAGAAGGCCGCGTTGAGGCGCCGGATGTAGTGCGCGAACGACTGGAGGGCGAGCGGGATCCAGGCGCCGCGGTGCGGACTGTCGTAGGAGAAGTACAGGGCGGTCTGGTGGTCGTTGTCCGGGCCGCCGTCGTGTTCCATTTTGGCGAGCGCGTAGCGGGTGACGAGGCCGCCCATGCTGAAGCCGCCGACGGTCAGCGGGTGGTCGCCGTCGCGCCGCGCGATGGCCTCGCGGATGGCGGCCCGCGCGACCTTGGCGTTGTCGAGGATGGACGCGCCGCGATCGTCGAAGCCGAGCAGGACGACGTCGTAGCCGCGGCGGCGCAGTTCGCCGACGAACGGGTACGGGCCGCGCTCCAGGATCTCCCAGGAGTAGTCGAGGTCGCTCGGACCCGAGGCGAACCCGTCGCCGAGGATGACGGGCCGGGTCAGCCCGCGCGCCCGGTCGGCGAGGTACACCCAGGCCCGCCCCTCGGGCAGCGCCCACTCGTCGTCCGGCTCGGGCGCGGCGGCGGGCGCCTCCCGGGCCTGCCGCGGCCCCGGGGCGAGGATGACGCGGGCGGCGGCTCCGAAGGCCTCGGAGATACGCCGGGCGTCGGCTTCGGTGAGGGCGTCGGGGTGGTTGGGGTCGGTCATGGAGGGTCCCCTCGGGTCGGTCCACCGGTGCTGGTGCCGTTCGGCGCCATCTTGGGTACGTGCGTCGGCTGCCGACAGTCGGCCGGGGCCCTTTCGGACAGGGCGGGTTCGGCCGTTTACGGGTGGGGCGGGAGGGGGCTCGCGGCGCCGGCCAGGCACGGCTCGTCGGCGGCGGCCGGCGCGAGGGGGACGCCCCGGCGGCGCGTCGGCCAACTCGGGGTGCGGGGCGGGGCCTCGGGGCGCGGGGAAGGGGCGGAAGTCTGTCGCGAAGCCATGCGTCTAGAGCGTGGTCACGTCGGCCTGGAACAAGGGCATGCCCATCAGGGTGCGGATGCGGCTGGTGGAGTAGATGTGGGTGCCCGTGTGCAGGGCGCGCAGGAAGCCGAGGATGTCGTGAGGCCCGTACGTCTCCTCGGAGTCCGCGACGCGCAGGGGAAGCTCCCAGACCGTGCACTCGTCGGGGATGGCGTCGCAGGGGCCCGTGACGACACGGATGACGGCGAGGGCGGGCGGCGCGGGCAGGACGCCCTTGATGAACTGGTCGCCGCCCAGGGGCTGGTGGAGGTGCTGGCGCAGCAGTCGGGTGATGGCCGCCTGCTGCTGCGCGATGTCTTGATGCGGGGAGGTTGGCACAATCCCCCACTAAAGCCGGTATCGGTGCCAGCGCAAGTGGGGGTTGTGGGATGCGTGTCGTGTTGTCGACGTACGGGTCGCGGGGGAGTGTCGAACCGATAGCCGTGCTTGCGGCGCGGTTGCGGGAGAGGGGGGCCGAGGTCCGCGTCTGCGCGCCGCCCGACGGGGAGTTCGCGGGGCGGCTGCGGGAGGTCGGGGTGGAGGCCGTGCCGGTCGGGCGGCCGGTGAGCCCGTTGGTGGCGTCGGTGGCGCCCGGGTCCGCGGCGGGCCTCGCGGAGCGTGTGGCCGAGTTGATGGATGCCCAGTTCGAGACGGTCGGTGCCGTCGCCGAGGGGTGTGACGTGCTGGTGGCCACCGGGCCGCTGCCGGTCACCGCCGGGGCGCGGTCCGTCGCCGAGAAGCTCGGTATTCGTTACGTACACGCGAGCCATCAGCCCGTCGTCCTGCCCTCGCCGCACCGCCGTCCGCCCGCGCGGCGCGGACAGCCGCTGCCGCCGGGCGTGACCGACAACCAGGCGCTGTGGGACCGGGACGCCGAGATCGCCGACACGATGTTCGGCGAAATGCTCAACTCCCGGCGGGATGCGGCTGGTCTGCCCCCGGTGACCGGCGTCCGCGACTACGCCTTCAGCGAGCAGCCCTGGCTGGCCACGGATCCCGTTCTGTCCCCATGGCGGCCGACGGGCCTGGACGTGGTGCAGACCGGCGCCTGGGTGAGGGCCGACGAACGGCCGCTCCCTGATGATCTGGTGGGGTTCCTGGAGGACGGGGCTCCGCCCGTGTACGTCGGCTTCGGCAGTACGCCGCTGAGTGATCCGAAGGCCGTCTCCCGCGCCGCGATCGACGCGGTTCGCGCGCAGGGGCGGCGGGTCGTCCTGTCGCGGGGCTGGGGCGGGCTGGCCCCCGTCGACGGCGTCGGGGACTGTTTCGTCGTCGGCGAGGTCAATCAGCGGGAGCTGTTCCGCCGGGTGGCCGCCGTCGTGCACCACGGCAGCGCGGGCACGACGACGGTCGCCGCCTTGGCCGGGGTGCCTCAGGTGGTGGTCCCCCAGGGCGCGGACCAGCCGTACTGGGCCGACCGGGTGGCCGACCTCGGCATCGGCGCGGCGTCCCCGGCCTTCGACTCCCTGTCGGTCGCGCTGGGGGCCGCCCTGTCCGCCGGGACGCGTTCCCGGGCGACCGCCGTCGCCGGCACGGTGCGTGCCGACGGGGCGGCGGTCGCCGCGGGGAGGCTTCTCGCGGGGTGAGTTCAGCCGCGCTTGACGTCCGCGATGAACGCGGACCAGCTTGCGGCGCGGAATACGAGGGGTTGGCCCTCGGGGTCCTTGGAGTCACGGACGGGCACGATCTCGGGGTGCCCGTCAGCAACCTCTAGGCAGTTGCCGCCCTCGCCTCCACTGTGGGTGGACTTGCGCCAGGTCTCGGCGACTTCCAGGCAGTCGCCGCCGCTGCCTCCGCTGTAGCTGGACTTGCGCCAGGTGGCGACCTCCAGGCAGTCGCCGCCTTGTCCGCCGCTGTAGCTGGACTTGTGCCAAGTAGCGGTGCTCAGGTCGTACTCGTACTCACGGATGCTGTTCTCCATGCTCGTAATCCTGCGCCACCGATTCGATCAGGGCCAGGGAATCTTTCGGGGAGAGTGCGGCTGCCTGGAGGAGGTTGAACATCATGGTGTGGTGGGTGACGGTGGCTGGGTCGTCGATGAGCTTCCCCATGCTCGGTCCCTCGACGAAGCAGAGAGGGGGCGCATCCTCGAACTCCATCAGTTTCAAGTGGCCCTCCATCGCCGCGTGTGCGCCCGCGCTGAATGGCAGTACCTGCACGATGATGCGGCGCTTGCGCGCAAGGGCGGACACGTGGCGCAGGGCCTCCGCCATTACCGCGCCGCCGCCGACGGCCCGCTGGAGCGCGGCCTCGTCAACCACCACCCAGAACAACGGCGTTGTTGGGTCATCAAGTAGATGCGCCCGTTCGAGCCGAGCCGCCACCAGGCCATCGATCGTCTCGTCCGTCGCCGTCGGGTGATACGCGCGGAACACCTCCTCCGCGTACGCCTTCGTCTGGAGCAAGCCCGGGATCAGCAGGGTGGCGTACTGCCTGATGGCCGTCGCGACGGCCTCCGCCTCCGCCGCCTCCGCGAAGTGATCCGGGTACTTCGACTTGCTGACCGCCTCGCAGTTGCGCTCGAAGAAGCCATCCGTGCCGAAGACCGCGTCGAAATGCTTCGCGTACTCCAGATGCATCCGCCGCGTCCCCGCCTCCAACTGGCCGATGAACGAACCGCTCACGAAGATCGGCGCCCCCAGCGCCTCCTGGCTGAGGCCCGCCTGTTCGCGGGCGTGGCGCAGTTCGCAGCCGAGGAGCGCTCGGGGGTTCGAGGAGGGGTCGAGGTCTTTGGGTCGGGCCATGAGGCAACTCCTCCATTGGACACGGGGGGTTGTTGGGACGCCAATGCTTCTCAGGCTACTGACATCCGGCCACTCTGTGTGAGGTAACGACAACACTCGGTGTGAAAGGCGAAGCACATGGCGCTCACGGCGGAGGAACGAATGCGGGCGGCGGAGGAGGCCGTACGGCAGTTGAGGGCGGTCCTCAAAGAGGTCGGCGTCACGTTGCCGTCGCTGCGGATGGACCCGATGAGCGCCGCCGACGAGGGCGCGCTGCCCCTGGTGGAGCTGGGGCGCTGCAACCTCGACACCGCGCTGCGGCTGGTGGCGGTCCTGGAGGGGGCGCGATGAACGACGACCCGAGCGTGCCGGAGACGGGGACGTACGCCTTGGACCATCGGGACGGCAGTGTGGGTGAGGTCATGGGATGCGAGGGAGGCCTCGTACAACTCAGGCCGATCGGCGGCGGCCGCGAGTGGGACTGTCCACCGGCGTCGGTGGGCGAGGCGCCGTCGGGGGAGGTGCTGCGGGCGAAGGTGCGGCAGGTCAACTGGGAAGGGCGCCTGCCGTGAACCGGCGGGGAAAACGGTGCCTGCCGTGAACCGGCGCACTCGCCTGGCACGTTTGCCGGGCACATGTCACCTTTTCGGGCGAAGAAGGGCTGGCGGACAGGTGAGGCACGGGGCGGCGGGCAAACCCTGGTGAGACCGGCCGCAGTTCGGCGCCGGTCCTCAACGCCGTCCCACTCCGTCCGCAAGGTGAGGCGTCAGGCCTGCGACGGATGTGGCACCGGCCCCCCACAACAGGAGGCGGCACACATGTCCACCCAACTCCTCACTCCCCAAACCATTCCGGCGGCCACAGCGGCCGAGACGACCACCGTCGCGGCCCTGATGGCCGAGACCGAGGCGCCTTTCAGCGCGGCGCCGGTCTACGCACCGGCGACGAACACGATCGTCGTCCTCCTCGTGAGCCCGCCCGGTGAGCCGAAGGAACCGCGCGAGAAGCGCGGGAAGTAGACAGCCCCTTGATGCACAGAGTCGTCCGGCCGCGCCACAGGGGAGGGTGATCGTGCCACACCAGGACACCGCGCTCAGGGAGGACTACGCCCGCGCGGCCGATGACCTGGCCGGGCGTCTGCACCGCTGTCTGGAGACCCCGGACAGCGGTGCGGCGCTCGCCGACTACGTACGAGGGGCCCCCGACAGACGGACGGCCCTGGCCGCCGTACGCGTACTGGGCCCGGACGTCCTGGCGCCCGCGCTGTTCGGTTCGCGGCGCATCGACCCGGCCGATCGTGAGGTGATCGCCACGGCGCTCGCCCATTACCCGCTCGACGCCGGGGGCACGGCCGAGACCACGAGTCTCGACCGTGTGACCACCAGTCTCCTGCACCGGGTGGAGGGAGCCGTCAGCGGAGACGGCGTGGCTGTCGACGACGGTGTGGACGTCGACGCCTTCCTCCGGCCGGAGGAGCACTGGCGGCCCTGGGCCCAGCACATGGCACAAGTGGCCTCCTGCGCGCTGCCCGGCGTGTGCGGGCCCCTCGTCGACCAGGCCCGGACGCGGGCCGCGGACCTGGGTCGCGGTGTCGCCCGCGCGATGCTCCGGCGCGACTACCGCACGGCCGCCCGTCTGGTCCGCTGGACGGCGCTCGCCGATAACGGCGCCGCCGTCGAGCAGTTGAACGTCGAGGCGGTGCTGCGGCACCTGGAACTGTGCGGCTCCGTGGACGCGCGCCTGTCGCTCGACGTCAGGATCGCGCGTCTGCTGAGGACGCGGACGCGGCGGGAGGGGACACGATGACGGACGAACTCCCGGTGGGGACCGACGTGGTCGGCCGGGTCACCGGACGGGCCCTGGGCTGGCTGCACCGCAACCGCCCTTACGGAGCCTTCCCTTCCCCGGAAACGGCCGACATGGCCGACCCGGACGGCTACTACAAGTCGCTGGGCGAGACCGCCCTGGCCGCCGGCCTCCTCCTGCGTGAGGGCAGCGTTGCCCCGCCCGGTGACGAGCAAGCGGCGCGCGAGTTGCTGGACTTCGCCTGGACGCAATTGCGGCAGGGGGATCTGCTCTACGAGCGGCAGCTGCGGCATCCGCTGATGGCCGACCCGCTGGAGCTGTACACGCACTTCACCCGGGGCGGCCACCGGCACGAGCGGCTCGACGCCCTCCTCGAACACCTGTCAGGCCTCCGCACCCATCAAGGTGTCGAGCTGGTGCCGAACCGGCGGCTTGCGATCGTCAACGCCCTTCGTATCGCAGGCTTCGGAGGAAGCGCTGATTGGCCGGGTCTGCTGGCGGCGACATGGCTGGGCAGGCTCCCCGAGCCGTGGGCCATCGACTGGATGACCGCCTACTGCATGACCCACACCGTCTTCCACGTCACCGACTGGGGCGGACTGCCCCATGCCCTTCCCGCTGACGTGGTCGCCTACCTGGAGTGCTGGCTACCGGTGTGGATCGACATCTGGGCCGAGATCGAGGAATGGGACCTCGTCGTGGAACTCCTCATCGTCGACGCCTGTCTGCCCCGCCCCGGCCACCACCTCGACGTCTGGCAGCGGCTGGCGACCGTCCAGCACGCCGACGGTCTTGTGCCCCGTGACGGGAAGCCGGTCAGCGACGAACCGGAGCAGGCGTTCCGGGACCACCAGCACACCGGGGTCGTGACCGTCGTGGCCGGCACCCTCGCGCAGGCCCGCAGCGGCGATGTGTCCCCCCGCTGAGTCCGCGTCCGAGCCCGAGCCCGCCTCGCTGACCGAGCGCCTTCGCCTGGTCGCCCGGTCGGCCGGCCCCGACGCGGGCGTCGCCGTCGCCGCGTACACCGGTGGAGACTCTCTCACGGTGTGCCAGGGATTCACGGACCGGACGAGGACCCAGCCGGTCGGTGAGGCGACACGCTTCGAAGTCGGTTCGGTGACCAAGACGTTCACCGTGCTGCTGCTCGCCGAGATGGCGGGCCGTGGCGCCGTCCGGCTCGGCGAGCCGCTCAGCCGCTGCGTGCCCGCGTGGGCCCTCCCGCGCGGCCCGCACGGGGCGGCCATCACCCTGGAGCACCTGGCCACCCACACCGCCGGACTGCCCAGGCTGCCACCCGGCCTGCTGCCCGCCGGGGCACGGTCCTGGTACAGCAATCCCTACGCGCACTACACACCCGACCGGCTGCTCGACTCCCTGGCCCGCAGCCGCGTCCGCCACCGGCCGGGCACCCGTGTCGGGTACTCCAACTTCGGCATGGGCCTCCTCGGCCACCTCCTTGCCGAACGGGCGAGCACCGACTACGCGAGCGCGCTCCAGACGCACGTACTGCGACCGCTGCACCTGGCCGACACGGGCTGCGACGGGCTCGCCCAAGCCACCGGCCACCTGCGCGGGCGGCCCCGCCCACCCTGGTCCATCCCCGCCCTGCCGGGCGCGGGCGCCCTCCGCTCCAGCGCCCGCGACCTGCTCACCTGCCTCCGGTACCTGGCCGAGCCCACCCGGCTGCCCGACGGTTCACTGCGTGAGGCGATGACGGAGGTACTGCGACTTCGCGCGCTGTCCGCCGACGGGCCGCGGCTCCCGCTCGCCTGGAACAGGCGCGGCCTGCCGGGCCGCGACCTCTACTTCCACGCGGGCGGCACAAGAGGCTTCACCGCCTTCACCGGATTCACCCCCCACCCGGAGACGGCCGTCGTCGCCCTGACAAACACGAACCCCACCTTGCGCGGCACCTTCATCCAACAGGCGTATCTGCTGCTTCGGGGGCTCAGTGGGCCGGGGGGGCCGTGAACTCAGAGGAAATGGCGGTGTAGGCCGCTTCGGCCTGTCGTCCCGCAGGAGTTTGAGTTGGGGCATGGGCGAGGAAGTCCCGGGTGGTCCCGTTGAAGGTGATGCGGCCGTCGGTGAGGACAGTGACGTGGTCGGCTTCTTCGGCGAGGTCGGCGACGTCATGGGTGGACATCAGCACCTGTACTTCGTCGGTGGCGAGGCGGAGGATCAGGTCGCGGAAGACGCGGCGCTGGGCGGGGTCCATTCCGGCGGTAGGTTCGTCGAGGAGCAGAATGCGGGCGTCGTGGACGAGGGCGGAGGCCACGCCGATACGCCGCAGCTGACCGCCGGATAGCTGTTTGGTCTTCATGTCGGCGCGATCCTTCATCTGTACCCGGTCCAGGGCGGTGGCCGCTGCTTCCCAGGCGGATGCGCGGTTCATGCCTTTGAGCCAGCCCGTGTAGGCGACTTGTTCGCGTGCGGTGAGGCCTGTCATCGCGGTGATGGTCTGGGGCATCCAGGCGACCTTGGTGCGGTACTCCCGGGTCGTCGAAGACAGGCGGCCTAGGCGTACAGCGCCGGTGGTGGGCTGGTTGGCGCCGGCGGCGAGCTTCAACAGCGTGGATTTGCCGGCGCCGTTGGGGCCGAGTAGGACGGTGAAGCCGTGCGGGGTGGTGTAGGTGAGCTGGTCGAGGATTCGGGGTTTGTTGCGGCCGTAGGCGTAGGACACTGCCTGGAGTTCAACGGGCATGGCGGGGACGGCCTTTCATATGGTGCGACGGGTGAGGGCCTGCGCGATGAGGCCGCCGAGGAAGACGGCCAGGCAGACGAGGAGAGCGGGGATGTTGGGCGGGGAGTGCAGCGTCACGGCCCACGGCCAGGGGCGGTGGTAGTCGGAGTAACCGAGGAACATGATGGCGAACACCCATCCGGCCGGCGCCACGGTGACCGCCTTGGGATGCACGGCTTCGGCGAGCAGCATGAGGCCGGTGAGGAAAGCGGTGTTGCGCCCGATCGTGGTCGCCTCGTCGGAACCCGCAGCGGCGCCGATGGCCACTCCGGCCACCGCCACGGCCGACACGCATGTCAGGACCGCTCCTATGTCGAGGCGGCGCAGGTTGCGGGTGGCCAACACTTCGGCCTCGTCCAGACGCTGATTGAGGCAGTGGGCGAGGGTGGAGGTGACCAGGAGGGGGGTGAGCTGCATGAGGAACACCTGGTTGGCACTGGCGCTCAGCATGCCGGGCAGCTCGATGGCCTGGTCGTGTGCGAGAGCGACGAGGAGGATGCATGCGGCGGTGCCGGGCACAAGCACGGGGCGCAGGCGGCGGGCCTTGATCCACCAGATCACGACTTGGCCCCCTGGTCGGCGAGGCGGCAGGCCTTGGCCTGCTCTCTGTGGAACCAGGCGGTCTGCTGCCGGGCGGGGAGCTCCAGGGCGTCGCGGGCGCGTTGCATGACCTTGTCCAGGACCTGGCGGGGGTTCTCAAATACCCCGCCGTACTCCCCCTTGCGCCATGCCAGATAGGGCCGGTCCGCGTCGATGACGACGGCGGCCCACAGCATGGCCGCGTCATGGTTGACGACGTAGTCAGCCGAAGGCGCGGACTCGTAGGAGGCGGGGAAGGTGCACGGAAAAGTGACGCTGCTACGCAGGACGGCATACCGGATGGCTGTCATGCCGCCTCCCGCCTGCCCGGCCTGCCGGGAGAGCGGGAGCCACCAAGTGGTGTTCGACGAGGCTTTGCGGTCCCGGCCGTTGAGGAGGCTGTCGGACACGGTGGCGGGCAGGGTCACGTTGACTCCTGCGGCACGGAGCTTCGACGTCGACGTCACGATCTGCCGGCGTACCTGGTCGAGTTTCTCCACCGCGCCGCCGGTCTCGGCCATGCACACCCTTGGCGCTGTGCCGGTGCAGCGCGCTGTGGCGTGATGGGAGGTCACGGGGCCGTCCGCGATGGCCCAGCCACCTGCGACGTTGACACACGTGGCCATGAGCGCCACGGCTGCCACTGCTCCGCCGCCGCGTATCACCCACCGGCCCTGACCTGCCGTACGGATCCACCACGCAGCCACCGCGGCGGCTATTGCGGCGATGAAGAGAAAGGGAGCAAAGAGTGTGGCGGCGCCGTATTCCTCGCCGAATCCGAGGGAGGTGTCCGGCTGGCCCGAGAGGTGCCTGGGCCATGTCGGGGCGTCGTACTTCACGGTGTAAATGATCACGTAGAACACGGCAGCAGCAGACAGCGGTGCGCTGATCATGCGGGGGGTGAGGTGTCCGAGGGCACAGCCGATCACCGTGTACGCGCAGACGATGCCCATGGCCATGACCAGGGGCGCCAGTGCTGCCGGTGTCGGCATGAGCCGGGTCTCGATCAGACGCATCACCGCCGGCAACACAAGCACCAACCAGCCGGCGGCGACTACAGGTGCCAGTGTGTGAGCGGCCACGCGATAGCGGGACCGGCCCGGGACGAGCTGCCAAACCCCGTCCCGCTTCAACCGCCCGCCCTCCCACACAGCGAGCCCGAGAGTGATGGCATAGGCGAAGGCATAGAAGTACGACAGTGCCACCTCGACCTGTTCGGGTGCCCAGAGCGGGCCGTTAATGACTTCCTGGTAGGAGTCCTCGAAGTGCAGGGCGTAGAAGTAGTAGAAGCCAATGATCCCGAGCCAGATCGGCGCGGTCCACACGGCCGGGGTGGTGCGCAGTCGGGTGCGAAGGTTCAAGGTGCCGAGGCCGCTCTGTGAAGAAATGGGGGAAGCCGGGAAGCGCGTGGGCGCTTCCCGGCTCTGTGTCATGCCACTTCGGTTGTGACTAGTCTGCCTTTGAGGTGTCGCCCTGGCCTGGTCAAGTCGCACGTGCAGAGACCTGCCCGGTGCGCCGCTCAGGGTGCAGTTGGTGAACAGGCCCTCCTCGTCGAGGCTGACGGTGCCCGCGTCGTCGGTGATGACTCTGTGCCCGTTCGGTGAAGATCACCCAACCAGGAGGTAACGTCACGCGCTGTGATGGAGGCCACTCTTCCGTGTCGACTGCGGACTATGGCCGATAAGTGGTGGAGCCTGGGTAGTTGTGACCGCAACGGCGAACAGGCCGGCGGGCAGTCAGGTTGTGGTCAGGGGGCAGGAGTTGCCCGGGTTGTCGAGCCGTGCCCGGCGGCTCGTTGCGGTCGGCAGCGTCCTGTGCACGGGTGTTGGACACCGTGTACCCGCGTACTTGCTTGACAGCACGAGATGAGGAGCGCCGACGCGGGCTACCCGTCCCGCCACGCCTCAGTCAGCTTGTACGGGCTCTGTCCAAGGCCGCGCGCAGATGGCCGTCCGTGGTGGTGAGGAGGTCGGCTGCCCGGGGGGCGTCGACGCCGCCCAGGATGGTGAGGATCGCGTTCTTCACCTCGCCGTCCGTCGCGGCGAGCGCGGCCTCGATCTCCTCGTCGGTCGCGCCCGTCGCGAGCGCGACGATGCGGCGGGAGCGGGCGCGCAGCTTCTCGTTCGACGCGCGTACGTCCACCATCAGGTTCCCGTACGTCTTGCCGAGCCGGATCATCGTGATCGTCGACAGCATGTTGAGTACGAGCTTCTGGGCCGTGCCCGCCTTCAAGCGCGTGGAGCCGGTGAGGAGTTCGGGACCCACGACGACCTCGATGCCGTGGTCGGCGGCGGCCGCGAGCGCGCTGTCCGCGTTGCAGGAGAGGCCGATGGTCAGGGCGCCGTACCGTTCCTTCGCGTGCTCGACCGCGCCGATCGCGTACGGCGTGCGGCCCGAGGCGGAGACGCCGACCACGACGTCGTCCGCCGTCGGCTTCAGCCCGTCCAGGTCCTCGGCGGCCAGCTCCTTGCTGTCCTCCGCGCCCTCGACCGACTTGACCAGCGCGTTCGGGCCGCCCGCGATGAGGCCGACGACGTCGGCCGGGTCGGTGTTGAAGGTGGGCGGGCACTCGGACGCGTCGAGCACACCGAGGCGGCCCGCCGTGCCCGCGCCCGCGTAGATCAGGCGGCCGCCGCGGGCCATCCGCTCGGCGGTGGCGTCGATCGCGGCGGCGATCGCGGGCAGCTGCGCGGCCACGGCGGCGGGCACGGAGGCGTCCTCGCCGTTCATGATCCGCGCGATGTCCAGGGTGTCCAGCCGGTCGATCTCGGACAGCTCGGGGCGGAACGCCTCGGTGGTGAGGGTGGCGAGCTGGGCGCGCAGCTCTCCGTAGTCTCCGGACTCGGGGGAGGTCATGGTGGGTGCGGCTCTTTCGTGTGCGGGGGGTGGGGGGTTGGTGGTTCGGCGCGGTGCGGTGGGTGCGGATCGGCTCAGCGGCCGCTGGGGCCGCCGGGGCCGCCGCGCGGGCTGTGGCGGTGCGCCAGCGCCTCGTAGGACGCGGCGAGCGCCGGGGCCGCCGTCTCGTACGTCCGCTGGGCGACGCCCACGAACAGGCAGTCCACGACGAGCAGTTGACTCGTACGGGACGACATCGCGGCGGGCCGCAGCTCGCTCTCGCGGGCCGTGGAGGTGGTCAGTACGTGATCGGCGTACTGCGAGACGGCCCCGTCGGGACGGCCCGTGATCGCGATCGTGGTGGCCCCGTGCTCGAAGGCCACCCGCAGCGGCTCGATCACGTCACCGGTCGAACCGGAGTGGGTGATCGCGATGGCCACGTCCTTCGCGCGCAGCGTCACGGCGTTTGTGACGGCCAGGTGCGGGTCGGAGTGCGCGTGCGCGATGTGGCCGATGCGGAGGAGTTTCTGCGCCAGGTCCTGGGCGACGAGACCGGAGGCGGCCACGCCGTAGATCTCCGCGCGGCGGGCGGTCGCGAGCGCGGCGACGGCGGCGCCGAGCTGCACGGTGTCGAGTGCGGCGGCGGTGTCGGCGAGGGTCTGCTGCTCGTCGTAGGCGAGCTTCGCGACGACGTCGGCGATGGGGTCGTCGACCGCGATGTCGGCGGTGACGGCGGGCGCCCGGCCCGACTGCTGCTGTGCGGCGAGCCCCGCGAGCGCGAGGCGCAGGTCGCGGTAGCCCGGGTAGCCGAGGAGGCGGGCGGTGCGGACCACCGTCGCCTCGCTGGTGCCGGTCAGCTCGGCGAGGCCGGTGACGGTGAGGGCCGCGCAGCCGGCGGGGTCACCGGCGACGGCCTCGGCGACGCGCTGCATGGAGCGGGTCATCGACGGCGCGAGGGTCCGCACCTTGGCCGCGAGGGCGGCGGGGGCCGGGGGTGCGGCGCCCGCGACCCCCGCGAAAATTTCCTTCACGTCTTGGGTCACGCTTGAAAGGTATTTTCAGGGCGGGGGTCGGTCAAGGCCTCGTCCGCGCTTCGGGGCGGGGTGTCACGCGTGGGGTGACAATGGCTGCATGAACGCGATCGACCCCTTGGAGCAGGCGTTGCACGCCGCCCGCGCACTTGTCCTCGCCGACCTGGTCGCCCGTGAGGTCGCCGAGGCCGAGGTCGTCTCGCTCGTCGAGGAGTCGGTGGCGCACCGCCGCTGGTGGGTCGAGCAGTGGCCCGAGGGCATCGACTATGTGGCGGGGCTCGTCGCCCAGGACGTACAGGACGCGCTCCTGGAGCGGTACGGTCGCTGGCCACTGTGCCCCGTATGCGGTTCGGGGGACCCGCACGCCCTCGACGTCGAGCCGGAGCTGGGCCCGGATCCGCACTGGGTGTGCGGCAAGGCGGGGGTCGTGGTGGCCCCGGTGGGCGGGCTGACCGCGTGACGGTCTACATCGACCCGCCGACCTGGCCGGGACACGGCCGCATGTGGTCGCACCTGATCAGTGACGTCTCGTACGAGGAACTGCACGCGTTCGCGGCGTCCATCGGCGCCCCGCCGCGCGCCTTCGAACGCGACCACTACGACATCCCGTCGCACCGGTACGGGGACGCGGTGCGGGCGGGCGCGGTGGAGGTCGGATCGAAGGAACTGGTGCGGAGGCTTACGGGGGCGGGGTTGCGGAGGCCCAAGGGGCGGCCGGCTTAACGGGTCTCAGAGCTGAGGCGCCCCGTAGGGGCGCGGGGAACTGCGCGCTCAGCCACGAGGGCCCGCGGGTTTGGTCGGTTTCCGCGTGCGGCTCCGCTTGGGCTGGTCGCGCGGTTCCCCGCGCCCCTTACGGGGCGCCCACGCCGGGCGCTCGAGACGTCGGAGGCGCCGGGGAGGTGGAGAGGGCGGCGTCGGATGCCGTGACCACGCGACTCGGGGTCTTGTGGTGCAGGCGCAGGGAGAGCGCCACCGTCGCCAGTGCCGCCGCCGTCATCGCCGCGCCCGCCCACGCCGTGGCCGCGTAGCCGAAGTCGAGGTCGATGACCGTGCCGCCGAGCCAGGGGCCGCCCGTGTTGCCGAGGTTGAACGCGGCCGTCGTGGTCGCGCCCGCGAGGGTGGGGGCGGCGCCCGCCACGTTGAAGATACGGGCGTTGAGCGCCGGGCCCGTGTAGAACGCGGAGACCCCGATGAGGAACGACAGCGTGACCGCCGCGGCCGGGGTGGCGGCGAACAGGGCCAGCGAGACGAGGAAGACGGTCGACGCGGCTATGCCGCTGAGCAGCACCCCGAAGAGGTGCGCGTCCGCGAACCGGCCGCCGATCGCCGTGCCGACCAGGGCGCCCACGCCGAACAGGGCGAGGACCGTCGGGACCCAGCCGCCGTCCAGGCCCGCCACCTCGGTCAGGAGCGGCGAGAGGTAGGAGAACGCGCAGAAGACGCCGCCCGCGGCGAGCGCGGTGACCGCGATGGACAGCCAGACCTGGCGGTCGGCGTAAATGGACAGTTCCTTCTTGAGCTGCGGCTTCTCGGCGGGGAGCGGGATGCGGGGGATGAGCGTCAGAACCCCGGCGAGCGCGACCGCGGAGGCCCCGGCCACCGACCAGAACGCCGAGCGCCAGCCGAAGTGCTCGCCGAGGAACGCGCCGGCCGGGACGCCGAGGACGTTCGCGATGGAGAGGCCGCCGAGCATCACCGCCATGGCGCGGGCGCGCTGGCTGAAGTCGACCATGGCGATGGCGACGGCCGCGCCGACCGCCCAGAACCCGGCGCAGGCCAGCGCGCTGATCACGCGGGACGCGAAGAGGACTTCGTACGAAGGTGCCAGGGCGCCGGCGATCTGGCCCAGGCCGAAGACGGTGATGAGCGTGATCAGGGTCGTGCGGCGGGGCAGGCGCAGGGTCGCCACGGCCAGCAGGGGGGCGCCGATGACCATGCCGATGGCGAAGGCGGAGATGAGGAGGCCTGCGCGGGGGATGGAGACGTTCATGTCCTCCGCGATGGGCGGGAGGAGCCCCGAGAGCATGAACTCGCTCGTGCCGAGGGCGAAGACGGCGAGGCCGAGCATGTACACGGCTATGGGCATGCGGGGCGCTTCGCGCTGGGCGGGGGAAGGCATATCAGGGGGGAACGTTTGGGGGATCCGGGGCATTCCCGCGGCCCAGCTCCCCGGTTCCGGGGCGCCGCTTCACTTGGGGTGCGCCCCGCGTCTGCTTCCTGGGCCGCGGCTTGGTTGGGGGGTTGTCCTGGCCTCCGGCCCTGGGGTTCTGGGTCGCTGTTTCGTTTGGGGTGTTGCCGCGGGCCTTGGGGTTCCTGGGCTGCTGCTTCGCTTGGGGTGTTGCCCCATCTCCGGGTTCTGGGGGCGCGGTCCGCGCGGGGTGTTGCCCCGGCCCCCAGGTTCTGGGTCGCTGCTTCGGTTGAGGGTTCCCCCGGCCTCCGGGGTTCTGGGCCGCCGCTTCGCGGCGGATGCTTTCCCACCCACCCGCC
>NZ_JODF01000059.1:0-64150 GCF_000717945.1 Streptomyces sp. NRRL S-920
ATGGTACTGCAGGGGGGACCCTGTGGGAGAGTAGGACGCCGCCGAACTAATTTTGAATGGGAAACCCCCGCACCTTATGGTGCGGGGGTTTTCTGCGTTCTGTTCGCGTTTTTGTTGTACACCCGTTCCTTCGGTTCCGGAGCGGACCGATACGGTGACGGGCATGAGCGGCCGCGCACAGCTGATGTGGGACGAGGCAGTAACGGGCTATGACTTCGGCCCGGGTCACCCCATGGACCCGGTCAGACTCGGGCTGACCCGAAGTCTCGTCGGCGCCTTCGGGCTCGACCAGGAGCTGGACGTGGTCGCGGCCAAGCGGGCCGGCGACTCGACGCTGCGGCTCGTGCACCGCGAGGACTATGTGGCGGCGGTCAAGGCGGCCTCCGCCGACCCGGGCTCCGCGCACGGCGCGTACGGCCTCGGGACGGAGGACGACCCGGCCTTCGCCGGCATGCACGAGGTGTCGGCGCTGATCGCCGGACAGTCGGTGGGGGCGGCCGAGGCGGTGTGGCGCGGCGAGGCCCTGCACGCCGTGAACTTCGCGGGCGGGCTGCACCACGCCATGCCCGGCGGCGCCTCGGGTTTCTGCATCTACAACGACGCGGCGCTGGCGATCGCGCGCCTGCTGGAGCTGGGCGCCGAACGGGTCGCGTACGTGGATGTCGACGTACACCACGGGGACGGGGTCCAGGCCGCGTTCTGGGACGACCCGCGCGTTCTGACGATCTCGCTGCACGAGCACCCCCGGACCCTGTTTCCGCAGACCGGGTGGCCCGAGGAGACAGGCGCGGCAGACACGGCCGAGGGATCCGCCGCGAATGTCGCGCTGCCGGCCGGAACCGGCGACGCGGGCTGGGTGCGGGCCTTCCACGCCGTCGTACCCGAACTCCTCGCGGAGTTCCGCCCGCAGGTACTCGTGACGCAGCACGGCGCCGACACGCACTTCGAGGACCCCCTCGCGCACCTCGCCGTCTCGCTGGACGCCCAGCGGGCCGTGCAGGTCGCCTGCCACGAGCTGGCCCATGAGTACGCCGAAGGACGGTGGGTCGCGCTGGGCGGCGGGGGATACGCCGTGGTGGATGTGGTGCCGCGGTCCTGGACGCATCTCGTGGCTGTCGCCGCGGGGCGGCCCGTGGCGCCCGAGAGCCCGGTCCCCGAGTCCTGGCGGCAGGAAGTGTACGCCCGTACACGGCAGTTGGCGCCCGGCCGGATGACGGACGGGCGATGGCCGGTGGGCTGGAAGGAATGGGAGTCGGGGTACGACCCCGCCGACCGGCTCGACCAGGCCGTCCTCGCGGCGCGGCGTGCGGTGTTCCCCCTGCGGGGGTTGCTGGCGTAGAACGGCTCCTCCCCGACCCGGGGCGGGGATTGGCCGGTATTGTGCCCCCGTTAGCCCAACTGTGGGGGTTTTCCGGGGTTTTGACGGCTCGTATGCCCGCGATGCGCCAGCATCGGACCGTGTTGACCACCGGCGCCCTGCGCGCGCACCTGTTGGCGGCTCGGCTGGCCGGGCCCGTGGCCACCTCCAGGGAAGAGAGCCTGCGGAGCTATCGGCTCTTCGCGGCCCGGGATCCCCGGATGCTGCTCGGGCTCGACCCCGAGTGGAGCTGGGGGTGTGCGGACCTGCTGCGGCTGATGGCCGACAAATGCGGGGTCTCGGCGGATCCGCGGCACACCACGGGGGCCGACGTCATCGATCCGGAGCGGACACTGCGGGCCCTCGACGCCTTCGCGGAGCGGCTGGCCGACGCGGCGCGACGGCGGCTGCCGGTACTCTTCGGAACCGGGCACCCGCACCGGTTACTGGGCTTCTACGCCGCGTTGGCGGACGCCATGTCGGCGGCAGGGTGCACGGTCCTCACCCCCGCGCAGGGCAACAGTGTCGACATAACGACCCGGTTCGGCCTACGTACGTACAACCTTGACTACGTACAAGGAGTCGCGCTGGTGCGCGAACCCGGCGCGCGTTCCACCGGGAGTGAGACCGGCGCACACACCCATTCACCACTCCCGGTTCGGGCCGTTCTGGATGCCGCGGCACAGGCCGGCGGACCGCTTCCCGAGTTGGTCGTCGGAGATCACGGATGGGTCTGCGGAGCAGGTCAGCTGGGGTTCGAGGCGATCGGTCTGGCGGATACGGACGATCCCGCGCTGTTCGTAGGAGAGGCCGAGGGGCGGGTGTCCGTCGTCGTTCCACTTGATGACGCTGTGCGGTCTGATTACTACCGACCGCTTACTCGCTATGTACTCAATCGAGCGTGTCTGTCACAGTAGGCGGCCGATGGCTGCTCCTCTTCCCCACTCGCATCATCCGCCCCTAGTCTGGGGAGTGAGCGCGCAGCGACGAAGAGTCACCGGAAGGGGAAGCCGGTGCCCGTCATGTGCGGAAGGTTCAGGTGGGGTGTCATGGCTGAGAACCAGAGGCCGCTGAACGAGGTTCAGTTTCTGACCGTGGCGGAAGTCGCCTCGGTGATGCGAGTGTCCAAGATGACCGTGTACCGCCTGGTGCACAGCGGTCATCTGCCCGCCATTCGGGTCGGAAGGTCCTTCCGGGTCCCGGAGCAGGCGGTTCACGAGTACCTCCGCGAGTCCTATGTGGGGGTCGAGGCAGGCTGAGCGCAGGGGCCCGAGGGCCCCTCGCCGCAGGGTCCGCGAAGGATCGATGGCCCTCGATTACGTCCCTCACGCGGGGGCAGGTAGGCTAGGCCGACGTAGGTCGTGTGGGCCCAGTCTGCTGCCCCGCACCGAGTGAAGAGAAGTGAGCGAGGGTAGTCGTGGGCTCTGTTATCAAGAAGCGGCGTAAGCGGATGGCCAAGAAGAAGCACCGCAAGCTGCTGAAGCGCACTCGCGTTCAGCGTCGCAACAAGAAGTAGGCGATCGCTGCACAGCGAATTTCGAAGCCCCTCACCACCGGTGGGGGGCTTCGGCATGTTTGGAGCCCTCCTGCGCGGTACTTGAGGGGCGTCGACTTGGTCCGTACGTACCCCTGTGGCCGTCGTCACTTCCCGCAGCACGCGGTCATCACAGCGCAACACGGACCCGCTAGCGTGGGCCGGGACACAGTCGGCTGTGTGCGGCGAGGGTTGGGGAAAGGCAGGCGCTGATCTTGGGCAAGGTCGTGCTCGTGACCGGAGTGGCCCGACAGCTGGGCGGGCGGTTCGTCCGCCGCGTCCAGCGCGACCCGGAGGTCGACCGGGTGATCGCCGTCGACGCGATCCCACCCGAGCACCATCTCGGCGGCGCCGATTTCGTCCAGGCCGATATCCGGCAGCCCGCGATCGCCAAGGTGCTCGCCGAGTACGGGGTGGACACGGTCGTCCACATGGACGTGACGGCGACGGCGCTCGGCCGGGGCGGCCGGGGCTCGGTCAAGGAGACCAACGTCATCGGCACCATGCAGCTGCTCGGCGCCTGCCAGAAGTCGCCGACGGTGAAGCGGCTCGTGGTGAAGTCCAGTACGAGCGTGTACGGCTCCGCGCCCAAGGACCCCGCGGTCTTCACCGAGACCACACCGCCGAAGTCGCTGCCCAGCGGTGGCTTCGCCAAGGACACCGTCGAGGTCGAGGGCTATGTGCGCGGCTTCGCGCGGCGCCGCCCCGACGTGGCGGTGTGCGTGCTGCGCTTCGCGAACATCCTGGGTCCCGCGGCGGAGTCCCCGCTCGCCGAGTACTTCTCGCTGCCGGTCCTGCCGACCGTGTTCGGCTACGACCCGCGCCTCCAGTTCGTCCACGAGGACGACGCGGTCGAGGTGCTGCGCCTGGGCTCGCACGAGCCGCGCCGCGGGACCCTCAACAGCGGCACGTTCAACATCGCTGGCGACGGGCAACTGCTGCTCTCGCAGTGCTCGCGGCGGCTCGGCCGCCCCACCGTGCCGGTGCTGCTGCCGGCCGTCACCTGGGTCGGTTCGGCGCTGCGCACGCTCGGCATGACGGACTTCTCGCCGGAGCAGATCCGCCTGCTCACGCACGGCAGGGTCGTGGCCACCCGGCAGATGCGCGAGACACTGGGATTCGAACCGAAGTACACGACCGCGGAGACGTTCGCGGACTTCGTGCGCAGCCGGGGCCCCGGCCTGCTGCCGCCGGGTGCCCTCGCGGGGGCTGTGGACCGGATCGCCGCGCTGCCCGTCGCGGGTGGCAACCGATGCGCCAACTGAGGAGAGCGGCAACGATGGCGGACGCCAAGGTCATTCCGTTCGACGACGACCGGTCGCGCGGGGGTGCGCAGCGCACGCCGCGCCGCAGGTCCGCGCCCCGGCTCACGGGCGATCCCGCGCCCGTGAGCGAGGTCAAGGCGCTGCCGGGCCAGCAGGACGGCCGGGAGGAGGCTAAGCCGCGGGTCGAGCGGCCCGAACCGCAGGAGGCGGCGCCGCCGCCGGCGCGCGGTGGTGGCTGGGACCGGCGCGTCGCCGGGGGCCTGGCCTTTCTGCGGCGGCGGCTCACCGGTGAGTACGAGGTCGACGACTTCGGTTACGACGAGGAGCTGACCGACCAGGTCCTGATGTCGCTGCTCCGCCCCTTCTACGAGAAGTACTTCCGGGTGGAGGTGAAGGGCGTCGAGAACATACCCGCGGACGGCGGGGCGCTGATCGTCGCCAACCACTCCGGGACCCTGCCGCTGGACGGCCTGATGATGCAGGTCGCGGTGCACGACAACCACCCGCAGGGCCGGCATCTGCGGCTGCTCGCCGCCGACCTCGTCTTCATGCTGCCGGTCATCAACGAACTGGCCCGCAAGGCGGGGCACACGCTGGCCTGCGCGGAGGACGCGGAGCGGCTCCTTGAGCGGGGCGAGCTGGTCGGGGTGATGCCGGAGGGCTTCAAGGGCATCGGGAAGCCGTTCAGCGAGCGCTACAAACTCCAGCGGTTCGGCCGCGGCGGCTTCGTCTCGACGGCACTGCGGACGGGTTCCCCGATCGTGCCGTGCTCGATCGTCGGCGCGGAGGAGATCTACCCGATGATCGGCAACGCCAAGACGCTGGCGCGTGTCCTGGGCTTCCCCTACTTCCCGATCACGCCGACGTTCCCGTGGCTCGGTCCGCTGGGCGCGGTGCCGTTGCCGACGAAGTGGACGATCCAGTTCGGTGAGCCGATCCCGACGGACGGCTATCCGCCGGAGGCGGCGGAGGACCCGATGCTGATGTTCAACCTCACCGACCAGGTGCGGGAGCAGATACAGCACTCGCTGTACAAGCTGCTGGTGCAGCGGCGGTCCGTGTTCTTCTGAGGCTCTGGTGACGCGTGGGTTTCTCGCGTACGTACGTGAGGGGGGCGCCCTCCACATCAGGAGGGCGCCCCCCTCACGTACGTACTGACGAGGGTTACCTTGCGTCCTCCTCGTCGATGCCCAGCTCCGGGAGCAGACCGGGCAGGAGCGGGGGCAGAGTGACGTCCGGCTTGGCCGAGGGGCGGGTCTTGCCGGGCTTGCTCCTGCCGTCCGACGGGGCCGGAGGTGTCTTCCTGTCGGCGGGCGGGTCGAGGAGATCGCCGACGCTGCCGCCGAGGACGTCGTCGTCCGGGCTGTGCGGCGAGGAGGGCCTGGGCTTGCCGCCTCCGCCCGGATCGCCGCGGTGCCCGCTGCCGCTGCCCGAGGGGGTGGAGGAGTGTCCGTCCGCGCCGTCCGAGCCGGTGGGGCTCTGCGGGGCCCGGCCGGACGGGCCGCCCTTCGCGGGCGGGCGCGGCAGCAGCGCGCGCAGCGGCTCGACCTCTTCGTCTATGGCGTCGAAGACCGAGTCCACCTGCGCGCCCACGTCACCCAGCTGGACCGGCAGGCGGTCCTGGAGGTCGCTCCAACTCTCGCGGTGCGACCGGGAGAACGCGGACAGCGCCTGGATCGGGCCGAGCGAGCCGTCGCGCTCGTACGCCTCGAGGAGCAGACGGTGGCCCTCGGTGGCGTCGTGCCGCATGCCGGAGAGGGCACGCCTGACCTCGCCGACGGATTCGTGGTCGAGCGGGCCGGTGCGGCCGCGCTCCATGAGCCTGCGGGCCTCGCTCAGCCGGGTGGAGGCCTGGTCGAGGTAGAGCTGGCCGCGGTCCGCGTCGCCGTCGGCCATGCCCAGCTTGAGGTCCTCCATGCCGCGCTTGAGGCCGTACAGCGAGTCGCCCGGGAGGGCGTCCGAGCTGGCGGCGGCGACTCCGCCGAAGGCACCGGCCGCGACGCCGACGGTGAGGCCGCCCGCCGCGATGCCCTTGGAGAGGCGGGAGCGGGGCCGCAGCTTGTGCAGCGGGCCCGCTCGGTGGGCGCCCTTGCGGGAGCGCTGTTCGGGCACCGAGGCACGGCTGCCGCCCTCGAGGAACATGGCTTCCATCGCGGCCACGAGCTGGGCGCGCTGGACGACCTTGACCTCGGGGTCGAGGGCGGGTTTGGGCAGCGCGTCGAGGCTGTCCGCCAGGGCCAGCATGCGGCCCTGCTCGGTCGGCTCGGCGCGGGCCACGGTGGTTTCGGTGGACTCCACGGATGCGGCCGCGGGCGCGGTGGACGCGGAGTCCTCGGACTGCTCGGACTGCTCGGCCGCCGGGTCCTGGTCGGAATGCTCCTCCAGGGCCTGGGCGAAGGCGTTCGCCCGCCGGTGGGCCGATACGTTCGCGATCACTGGCGGCACCTCCTCTCGTCATGACGGTCGACTCCCCAGGGGGTCCTGAGGGTTGCCTGCCCTGAACGGTTCCACACGATCGAGTGAGTGTGGGTGTTCGGGGTGGCGACCACAGGGAGCCTGCATCCCGCACAACGAGCGTCGCGGCACTTGGGTTACGGACGGAGGATGATCGGACCGCGAAGAATCGGCGAGGGGCCGTGGCGGCCATCTGGTCGCCACGGATGGTGAGTTGAGCGCTACGGACCGCTACGGAGCGCTAGCGCGCGTCGTCCGGGAGGAGGCGGGCGAGCGTGCGCACCGCCCGGTACTGGAGGGTTTTGATCGCGCCTTCGTTCTTGCCCATGACGCGAGCGGTCTCGGCGACGGAGAGGCCTTGGAGGAACCGCAGGGTCACGCACTCCTGCTGCTGGGGGTTGAGGCGGCGGACGGCTTCGAGCAGTGCCGCGTTCGACAGGGACTCCAGGACGGAGTCCTCGGGGCTGCGCTCGACCTCGTTGGCGTCGAGCATTTCGCCGGTGGTCACTTCGAGGCGGAAGCGGCTCGACTTGAAGTGGTCGGCGACCAGATTGCGAGCGATCGTGACCAGCCAGGCGCCGAAGTCACGACCCTGCCAGGTGAAGGTGCCGATGCGGCGCAGGGCGCGCAGAAAGGTCTCGCTGGTGAGGTCCTCGGCGGTCGCCTTGCCGCCGACGCGGTAGTAGATGTAGCGGTAGACCGTGTCGCTGTACTGGTCGTAGAGGCGGCCGAAGGCGTCGGACTCGCCGGCCTGGGCGCGCTCGACCAGGTCCATCATGCGGGCACTGTCGCTGTCGGCGGCGGGACGGCGGGGGGTGGGCGTTGAGGCGGCGGCGCCGGCGGCGGAGCGGGACCGTCTGCCGACTGCCGCACCGCCGTCCGCCAGGGCATAGCAGGGCCCGGCGGGTGCGGGGACGGCGAAGACGGGGACGGCGGGGACGGCGTACGCGGTGGGGACGAAGCCGCGCAAGCGGTCGATGACCGTTGCGCGCAGCGTAGCCAGGCCCGAGGCGTCAACCCCGACGTGTGGGTACACGGGACTCCCAGAGGCAGAGCTTCCATCACGTGCAGTACGGAACCGTTCACTCGTCGTAGCGACGTGCGGGGTCCCTCATGCGTTTGAGGAGAATAACGCTTCGTACAGGCAGTGCTACACCCAGTTGCTCAAATCATCGATTACGTCGCTTCTGTAACCGATTTGCGGCGCTTCAAGTATCAGAGAGTGAGCGCTTGTTGATCAGAACGGTTCACATTCCGTCGCCACGTGGGGCGTGTTGTGCCCGAGTTCAACCCGCGGGACTGGCCGGAGGCGGGGCGGGGTAGGAGCGGGGGAATGCGCGGTGACCGGCGGCGTTACGGGCGGGGGCCGGTGACGGTGAGTCAGTGGCGGCGGCGGTGCAGGGCGATCGCCGCGGCCGTGCCGCCCGCGAGTGCGCCGACGCCCGCCGCGGCGGGGATGCCGACCTTCGCGGCCTTGCGGCCGGTGCGGTAGTCGCGCAGCCGCCAGTCCCGCTCGCGGGCGTACTTGCGCAGCTTGGCGTCGGGGTTGATCGCGTACGGGTGCCCGACGAGCGAGAGCATCGGGATGTCGTTGTGCGAGTCGCTGTACGCGGCGCAGCGGCCGAGGTGCAGTCCCTCGGCGGCGGCCAGGGCGCGGACGGCCTCGGCCTTGGCGGGGCCGTGCAGGGGTTCGCCGACGAGCTTGCCGGTGTAGACGCCGTCGATGGACTCGGCGACGGTGCCGAGGGCGCCGGTCAGGCCGAGGCGGCGGGCGATGACCGTGGCGATCTCCACCGGGGCGGCGGTGACCAGCCAGACCTTCTGGCCCGCGTCGAGGTGGGCCTGGGCGAGGGCGCGGGTGCCCGGCCAGATGCGCTCGGCCATGTACTCGTCGTAGATCTCCTCGCCGATGGTCATCAGCTCGGCGACGCGGTGGCCCTTGACGATGGAGAGGGCGCTGTCGCGGGCGTCCTGCATGTGCTCGGGGTCCTCGACGCCCGCGAGCCTGAACCACGCCTGCTGCCAGGCGAATCGGACCAGTTCCTGGCGCTCGAAGAACTTCCGCTTGTACAGGCCGCGGCCGAAGTGGAAGATCGCGGCGCCCTGCATCACGGTGTTGTCGAGGTCGAAGAAGGCGGCGGCCTCCACGTCGCCGACGACGGGGAACTCCGGTTCGCCGGGGCGTTCCTCGGGCACGGTCCGCCCGGTGAGTTCCTCCAGCTCCTGGGAGGATTTGCGGGCGGCCTCGGCCGAGGCCTCGCCTGCCAACACGCTCCGCGCCGTGGCGGAGCGCCTACGGGGGGTGAGCCATCCGAGAGCGGCCATGCCGTGAGCATAGCTAGTTCGTTCGGTGGTTCCGGAGTCGGTGGGATGCCGCCCCGTGAACTCTTCGCGGCGGGGCCGTTAAACGGCGCGGGCCCGGTGCGGGCGCCGGGCGCGTCGGCGGGGCGAGAATGGGGGCATGAGCCCGATTTTTCGTCGTACGGAGAAGAAGAAGCCCGCGGATCGCACGGTCACCCTGATCGGGAAGCCGGGCTGTCATCTGTGTGATGACGCACAGCTGGTGATCGAGAAGGTCTGCGGGGAGCTGGGGGCCGCGTGGGAGAAGAAGGACATCACGCAGGACGAGGAGCTGCACCGGGCCTACTGGGAGCAGATCCCGGTCGTCCTGGTGGACGGGGAGCAGCACACCTTCTGGCGGGTGGACGAGGCTCGGCTGCGGCGCGAGCTGGCCGGCTGACCGTCGGGAGTTACTGACCGGGTAGTCCAAACTGGCCGCGAAGTCGTTTACGCTTTGGGGCGGTTTTGGTCTCGGGGGCGATGATCGTGAGGGAGAGTGTGCGGTTTTGCCCCCATCCAATAAGCAACGGCGCCGCCCGCGCTCCGGTTCCACGATCGTGCGCCGGGGGCGCGTGACCCCGGTCACGTTGGCCGGGCAAATCGGACACAATCTTTGTGCACGCGTTCACAAAGACATAGCCTGCTGTCGACGGGGCGGTCTGGGGACGAGTGACCGCCTACAGCCCCGCTCTACCCGCAGGAGCACCGTGGCAACTGGCCGAACTCACCGACCGGCGACCCGCAGCCGAGGGATTCCCGAGGCCACTGTCGCCAGGCTTCCGCTGTACCTCCGAGCCCTCACCGCACTGTCGGAGCGCTCGGTGCCCACGGTCTCCTCCGAGGAGCTCGCGGCCGCCGCGGGGGTCAACTCCGCGAAGCTGCGCAAGGACTTCTCGTACCTCGGTTCGTACGGGACGCGAGGCGTCGGCTACGACGTCGAGTATCTCGTCTACCAGATCTCCCGTGAACTGGGCCTGACGCAGGATTGGCCGGTTGTCATCGTCGGCATCGGCAACCTCGGCGCCGCCCTGGCCAACTACGGCGGGTTCGCCTCGCGTGGTTTCCGGGTCGCCGCGCTGATCGACGCCGATCCGGCAATGGCCGGAAAGCCCGTCGCCGGCATGCCCGTGCAGCACACCGACGACCTTGAGCGGATCATCGAGGACAACGGCGTC
Source organism: Streptomyces sp. NRRL S-920 (assembly GCF_000717945.1). Lineage (NCBI taxonomy): Bacteria > Bacillati > Actinomycetota > Actinomycetes > Kitasatosporales > Streptomycetaceae > Streptomyces > Streptomyces sp. NRRL S-920. Next base: position 10,126 of record NZ_JODF01000059.1, read on the forward strand.
TCGATCGGTGTCATCGCCACCCCGGCCGGGGCCGCCCAGCAGGTCTGCGAGCGGCTCGTCGCCGCGGGTGTGACCTCCATCCTGAACTTCGCGCCGACCGTGCTCTCCGTGCCGGACGGCGTCGACGTACGCAAGGTCGACCTCTCCATCGAGTTGCAGATCCTCGCCTTCCACGAGCAGCGCAAGGCCGGTGAGGAGGCCGCCGCGGACGGTGTCGCGCCGCCCGTCGCGGCCAAGCCGCACCGCAAGGGACCCGACGGGGACGTCCCCGCCGTGATGCCGGCATGAGTCTCCTGGTCGTAGGGCTGAGTCATCGCAGCGCTCCGGTGAGCGTCCTGGAGCGCGCCGCGCTGCCCGCGGACACGCAGGCGAAGCTGTTGCAGGACTCGGTGGCCGCCGAGCCCGCGGCCGAGGCGGCCGTGCTCGCCACCTGCAACCGCATCGAGCTGTACGCGGACGTCGACAAGTTCCACGCGGGTGTCGCCGAGCTGTCGACGCTGCTCGCGCAGCACAGCGGGGTGGGCCTGGACGAGCTGACTCCTTATCTGTACGTCCACTACGAGGACCGGGCCGTCCACCACCTCTTCTCGGTGGCGTGCGGGCTCGACTCGATGGTCGTCGGCGAGGGGCAGATCCTCGGGCAGATCAAGGACGCCCTCGCGCGTGCGCAGGAGCTGCACACCGCGGGCCGGCTCCTCAACGACCTGTTCCAGCAGGCCCTCAGGGTCGGCAAGCGCGCGCACTCCGAGACCGGGATCGACCGGGCCGGGCAGTCGCTCGTCACCTTCGGCCTCGAACAGCTCGCCGTGCGCGAGCCGGTCGAGACGTGGGCCAAGGGCAAGCGGGCCCTGGTCATCGGCGCGGGCTCCATGTCCTCGCTCGCCGCGGCGACGCTCGCGCGAGCCGGGGTCGAGGAGGTCGTGGTCGCCAACCGCACGCTGGAGCGCGCCGAGCGGCTCGCCGCCATCCTGGGGGAGCAGGGCGACGCGGGCGTGCGGGCGCGAGCCGTGCCCATGGACCAGGTGGCCCACGAACTGACACGTGCAGATGTGGCGGTGTCCTGCACGGGCGCCACCGGTCTGGTGCTGACGGCGGACGCGGTCGCCGCGGCCGTCGAGGGGCGCCTGCCCGCGGGCGCCGCCTGGCCGGGTGACGTCCCGGCGCAGGCCAGGAACGGCTCGGCCGGCCAGGGCGCGGCGCAGCCGACCGTGGCCGACGAGGGCTGCCCCGTCGACCTCTCCGCGCCGCGCGGCTTCTCCGTCGCCGGTGAGGCCGCCGTCGCCGGGATGGACGCCGCGTCCCTGGAGCAGCACGCCGCCTGGGTGGACAACGCCCCGGCCGAGCGCCGCGAGGAGAAGTCCGACCCGCAGGCCGAGGCGGACGCCATCGCCGCGCTGGTGGCGGCCGCGCGTGTCTCGGGCCGGCTGCCCGAGCGGCGCAGGCCCCTGCCGTCGGCGAGTGCGGCCCGCCCGGCCGTGCTGGCCCTGCTCGACCTCGCCATGCCCCGCGACATCGACGCCGCCGTGCACCGCATCCCCGGCGTACGGCTCGTCGACATCGAGTCACTGGCCGAGGCCTCCGCCGACGCCCCCATGGCCGCGGACGTCGAGCAGGTGCGCGGCATCGTCTCCGACGAGGTCGCCGCCTTCGGTGCCGCGCAGCGCGCCGCGCACATCACGCCGACCGTGGTCGCCCTGCGCACCATGGCCGCCGATGTGGTGGCGAGCGAGATCGCGCGGCTCGACGGACGGCTGCCGGGCCTCGGGGACAAGCAGCGCGCGGAGATCACGCAGACCGTGCGCCGCGTCGTGGACAAACTGCTGCACGCGCCGACGGTGCGGGTCAAGCAGCTGGCGAGCGAGCCGGGCGGCGCCGGGTACGCGGACGCGCTGCGCACGCTGTTCGACCTCGACCCGCAGACGGTCGCGGCGGTCAGCAGGGCCGACCACCTGACCGCGGACCGCCCGAACCCCGACCACTTGAACAACGAGAACGACGACCCGAATAGAGGCCGGGCATGACCGAGAGGGCTCTGAGGCTCGGGACCAGGCGCAGCAAGCTGGCCATGGCCCAGTCGGGCCAAGTGGCCGAAAAAGTGCGGCAGTTGACCGGCCGTGCCGTCGAACTCGTGGAGATCACGACGTACGGCGACGTCTCGCGCGAGCACCTGGCGCAGATCGGCGGCACCGGCGTCTTCGTGGCCGCCCTGCGCGACGCGCTGGTCCGGGGCGAGGTCGACTTCGCCGTGCACTCGCTCAAGGACCTGCCCACCGCGCAGCCCGAGGAACTCGTCCTCGCCGCCGTGCCGGAGCGCGAGGACCCCCGCGACGTCCTGATCGCGCGCGACGGGCTGACCTTCGCCGAGCTGCCCGACGGCGCTCGGGTCGGCACCGGCTCGCCGCGCCGCATGGCGCAGCTGAACGCCTACGCGCGCAGCCACGGCATGACCATCGACACCGTGCCGATCCGCGGGAACATCGACACCCGCGTCGGATACGTGCACAACGGAGAGCTGGACGCCGTCGTGCTCGCCGCCGCCGGACTGAGCCGCATCGGCCGGACCGACGAGGTGACCGACTTCCTGTCGGTCGACACCGTTCTGCCCGCCCCCGGCCAGGGGGCACTGGCGATCGAGTGTGCCGCGCACAACGCGTCACTCACCGCCGCGCTCGCCGAACTCGACGACCCGTACACCCGGGCCGCCGTCACCGCCGAGCGGTCCCTGCTCGCCGCCCTGGAAGCCGGTTGCAGCGCACCTGTGGGTGCGTTGGCCGACTTGCTGGCCGACGGGCAGATTGTCAAGGAAATGCGCCTGCGCGGCGTCGTCGGTACGACCGACGGCTCGACGCTGGTGCAGCTGTCCACCACCGGTCCCGTGCCCGAGACGGAGACGCAAGCCATGGCGCTTGGTCGCGAACTCGCGGTCGAGATGCTCGCCAAGGGCGCGGCCGGTCTGATGGGGGAGCGAGCACTTTGAGCCCCACCTCGAACCTTCCCGGCATTCCCGCACACGGGCACGTCACCTTCCTGGGTGCCGGACCCGGAGATCCGGGACTGCTGACCCTGCGCGCCGTCGAGGCGCTGGCCCGAGCGGATGTGCTGATCGCCGAGCCTGATGTGCTCGACGTCGTCCGTGTGCATGCCAAGGGAGGTGTGGACACACCCCTGCCGCCGACCACTGACGACACGTCAGCAACCGCGGACACGACGACGATCCGAGTCGCCGCCAATCTTGTCATGGAGGCCGCGAGGGGCGGCAAGCGGGTCGTGCGCGCGGTCAGCGGCGACCCCGGCCTCGACACGGACGCGGCGCAGGAGATGCTCGCCTGCGCCGCCGAGGGCATCTCCTTCGAGGTCGTGCCGGGTGTCGCGGCCGCGGTCGGTGTGCCCGCGTACGCCGGTGTGCCGCTGCGGGACTCGCAGGGCGCGGACGTCCGGTTCGTCGACGCCCGTACGGCGTCCGACCGCTGCTGGAGCGAGGTCGGCGCTTCCGACGGGACCGCGGTGGTCTCCGCGTCGCTCGACTCCGTCGCGGCGGCCGCGGGCGAGCTGGTGGCCGCGGGCCGCAAGCCGGACACCCCGATGACGGTGACCGTCGCCGGTACGACGACGCGCCAGCGCACCTGGAACGCGACGCTCGGCACCATCGCGCAGGTCCTCAAGCAGGCGAAGGTGCTGCCCTCGCCCGACGGGGGGCAGCCCGTCATAGCCGTGGTCGGCGAGCGCTCCGCCGCCGCCCAGCGCGACCAGCTGTCGTGGTTCGAGTCGAAGCCCCTCTTCGGCTGGCGCGTGCTCGTCCCGCGTACGAAGGAGCAGGCGGCCTCGCTCTCCGACCAGCTGCGCTCCTACGGCGCGGTGCCGCACGAGGTGCCGACCATCGCGGTCGAGCCGCCGCGCACGCCCCAGCAGATGGAGCGCGCGGTCAAGGGCCTGGTCACCGGGCGGTACGAGTGGATCGCCTTCACGTCCGTCAACGCGGTGAAGGCGGTGCGGGAGAAGTTCGAGGAGTACGGGCTCGACGCGCGTGCCTTCGCCGGGATCAAGGTCGCGGCCGTCGGTGAGCAGACGGCCGCCGCGCTGATCGCCTTCGGCGTCAAGCCCGACCTGGTGCCGAGCGGCGAGCAGTCGGCCGCGGGCCTCCTGGAGGACTGGCCGCCCTACGACCCGGTCTTCGACCCGATCGACCGTGTCTTCCTGCCGCGGGCCGACATCGCCACGGAGACGCTGGTCGCCGGTCTCATCGACCTGGGCTGGGAGGTCGACGACGTCACGGCCTACCGGACCGTGCGCGCCTCGCCGCCGCCGGCGGAGACGCGGGAGGCCATCAAGGGCGGCGGTTTCGACGCCGTGCTCTTCACGTCCTCCTCGACCGTGCGCAACCTCGTCGGCATCGCGGGCAAGCCGCACAACGTGACCGTGATCGCGTGTATCGGCCCCGCCACCGCGAAGACGGCGGAGGAGCACGGGCTGCGGGTGGACGTGATGGCTCCGGAGCCCTCGGTGCACAAGCTGGCCCAGGCGCTGGCCGACTTCGGTTCGCAGCGGCGGGCCGCGGCGCTGGACGCCGGGGACCCCGTGACGCGGCCGAGTGAGCGGCGGCCCGGTTCGCGTCGGCGACGCACCGCGCCGTAGGTTCTTGTGGGCGGGCTTCCGGGCCCGCCCACAACGACAGCAGCGTACGAATCCAGGTGACGTCAGTGACGAAGTACGGATCTTTCCCCGGTACGCGGCCGCGGCGGCTGCGGACGACTCCGGCCATGCGGCGCATGGTCGCCGAGACGCGGCTGCATCCGGCCGATCTGATCCTGCCCGCGTTCGTGCGCGAGGGGATCAGCGCTCCGGTGGAGATCGGGTCGATGCCCGGTGTCGTCCAGCACACCCGCGACACCCTGAAGAAGGCGGCCGTCGAGGCGCTGGAGGCCGGGGTCTCCGGGATCATGCTCTTCGGGGTGCCGGAGGAGTCGAAGAAGGACGCCGCGGGGACGGTGGGCACCGACCCCGACGGGATCTTGCAGCTCGCCCTGCGGGACGTGCGTTCCGAGGTCGGCGACGACCTCATCGTCATGTCCGACCTGTGCCTGGACGAGTTCACCGACCACGGACACTGCGGGGTGCTGGACTCCGAGGGGCGCGTCGACAACGACGCGACCCTTGAGCGGTACGCCGAGATGGCCCAGGTCCAGGCCGACGCGGGCGCCCACGTGGTCGGCCCGAGCGGCATGATGGACGGTCAGATCGGCGTCATCCGCGACGCGTTGGACCAGGTCGGCCACGAGGACGTGTCGATCCTCGCCTACACCGTGAAGTACTCCTCGGCGTTCTTCGGCCCCTTCCGCGAGGCGGTCGGCTCGTCGCTGAAGGGCGACCGCAAGACGTACCAGCAGGACCCGGCGAACGCCCGGGAGTCCCTGCGGGAGCTGGCGCTCGATCTGGCCGAGGGCGCCGACATGGTGATGGTGAAGCCCGCCGGGCCCTACCTCGACATCCTCGCGAAGGTCGCCGAGTCGGTGGACGTGCCGGTGGCGGCGTACCAGATCAGCGGTGAGTACGCGATGATCGAGGCCGCCGCCGAGCGCGGCTGGATCGACCGGGACAAGGCGATCATGGAGTCCCTCACGGGGATCAAGCGCGCGGGCGCCAACATGATCCTCACGTACTGGGCCACCGAGGTGGCGCGGCAGCTGTGACCCCGGCCGCGATCCCGGGCCGGTCGGGGCTTGACCTCGACTTCGGTTGAGATCTCAGAGTGGTGTGCACAGCGGTCCACGGAGGACCGGTCCGAGGAGGGCATGATGCACGCCGTTGTTCTGCATGAGTTCGGTCCCGCCGAGAACCTGCGGTACGAGACCTGGCCGGACCCCGTCGCGGGCCCCGGCCAGGTGCGGATCGCCGTACGGGCGGCCGGGGCGCACTTCGTGGAGACCGTGATGCGGGCCGGTGAGGCGTCGGACAAGGCGCCGCCGCTGCCCGAGCTGCCCGCGGTCCTCGGCGGCGAGGTCGCGGGCGTCGTCGACGCGGTCGGCCCCGGCGTGGACGCCTCCTGGCTCGGCCGGCCCGTCGTGACCTCGCACGGGGCGCCCGGCGGGTACGCCGAACTGGCGGTCGCCGCCGTCGACGAGCTGCACGCCGTCCCCGACGGGCTCGGTTTCGAGGACGCCGTGACCATGGTGATGACCGGCGCCACCACCATGGGGCTGCTCGGAGTCGCCCAACTGCGGCCGGACGACGTGGTGTTGGTGACGTCCGCCGCCGGGGGAGTGGGGCGGCTCGTCGTGCAGTACGCGCACGCCATCGGCGCGACGGTCGTCGGGGCGGCGGGCGGACCCGGCAAGGTCGAGGCGGTGCGGGCGCTCGGCGCCGATGTCGCCGTGGACTACAACGTGCCCGGGTGGGCCGAATCCGTCCGCGAACGGCTCGGCGGGCGACCGGTCACCGCCGTCCTGGACGGCGTCGGCGGCGACAAGGCCGCGGCCGCCTTCGAGTTGATCGGGCGGGGCGGGCGGTACGTCGTCATCGGCTGGTCCTCGCAGGAGGCCTTCGAGCCGACGCCGGAGGTCCTTGCCGAGCGGGGCGTGTCGTATGCCAATGCCCTCATGGAGCTGCTCGGGCACCCCGAGGGCGGGCCCGCGCGCGAGCGGGAGGCCCTGGAGGCCGCCGCCAAGGGGGAGTTGGTCCCCTCGTGGCAGGCGTTCCCGCTGGGAGGCCCTCGTACTGGGCGTACTTGGGCTTTCGGCCGACGCGGCGAGAGTGCGTGCCGGGCGTCGCGGCGCAGGCGGGACTTTGCGGACACGCCCTAGGCCCAGCCCGTGGTGGCCGCGCCGTCCAGGCGGCGCGTGCGGTAGCTGTCGGCGTCGAGCGTGACGACCTCCGCGTGATGGGCCAGCCGGTCCACCGTCGCGGACGCCGTCGCGCTGTCGCCGAACGCCTCGTCCCAGCGGCCCAGCGGGCGGTTGCTGGTGACGATGAGCGAGGCCCGTTCGTAGCGGTGCGAGACGAGCTGGAAGAGGAGGCGGGCGGCCTCCGGGTCGAGGGGCACATAGCCGACCTCGTCCACGACGAGCACCGGGTACGCGTCGAGCCCGGCCAGCTCCTCGCGCAGCCGCCCCGCGGCCTTGGCGTCCGCGAGCCGGGCGCCCCACTCGGCAGCGGTCGCGAACAGCACCTGATGGCCGGCCTGGCAGGCCCGTACGCCCAGGGCGACCGCCAGATGCGTCTTGCCGGTGCCGGGGCCGCCGAGCAGCACCACGTTCGCCTTGCGGGTGACGAAGTCGACCTTTCCCAGCCGGGTGATCACCCCCGGCTCGGGCGCCCGCAGATGCCCCTCGTCGAACAGTTCGAGGACCTTCCTGGCCGGGAACCCGGCGGCCTCGATGCGTTCCTCGGCGCCGGACGCGGGACCCGCCGCCTCGGCCGCCCCGGGACCCCGCTGGGCGGGAACGGCCGCGGGCCGCGGGCCCGCGCTCGCGGCCCGCGCACGGCTCTCGTGCGCGGCCATGGGCCCGGACATATAGGCGAGGATGGCCGCGGAGGCGATGAACGCCATGTGGATGACCGTCCCCCACATGAGGTCGTGCCGGGGCGTGTGGTGCACGTCGACGAACATCTGGAGCAGGTGGACCGACGAGATCCCCACGATCGCGGTGGCCAGCTTGACCTTCAGCACGTTGGAATTGACGTGCGAGAGCCACTCGGGCTGGTCGCGGTGGCCCTGGAGGCCGATCCGCGACACGAAGGTCTCGTACCCCCCGACGATCACCATGATCAGCAGATTGGCGATCATCACCACGTCGACGAGCTTGAGCACGGCGAGCATGACGTGCGTCTCGTCCGCCCGGCCGCTGATGACGTGATGGATGAGGTGCCACAACTCGTTGAAGAACTTGTAGACATACACGCCCTGTGCGGCCACCAGGCCGAAATACAGAGGTGCTTGGAGCCAGCGGGTCGCGAAGAGGGCGCACCCCAGAGTGGTCATGTTCGACGGGGGCGGGGCAGAGCGGGACACGAGACCTCCAACGGCCGTGAGGCTCGTCATTCTTGTGGACCGCCGCCGACTATCTGAATTCCGGCCACCCGTTGGGGTTAATAGAAATCCAGTCGGACAGGTCCCTCCATACGACCGCGGTGCCCCCTCGGTTGTGGTGGTCAGTCCTTCTTGGCCGCGGTCCGGTCCTCCTTGATCAGGGTGGCGAGGCGGGAGAGGCCGTCGGCCGCGTATCCCTCGTCGATCGCCCGGTCCAGGAGGGTCTGGAGCGGCTCGAACAGCTCGGTGCTCAGGCCCTGTTGGGTGAAGGCGTTCAGGAAGTTCGGCAGCGCGGCCTGGTTGACCGCCAGGGACGACACGTCCGTGAGGTGCCGCCCGGAGTCCAGCGCCTCGGCCATGCCGGGCACGAGGCCGGCCGTCATCGCGTTGATCCAGTCCTTGAGCAGGGGCGCGAACTCGCGGGCCGGTACGCCTCCGCTGCCGATCAGGGCGTACGCCTGGGCGACGCCCATCACCATGCCGTACATGCCGGTGAGCAGGGACAGGTCGTACAGGGCGGCGGCGCCCGGGTCCTTGCCGACCCACTTGGTCTCCGCGAGGGCCGCGAGCGTGGGCCGGTGCGTCTCGTACGCCTGCTCGTCGGTGCCGCTGTAGAGGATGTACGCGCCGGGCGTGGCGATCATCTGCGGGACGGCCATGATGCCGCCGTCGATGTACGCGATGCCGTGCTCGGCCGCCCAGTCCGCGAACTCCCGTGCCTGGTCGGGGGTTCCGTTCGTGAGGTTCACGAGGGTGCGGCCGGCGAGGGCGGGCGCCTCGGGCTCCAGAAGGGCGCGGACGCGGTCGTTGCTCGTGAGGCAGACGATGACGAGGGGGGCGGCCTCGACGGCTTCCGTGACGGTCTCGGCGGGTCTCGCGCCCTGGGCGGCCAAGGGGCCTGTTTTGGCCGCGGTGCGGTTCCATACGGTGGTGTCATGGCCCGCCTTGAGCAGAGCGGAGGCCAGGGCCGTACCCATGAGGCCGAGGCCCAGTACGGCTACGGAATTGTTCTTCTCGGGCATGACGGCTCCTCGGGAGGCGTGGCGTGTTTTCCGCGTACACCTCGATCCTCGGGCTGCCCTTGGGACGCGACAAGTACTGACTAATTAGTGCGGTACTTACCGAACGGTGTGTGGGCCGAATCGGAAAAGGCGGCGGTGTGCCGGTTGGTGGCGGGATGCGGAACCGTGCTGTGCTTAATCGTCGTCTGTGCCACGGGTGTTGCCGCGCGCGGTGCCCGTGGACCGTCTGGAGAGAAGGGTGGAGGGTGGCGATGGCGTCTCTCGCGGAGCTGCTGCGGGAGCTGAAGGAGCGGTCGGGGCTCAGCTACGGGGTGCTGGCCAAGCGGCTCCATATGAGTACGTCCACCCTGCACCGGTACTGCAACGGCGACGCGGTGCCGGTGGACTTCGCCCCCGTGGAGCGGTTCGCCCGGCTCTGCAAGGCGTCGCCCGAGGAACTCGTCGAGGTCCATCGGCGGTGGATCCTGGCGGACGCGGCGAAGGGGCAGAAGGCCGAGCCCCGGCCGGAACCGGAACCGGAACCGGCACCGGAAGCGGAAGCGGAAGCGGGGCAGGGTCCGGAGGCTGAGGCCGCTGTTGCCCACCGCCCCCTCAAAGCGGGAAGGCGGCGCCTGGTCACGTTGGTCTCCGCGGCCGCCGGGGTCGCCGTCATCGGGGTCGGCTCCGTGGCCCTCGCCATGAACGGCGACGACGGCGGGCCCAAGCGGAACGACAAGGCCGCCGCCCCTGCCCACCCGAGCGCCGCCCCGGACGGCGGGGACGGCGAGGGCGAGGGAGACAAGGACCGGAGCGACGGCAAGGGCACCAAGAAGGGGGGCGGTCCCTCCGCGTCGCCGTTCAAGAAGGGCAGCCCCCCATCGGGCGCGCCCCGGGCCAGCGGTGGCGGACGCGGCGGCAACGAGACCTCGTCCGCCGGGGGCTCCGCGACCGACGACCTCGTCGAACCGCTGACGACACGCACCCGCCCGTACGTCTACGAAGACGCCTGCACCCAGCACTTCCTGGTCAACCGCAAGGCCCATGAGGTGCCGCAGCCGCCGTCCGAGCAGGACGCGCCCGCCTGGGTGGCCGACCTCGGCGCCGTCTCGTCCGGCGAGCAGTTCATCGAGGTCACCGTGCAGGGCATCGGCGAGGAGACCGTCGTCCTCCAGGACATGGACGTCCGTGTGCGGAGCACCAGCGCGCCGCTGGCCTGGAACGACTACGCGATGGAGACCGGCTGCGGCGGCAAGGTGAACACCAAGTCCTTCGGCGTCGACCTCGACGACAACGCGCCGCGCACCACACCCAAGGGGGGCCAGCGGGACTTCCCGTACAAGGTGAGCGAGAACGACCCCGAGGTCTTCTACATCAAGGCGCACACCACGTCACACGACGTCCGCTGGTACCTGGAGCTGGAGTGGTCGAGCGGCAAGCGGCACGGCACGCTGCGCGTCGACGACCAGGGCAAGCCGTTCCGCACCAGCGGCCGGGAGGAGCGCCCCTCGTACGGCTGGCCGCCCGGCAGCTCGAAGTGGTACCGGCAGCTGGACAGTTGAACTGTCACTAAGAGGGCTTAGGGTGCGGGCAGAGCCGTCCGAGCCGAAGGAGCCGCCGCCATGACCGTCACCGAGCCACCCCGAGCCGCCGCCCCCATGCCGCCGCTCGCCGCGCGCGCCGCCGCGGTCGGAGGTTCGCCGGTACGGGACATCCTCGCGGTCACCGCGCGGCCCGAGGTCATCAACTTCGCGGGCGGCCTGCCCGCCCCCGGCCTCTTCGACGGCGAGGGCATAGCGGCCGCCTTCCGCGCGGTCCTCGCCGAGATACCCGAGCGGGCGCTCCAGTACTCGACGACCGAGGGCGAGCCCGCCCTGCGTACCGCCATAGCCGCGCGCACCTCCGCGCGCGGGCTCGCGACCGCCCCAGACGACGTGCTGGTCACCACGGGATCGCAGCAGGGCCTCTCGCTCCTCGCGACCGTGCTGGTGGAGCCCGGCGACACCGTCCTGGTCGAGGACCCCTGCTATCTGGCGGCGCTCCAGGCCTTCGCCTTCGCGGGCGCGCGCGTGGTGCCGGTGCCCTGCGACGAGTCCGGCATGGACCCGGCCGCCCTCGACGAACTCGTCGCCCTGCACCGGCCGAAGCTGCTCTACACCGTGCCCACCTTCCAGAACCCGACCGGCCGCACCCTGCCCGCGGGGCGGCGCGCGGCGGTCGCCGGGATCGCCGAGCGGCGCGGGGTGTGGATCGTGGAGGACGACCCTTACGGGGAGCTGCGGTTCGAGGGGGAGCGGGTGCCGTGGATCGCCACGTACCCGGGGGCCCAGGAGCGCTCGGTCCTGCTCGGGAGCTTCTCCAAGGTCATGGCGCCGGGGCTGCGGCTCGGCTGGCTGCGGGCGCCGGGCGCGCTGCTGCGGGCCTGTGCGGTGGCCAAGCAGGCGGCGGATCTGCATACGCCGACCGTCAACCAGCTCGCCGCCGCACGGTACTTGGCGGACTCGGATCTTGACGCGCACGTCGCCCGTGTCGCGGGGGTCTACCGCGAGCGGCGGGACGCGATGCTGTCGGGCCTCGCGGAGGCGTTGCCGGAAGGGTCCGGCTGGGGGCGGCCCGAGGGTGGCATGTTCATCTGGGCGCGGCTCCCCGAGGGATGGGACAGCGGGGAGTTGCTGCGGCGGGTCGTCACGCACGACGTGGCGTACGTCCCGGGTGCGCCGTTCTTCGCGGGTGCGCCGGACGTCTCCACCTTGCGGCTGTGCTTTGTGACGCAGTCCCCCGACGAGATCGCCGAGGGACTGCACAGGCTCAGGGGCGCGCTGGTGGGGTGACTTCTGCGACCTCAGAGGCGCTCGGGGGTCCGGATGCCCAGCAGGGCCATGCCCTTGTGCAGGGTGCGGGCCGTGATGTCGCACAGGAACAGGCGGTTCTCGATCTGGGCCGGGGTGTCCGCCTTGAGGACCGGGCACTTGTCGTAGAACGAGGTGTACAGCGACGCCAGCTGGTAGAGGTACGCGGCCAGCTTGTGCGGGGCGTACTCCGCGGCGGCCTCCGCCAGCGTGTCGCCGAAGGCGTCCAGGTGGAGGCCGAGCGCCCGCTCCGCCGGGGCGAGTGCGAGCTGCGGGTGCGCCACCGGGCCCGACTGCGCGCCCGCCTTGCGCAGGATCGACTGGATACGGGCGTACGCGTACTGGAGGTAGACGGACGTGTCGCCGTTCAGGGACACCATCTGGTCGAGGTCGAACTTGTAGTCGCGGTTCGCCGACGTCGACAGGTCCGCGTACTTCACGGCGCCGATGCCGACCTGGAAGGCCCGCTCCTGGATCTCCTCCTCGGTGAGGTCGCGCGCCTTCTCCCGTACGACCTCGGCGGCGCGCTGTACCGCCTCGTCGAGCAGGTCCTCCAGGCGCACCGTCTCGCCCTCACGCGTCTTGAACGGCTTGCCGTCCGCGCCGAGCACCGTGCCGTAGCCCATGTTGTGGGCCGTGACGTCGTCGTTCAGCCAGCCCATCCGGCGGGCCGCCTCGAAGACCATCTTGAAGTGCAGCGACTGGCGTACGTCCACCACGTACAGCAGGGTCGTGGCGTGCAGGCCGAGGACGCGGTCGCGGATCGCCGAGAGGTCCGAGGCCGCGTACCCGAAGCCGCCGTCGGCCTTCTGCACGATCAGCGGGACCGGCTTGTCGTCCTTGCCCTTGATGTCGTCGAAGAACACGACGAGCGCGCCCTCCGAGCGGACCGCGACACCCGACTCCTCCAGGAGCCGCGCCGTCTCGGCCATCATGTCGTTGTACGCGGACTCGCCGACGATCTCGTCGTCGCGGACCTCCATGTCCAGCTTCTCGAAGACCGAGTAGAAGTAGACCTTCGACTCGTCCACGAAGCGCTGCCACAGCTCCAGCGTCTCCTTGTCGCCGGACTGGAGGGCGACGACCCGCTTGCGCGCTCGGTCCTTGAACTCCTCGTCCGCGTCGAACACCGCGCGCGAGGCCTTGTAGACGCGGTTCAGGTTGCTCATCGCCTGCTCGCCGTCGACGTCGGCGGCGGGGGCCAGCTGGCCGGGGTTCTCGATCAGGTACTGGATGAGCATGCCGAACTGGGTGCCCCAGTCGCCGATGTGGTGGCGGCCGATCGTCTTCTCGCCCGTGAAGTCCAGCATGTGGCGCAGGGCGTCACCGATGACGGCGGACCGCAGGTGGCCGACGTGCATCTCCTTGGCCACGTTCGGCTGGGCGTAGTCGATGACCGTCGTGCCCGCCCGCGGGTTCAGCGGGACGCCGAGCCGGTCGCCGTCGGCGGCACGGGCCGCGAGCGTCTCCAGGATCGCCTTGTCGGTCACCGTCACGTTCAGGAAACCGGGGCCCGAGACCTCGATGTCGGCGAGCAGGTCGCCGCTCTCGATCCGGGACACGACCTGCGTGGCCAGCTCCCGCGGGTTGCCCTTGAGCTTCTTGGCGAGCGCCAGGATGCCGTTGGCCTGGAAGTCGGCCCGGTCGCTACGTCGCAGCAGCGGGTCCGCGGAACCGGCCTCCGGCAGGGCAGCCGAGAGGGCGTCCGCGAGGCGCTGGTGGACGGAGTCGGTGAGGGACGTGACCGAGGCCATGAATGGGTGCCGTTCTGCTCGGGTGCCTGGGCGTGCTGAAGCTACAGAAGCCGAGTATCCCACGCGGTGAAAAGCGGTTTTCGCGGTTACGGGGCGACCTGGGAGAATGGCTGCGTCAAGCGGTACTCACGTACTCACGTAGAAGAAGAAGGGCGTGCCGATCGTGGCTCAGAGCACCGATACCACCGACTGGGTCTCCCGCTACGCGGACGAGGTCATCGCCGAGTCGGAGCGTCGTGCCCCGGGCGCGAAACAGCACGGCACCGCCGGACCGGCGATCGTCGTCGCCTCCGGCCTCTCCCCCTCGGGCCCGATCCACCTCGGCAACCTCCGCGAGGTCATGACCCCGCACCTGGTCGCCGACGAGATCCGCCGCCGCGGACACGAGGTCCGCCACCTGATCTCCTGGGACGACTACGACCGCTACCGCAAGGTGCCGGCCGGCGTCCCCGGCGTCGACGAATCCTGGGCCGAGCACATCGGCAAGCCCCTCACCTCCGTGCCCGCCCCGGCCGGCTCCGCGTACCCGAACTGGGCCGAGCACTTCAAGGCCGCCATGGCCGAGGCGCTCACCGAGCTGGGCGTGGAGTACGACGGGATCAGCCAGACCGAGCAGTACACCTCGGGCGCCTACCGCGAGCAGATCCTGCACGCGATGAGGCACCGCGGTGACATCGACGCGATCCTCGACCAGTACCGCACGAAGAAGGACCCCGCCAAGGCCGGGCAGAACGGCAAGGGCAAGCAGCAGCAGAAGCCGGTCGACGAGGCCGAGCTGGAGGCCGCCGAGGGGTCCGGCGCGGCGAGCGAGGACGACGGCAGCGGCGGCAGCGGCGGGTACTACCCGTACAAGCCCTACTGCGGACAGTGCGAGAAGGACCTGACCACCGTCACGTCGTACGACGACGAGTCCACCGAGCTGGTCTACACCTGCACGGCGTGCGGCTTCGGCGAGACCGTGAGGCTGAGCGAGTTCAACCGCGGCAAGCTGGTCTGGAAGGTCGACTGGCCCATGCGCTGGGCGTACGAGGGCGTCGTCTTCGAGCCGAGCGGCGTGGACCACTCCTCGCCCGGTTCGTCGTTCGTCGTCGGCGGGCAGATCGTGCGGCAGATCTTCGACGGCGTGCAGCCGATCGGCCCGATGTACGCCTTCGTGGGCATCAGCGGCATGGCGAAGATGTCGTCCTCCAAGGGCGGCGTGCCGACCCCGGCCGACGCCCTGAAGATCATGGAGGCGCCGCTGCTGCGCTGGCTGTACGCGCGCCGCAAGCCCAACCAGTCGTTCAAGATCGCCTTCGACCAGGAGATCCAGCGGCTCTACGACGAGTGGGACAAGCTGGCGGCCAAGGTCGCCGACGGCTCCGCGCTGCCCGCCGACGCGTCCGCGCACTCCCGCGCGGTGCGCACCGCCGCCGGTGAGCTGCCGAGCACCCCGCGGCCGCTGCCGTACCGCACGCTGGCCTCCGTCGCCGACATCACCGCCGGTGCCGAGGACCAGACGCTGCGGATCCTGCGCGACCTCGACCCCTCCGCGCCGCTGACCTCGCTCGACGAGGTCCGGCCGCGGCTGGACCGCGCCGAGAACTGGATCACCACGCAGGTCCCGGCGGACGCCCGCACGATCGTGCGCTCCGAGCCCGACACCGAGTTGCTGTCGTCCCTGGACGACGAGTCGCGGGACTCGCTGCGGCTGCTCCTTGAGGGCCTGGACGAGAACTGGTCCCTGGACGGCCTCACGCACCTGGTGTACGGCGTGCCGAAGGTGCGGGCCGGGTTCTCGGCGGACGCGACGGCCAAGGAGCTGCCGCCGGAGATCAAGGTCGCGCAGCGGACGTTCTTCGCGCTGCTCTACCGGCTGCTCGTGACCCGGGAGACGGGTCCGCGGCTGCCCACGCTGCTGCTGGCCGTGGGCGCCGAGCGGGTGCGCAAGCTGCTCGGCGCGTAGGGCCTGTCCGGCGGATCATGCCGCGGGCCGCGGGGTCTGGCACTTCCCCAAGCTCTCGGCTTCGCTCGAGCAGGGGAGACCCCATCACTGCGGCGTGTGTCGTTGCTTCGCGACGGCACGGCCCCCACCCGTTCGCGTATCAGGGGCGTCGTCGGTGGCGGCGTACGGCGAAGAAGGCCAGCCCGGCCATGACCGCGAGGGCGGCGGCGGTGATGGTGACGGTCGCCGGGGTCCAGTCGTCGCCCGTGGACCCGGTGGACCCCCTGGCCGCCGTGGCGCACTCGGGACGGGGTGTCGCGCCGCGCGCCTCGACCGTCACCCTGCCGTTCGTCCGCGCCTCGTCGGGCGGCACCGGCTGGTCGAAGCGCAGGGTGTGGCTGCCGGGCTCGGCATCGCAGCGGACCATGGCCCGGCCCTTCCAGGAGACCTTTCCGGAAGGGGCCAGTCTCACCGG
Organism: Streptomyces sp. NRRL S-920; assembly: GCF_000717945.1. Lineage (NCBI taxonomy): Bacteria > Bacillati > Actinomycetota > Actinomycetes > Kitasatosporales > Streptomycetaceae > Streptomyces > Streptomyces sp. NRRL S-920. Next base: position 26,149 of record NZ_JODF01000059.1, read on the forward strand.
CCGCGCGAAGGCGTCGGAATGGACGGTCACGCGGTGGTCGTCGTCCATCTGGTCCATCAGTTCCGGGTTCAGAACGGACAGCGTGACGCTCTCCCCGGGTGCCACCGAGCCGGGTGTGACGCTGAGTTGACCCTTTTCACCCGCCTCCGCGGCGGCGCTCGGAATTCCCGCCAGTGAAAGGGCGAGGGCGAGCGCTCCAGCGGCCGCGGCGAGTTTACGTGGCATAAGGTGCAGTCCTCGGGTTCGGCCGGCCGGCGTTCATTTCCGGTTCGCTGGGTCCGTTCTTTGCGATCTTAACCAGGGGGAGTCTGGACACCCGCCGACCTCGGGTGTTCCAGCAGAAAGGCAAGAGTGCGCATTTCCCGTTGGGCCAGGGCCCTCACCATGGGGATAGGCGGCGGATTGCTCGCCGTTTCGGCGGCCGGCGCTTCCGCCGCGACGCTGGACCCGCCACCACCGGGCCCGTCAAAGGACAGTGAAAGCACGGCCGTTCCGAAAGAGAGCGGCGAAAAGTGGGGGGCGGCGGCCGCGGAGCGGTTCTGGACCGCCGAGCGCATGGAGTCGGCGACTCCGCCGGAACCGGTGACGGGGAGTGCGGGGGACGCGGGAAGTGCGGGGAGTTCCCCGGCCGCTTCCGCCTCCCCGGCCGCGTACACCGCTGCCGCGCCTGCCGCCGCGCCTGCCGCCGCGCCTGCCGCCGCGCCGGCTGTCGCGCCCGCCGCCCCGACCGCCGAGACCGGCTACGCGGGCTCCAAGACCATCGGCGTCCTCTACTTCGTCGACAAGGACATGTCCACGCACAACTGCACGGCCAGCGTGGTGCACAGCCCCAAGGGCAACCTCATCCTCACCGCGGGGCACTGCGGCAACGGCGACAAGTACGCCTTCGTGCCCCAGTACCGCACCGGCAAGACCCCGGCGCAGCAGCCCCACGGCATCTGGGCGGTCGACCGGGTCTTCCGGGACCCGCGGCACACCGACCGCGGCCCCGGCTCGGACCTCGACTTCGCCTTCGCGACCGTCAAGGCCGACAAGGACGGACGGCAGGTCGAGCAGGTCACCGGCGCCAACACGCTGACGCGCACGCCCGGTTACCGGGTGGCCGTCACCGTCATCGGCTACCCCTCGGCCAGGAACGCCCCCAGGGACCAGGCCATCAAGTGCCGGGTGAACACCACCCGGCTCTCCGGATACAAGCAGCTGCGCATGGAGTGCGGCGGCTTCTACGGCGGCACGTCCGGCAGCCCGTGGCTGATGGACTACGACGAGCGGACCGGGACCGGCAAGGTCGTCGGCAACCTCGGCGGCGTCGGCGGCGGAGGGGCGACCGACTCCGTCTCCTACGCGCCGTACTACGACGGCGAGGTGTTCAAGCTCTACGACGACGCCGTCAACGACGCCGCCGTGGTCGAGCGGCCCCCGCTGCCCGCCTCACTCGGCACCGGCGAGACCTGGCAGCACGCCAAGCGCACGGCGAGCGGCGACTACACCGGTGACGGCAAGGCCGACCTCCTCGTGGTGTGGGACGACGGCGAGGTCACCCTCCGCCCCGGCGACGGCAAGGGCGGCTTCACCGGCGAGCGCCGCCTGAAGAAGGCCAACGCCACGTGGAAGCACGCCACGACCATCACCGGCGGCGACTTCACCGGCGGCCCGCTCTCCGACCTGATCGTGCGCTGGTCCGACGGCGAGGTCACCCTGTACCGGGACGTGTCCGCCGACGGCCTCGGCAGGGAGACCAAGCTCGCCGCGGCCCGTTCCGTGTGGACGCACGCCGGACAGATCACCGCGGGGCGCTTCAGCGGGGACAAGCGGCTCGACGACGTGGTCGTGCGGTGGAGCGACGGCGAGGTCAGCCTCTACGCCGACGTGGACGGCGGCGGCTTCAAGAGGGAGACCCGGCTTCAGCGGGCCAACGCCACCTGGAAGGGCGCCACCCTGCTCACCAGCGGCGACTTCACCGGCAACGCCTCCTGGGACATCGTCGTCCGCTGGGCCGACGGCCGGCGCTCCCTCTACCAGGACGTGAGCAAGAGCGGCCTCGGCAAGGAGACCCGGTGGAAGACCTCCGCCGCCTTGTGGAAGCACGCCAAGGCGGTCACGGCGGGCGCCTTCACCGCCAACGGCCGGCCCGACGACCTGCTCGTACGGTGGAGCGACGGCGAGGTCACCCTCTACGCCGACACCACGACGAAGCCCGGCCGGGAGATCAACCTCGTTCCGCCGAAGGTCTCCTGACCCGGACCGGGTGCTCCGCGGCTACGCGATGTATTCCGCGCCCGCGTCCAGGTCCTGCTGGTAGCGGGAGCGGAAGTCGCGCAGGTACGGGCGCAGGGTGCTCTCCGTGAGAGGGCCGCCCGCCTGGCCCGTCACGCCGTACAGGTCCATCAAGTAGAGGCTGAACTGGCGGGCGTTGGGGTAGTCGCCCAGTTCGCTGACGTACTTGCGGAACGCCATGAAGTACGCCTCTTCGCGGCTGAGGTCCTCCGGGAGCCCGAGGACGTCGGCCTCGGCCTCGGGCTCGGCCTCGGCTTCAACTTCGGCCTCGGCTTCGGGCTCGGGTTCCGTGGGGGCCTGCGGCTGCGGCGCCTCGTGGGGCTCGGGCGTCTCGTCGCCGTGCGGTCCGTGGTCGTCGTAGGGCGCCTGCTCCTCGTACCACTGGTCGTACGGCTCCTCGGGGGCGTACGACGCGGGGTGCCGGGCGAACCACGGGCTCGTGTGCGGCAGGGCGTCCGCCTCGGGCTGCGGCTCGGGCTGCGGTTCGGGCCGGGTCTCGGGCTGCGGCGCGGGGTCCGGCTGGGGGCGGCGCGAGGCCTGGGGGAGTTCCTGCTGCGCGGGCGTCGTCAGCTCAGGCTGCCGGGGGACCGGGGGGAGCAGGGCCGGTTCGATGCCGGCGGCGGCCAGGCCCGCGGGGGCGGTCTCCGCCAGGGGGACGCCGTAGCGGGCCAGGCGCAGCGGCATCAGCGACTCCACCGGGGCCTTGCGGCGCCAGGCGCGGCCGAAGCGGGAGCGCAGCCGGGCCTGGTAGACCAGGCGTTCCTGCTCCAGCTTGATCACCTGGTCGTAGGAGCGCAGCTCCCACAGCTTCATCCGCCGCCAGAGCAGGAACGTCGGCAGCGGCGACAGCAGCCACCGCGTGATCCGTACGCCCTCCATGTGCTTGTCGGCGGTGATGTCGGCGATCCGGCCCACCGCGTGCCGGGCCGCCTCGACCGCGACCACGAAGAGCACGGGGATCACCGCGTGCATGCCAGTGCCGAGCGGGTCGGGCCAGGCCGCCGCGCCGTTGAAGGCGATCGTCGCGGCCGTCAGCAGCCATGCCGTCTGGCGCAGCAGCGGGAAGGGGATGCGGATCCACGTCAGCAGGAGGTCCAGGGCCAGCAGGACGCAGATGCCCGCGTCGATGCCGATCGGGAAGACCACCGAGAAGCCGCCGAAGCCCTTCTTCTCGGCCAGCTCGCGCACGGCCGCGTACGACCCCGCGAAGCCGATCCCGGCGATGACGACCGCACCGGCGACGACCACCCCGATGAGTATCCGGTGCGTGCGTGTCAGCTGCATCGCGGCCACCCGCGAACCCCTCCCTGTTCAGCCTGTATCGGCTCGTTGCGAGCGACAGCCTGGCACATGTGTGCGGACCGCCTGACGGCCGGTACGCCAAGAGCCCGGCCCCAGGGGGCCGGGCTCCGTCAACTGCTGTGCCTGCGCGGCTGGTTCAGGACTTGGACTTCGGCTTGTCGCCGGCCGACTTGGAGTCGTCGGCCTTGGAGTCGTCCGCCTTGGGGTCGTCCGACTTCGAGTCCCCCGCCTTCGGCTCGTCCTTCTTCGCGTCGTCCTTCTTCGCGTCGTCGGACTTGGGCTTCTCGCTCGAACCGGACGGCGCCTTGCCGCCGCCCTCGTTGGCGGAGACGACCGAGGCCGCGGCCTCCTTCGCCGCCTTCTGCGCGGCCTTCGACAGGTCACCGGCGTCGGGGGACTTGTCGCCCGCGAGGCCCGCGCCGTTGTAGTCGATCGTGACGACCGCGTTCTCCACGCGCGTCACGAACGTCTGCTGCTTGAAGGTGTCCTTGTCCTTCTTCAAGTCGTATCGCACGAGCGTCGCCTGGTCGCCCACGCCCTGCACCGGCTCCGCCTTGACGCCCTTGGCGTCCTTGATCGCCTGGGCGTCCGCGACCTGCTTGGCGAAGTTGTCCTGCGCACGCTTCGCGCCGCTGCCGAGCGAGGCGTCCGAGTCGAAGCGCATCAGCGAGACGCGCAGCCAGCGGAACTGGGAACCGTCCACGCCGTTGTTGTCGAGACTGTCCCACGAGCAGCTGCCGCGCAGCGCCGTGTCCGTGGACGTGCCGGCCTTGCCCTTGTCCTTGGCCTTCGGCACCAGGTCCGCGAGCGTCTTCTTCGACAGGACCTCGCAGGGCTCGGGAAGCTTGCTGTACGCGGCCTTCTCCACGCTCGCGGGCTTGTCCCCGGGCTTCTTCGAGGCCGAGGCCTTCGAGCCCGTGTCCTTCTTGGCCCCCTCGGAGCCGGAGTCGGAGCCGGAGTCGGAGGAGCAGCCGGAGGCGACGAGGATCACCGGTACGGCGGCCGCGCAGACGATGATGCGGCTGAGGCGCTGTCGCTGTCGCTGTGCAGGTCGGTGCATGGTTCCTTCACTCAGTTCGTCTCGTGACGTCCAGTTCGTCTCGTGACGTCGTCGGGTCCGAGGGGCCACGGTACGCGCATGGGGCGGCGGGTGGCTCGATTCACCGGAGCCCGGACCCCGCCGGGGCCCGCCGCGACCGGCGGCTACTCGTCGAACGCGCCCGCGAGCGACTCGGCCAGTTCCTGCGCCTTGTCCTGCATTTCCTTGCTGTCGGGGACGTCCGTGCGGCGGCCGGGCTGCTCGTCGTACTCGATGGTCACGATGACGTTGGACGTGCGGAACACCACAGTCACGGTGCGGTGTCGGGTGGCCGAGGCGGCGGTCGTGAGGGCGTCGTCGAGGAAGGCCTCGTCGCCCAGGTCGTCGAGGGTGCGGGGTTCGAGGCCGGCGGGCGGGGTGGCGGGGGTGGTGCTGGGCGCGGTGGCGTCCGCGTCGCCCTTGCCGCCCTTCTTGCCGTCCTTCTTGTCGCCCTTCTCGGACTTGCCCGACTCACCGGACTTGCCCTTGTCGTCGTCGCGGCGCGCGGTCCTGGCGGCCTTCCCGTCCTGGGCCACTCCGCCTTGGGCCTTGTCGCCCGCCGCGTCGTCGGACTCCTTCGCCGAGCGGGTGCCGGAACTCTCGCCGTCCTCCTCGTCCCCGGGCTCGGAGGAAGCGGGCCGGGAGAGGTCCGCGCCCCGGAGCTTGGTCGCGTAGACCTCCGCGGCGCGGTCGTCGTCGCTGACCGTGCTGTCGTAGGAGACGACGCGCTCGAAGTCGAGGAGGAGGCGGTGGGAGGCGCCGGACGACTCCACCTTCCAGCTACAGCCGACGCGCCGGTCGGTGTCGTACGTGACCGCGGGCGTGCCCTCGTACGCCTTCTCGCGCTGTTCGCCGTCGTCCATCTCCTTGAGGCCGGGCAGCATCGCGTCGAGCGTGCCGGGCTCGACCTCGCCGCAGGGCTCGGGGAGCGTGCGGTACCTGCCGGGCTCGGCGGCGGCGGCCGAGCTGCCGCTGTCGCCAGGCTTGGAGTCGTCCGACGCGTCGCCCGTGCCGGAGCCTGAGGTGCAGCCGGCGAGCAGCGCCGCGAGTAGCGCGGCGACACCGGGTAGGTAGACCTTCCGCTGCACCGTGATGGCTCCTCTCGTGGGGGATATTCGGTTGCCGCTGGTGGGCGACCGGTGGACACAATGTCTATCGCACGCGCTGCCGTGGACGCCGGTCCGATACCCCTTTCGTTGACCTTGGCTCCGGTATTTGCGCTTCAGATGCTTCTAGGCTTGTAGTGGATTACGGGGGAAAGAGGGCGATATGTCGTATGTAGAGGTTCCGGGTGCGAAGGTGCCGATCCGGATGTGGGCCGACCCGGCGGCGGTCGAGGAATCGGCGATGCGCCAGCTACAGAACGTGGCGACGCTGCCGTGGATCAAGGGACTGGCCGTCATGCCGGACGTCCACTTCGGCAAGGGCGCGACGGTCGGCTCGGTGATCGCCATGCAGGGCGCGGTCTGCCCGGCGGCGGTCGGCGTCGACATCGGCTGCGGCATGTCGGCGGTCAAGACCTCGCTGACCGCCAACGACCTGCCGGGGGATCTGTCGCGGCTGCGGTCGAAGATCGAGCAGGCGATTCCGGTGGGGCGGGGCATGCATGAGGACCCCGTTGAGCCGGGGCGCTTCCACGGGATGGCGACGGCGGGGTGGGACGACTTCTGGTCCCGCTTCGACGGGGTCGCCGAAGCGGTCAAATTCCGTCAGGAACGAGCCGCGAAGCAGATGGGAACGCTTGGTTCGGGCAACCACTTCATCGAATTCTGTCTCGACGAGTCGGGCTCGGTGTGGCTGATGCTGCACTCCGGTTCGCGGAACATCGGCAAGGAGCTGGCCGACCACCACATCGGCGTGGCCCAGAAGCTCGCGCACAACCAGGGCCTCGTCGACCGCGACCTGGCCGTCTTCATCGCGGAGACCCCGCAGATGGCGGCGTACCGCAACGACCTGTTCTGGGCGCAGGAGTACGCGAAGCACAACCGCGCCGTCATGATGGCGCTCTTCCAGGACGTGGTCCGCAAGGAGTTCCGGAAGGCGAAGGTGACCTTCGATCCGGTGATCTCCTGCCACCACAACTACGTCAGCGAGGAGCGGTACGACGGGATGGACCTGCTGGTCACCCGCAAGGGCGCGATCCGGGCCGGCGGCGGTGACTTCGGGATCATCCCCGGCTCGATGGGCACGGGCTCGTACATCGTGAAGGGCCTCGGCAACGAGGCGTCCTTCAACTCGGCCTCCCACGGCGCCGGCCGGCGCATGAGCCGGGGCGCGGCCAAGCGCCGCTTCTCGACGAAGGACCTGGAGGAGCAGACGCGGGGCGTCGAGTGCCGCAAGGACTCGGGCGTCGTGGACGAGATCCCGGGTGCGTACAAGCCGATCGAGCAGGTCATCGATCAGCAGCGTGACCTCGTCGAGGTCGTGGCGAAGCTGAAGCAGGTCATCTGCGTCAAGGGGTGACCGCGGGCCGCCCGGCCGCCGCGGGGGCCGGGCGATCCGTCAGGCGCCGCCGTCGCGTTCCGCCGCGTGGCGGGTGCGGGCGGCGGTGAGGGCCTTGTCGAAGTCGCGCTGGGTGTCGTCGCACCAGTGGAGCAGGTCGGCGAGGACGCGCTGGAGGGTTTCGCTGGGGCTGTCGCGCCAGCCCTCCTCCGAGAGCGTGTACGCCTGAAGCGCTTCGGCCGCCCGGCGGGAGGCGGCGTCGTGGCGGGAGGCCGCGTCGCGGGGGGAGGCGGCGTCGTGGGGCGGGTTCGGCATCAAAGCTCCCTGTGCACCTTGGTGTTGGAGGCCTGCGCCCGGGGGCGGACCACCAGCAGGTCGATGTTGACGTGGGGCGGGCGGGTGACCGCCCAGGTGATCGTCTCCGCCACGTCGTCGGCCGTGAGCGGCTCGGCGACGCCCGCGTAGACCTTCGCGGCCTTCTCGGCGTCGCCGCCGAAGCGGGTCAGCGCGAACTCCTCCGTCCTGACCATGCCGGGCGCGACCTCGATGACGCGGACCGGGGTGCCGACGATCTCCAGGCGGAGGGTCTCGGCGAGGACGTGCTCGGCGTGCTTGGCGGCGACGTATCCGCCGCCTCCCTCGTACGTGCCGTGCCCGGCGGTCGAGGAGAGGACCACCACCGTGCCGTCGCCGCTCGCGGTGAGCGCGGGCAGCAGGGCCTGGGTGACATTCAGCGTGCCGATGACGTTCGTCTCGTACATCCGGCGCCAGTCGGCGGGGTCGCTCGCGGCGACGGTGTCCGCGCCGAGCGCGCCGCCCGCGTTGTTCACCAGGACGGCGATCTTCTTGAACGCCGTCGCGAAGGTGTCCACCGCCGCGCGGTCGGTGACATCGAGCGCGTACGCCATCGCGTCGTGCCCCGCCTCGGTCAGCTCGGCGGCGAGCGCCTCGATGCGGTCCTTGCGGCGCGCGGTGAGGACGACGCGGTAGCCGGCGGCGGCCAGGCCGCGGGCGGTGGCGGCGCCGATGCCGCTGCTGGCCCCGGTGACGATCGCGATGCGCTTGGCGGCGGCGGTCATGGTGCGCTCCTTGGTCGTGGGGCGGGTCCTTGGAGGCCGAGGCGGGCCTGTGCCCGTGATGTTCGCCCGTCCGTGAGCCAGGATAGGCGGGCTGCTCAGCGGGCTCGCGGGGCGTACATGATCACGGCCATGCCCACGAGGCAGATCAGCGCGCCGACGACGTCCCAGCGGTCGGGGCGGTAGCCGTCCGCGACCATGCCCCAGGCGATCGAGCCCGCGACGAAGACTCCGCCGTACGCGGCGAGGATGCGGCCGAACTCGGCGTCGGGCTGAAGCGTGGCCACGAAGCCGTACACGCCGAGCGCGATGACGCCGGCGCCGATCCAGGCCCAGCCGCGGTGCTCACGGACGCCCTGCCAGACGAGCCAGGCGCCGCCGATCTCGAAGAGGGCGGCGAGGACGAAGAGGAGGGCGGAGCGGGCGATCAGCATGGGGGACAGGGTGGCATGGCTGGCGTGGGCGCCTTGGACTGGCGGGGCAGCTTGGCGTGCCCGTCCCCTGCGTTGCGGGGGAGTTCCCCACCCACCCGCCCCCGCCCGTACGGCACCTCACCCGGTGCCGCGAGACGGGCGGGCGGGTGGCGAAGCATCCGCCGCGAAACGGCGGGACAGGGTCGCCCCAACGGCGAGGTGCTGGCAATGGAGTAACGCCAGGCCCCCTGCGTCGCGCAAGGCGCCGAGCAAGGTCAGCCGGTGCTCAAGGCGAGGCGCCAGTCGTTGCAGGGGTGCCAGTTCCCCTTCGGGTACTCGATGGTCGACTCGCCCCGCAGGGTGAAGCCCGCCCTGCGGCACACCCCGTTGGACGCCCCGTGCCCCGTCGCGGGGAACGCGTGGAGGAAGGCGTGGCGCCCCGCCGCCCTCGCCTCCTCGGCGACCAGCCGCGCCGCGCCCACCGCGACTCCCCGGCCCTGGAACTCGGGCAGGACCCCCCACCCGGTCTCCCAGACCGCCTCGCCCTGCCAGGTCGTCTCCCAGTACCCGATCGCACCGGCCGTCTCGCCGCCCAGCGTGATGCGGAACATCCGGCCCCCGCCGGTGGGGCCGTCGAGCCCGCCGAGGCGCAGATAGCGCAGATGGCGGTCCGCGAGCTTCTCGGGCGTCTCGGGGCCGCCCAAGTGCTCCGTCATTTCGGGGGTGTTGAGGCCCGTAAGGAGTTCCAGGCCCCCCTCGTCCGACCAGGGTTCGAGGCGCAGGTCCGGCTGCTGTGATCGCTCCATGCCCTCACGCTAAGGGCGGGGTCCGACAACGGAACCTGCTCACCGGCCTTGACGCACCCCCACGACTCGTACTTGCACCACCAGGACTTCTGCTGAGAGACCCCTGATTTACTTCGATCTGCCTCGACACCTCGATGAGGGTCAGGCCGGGACGCCTCCCGTAACTCGCGCAGCCCTGTGGCGAGCTGGCATCGGTGGACCGACTGAGGGACCAGCTTCCTCTTCAGTGCCGTGGAGGCAGTCAGTCCATCCACCCGTTGGCGGACAACCCGAACGGGCCAACTTAGCCAAATTCACTGCCTAGTTGCTCTTCGCGTCGGCACTCTTGCGTAGGACGCCCCATACGCCGCACGGTCCGGCGTGCGTGCCGTTCGCCGAGGAGCCCCCGGTTCCGCCGACGTGTTGGGAGGTCTTTTATGCCCCGGAACACGCTGCTTCGGCAGTTACTCGAAGAGCGCCACCTCACGACCTACGCGGCGTTCGAGGTGCAGTTCTCCCGCGCGGCCCGGATCCTGGCCAAGGAGGCGGGTGACCCTCGGCTGGCCTCGGTCGCGGTCTCATCGCGACAGTTCGACCGGTGGATGAGTGGGGAACTGAAGCAACTTCCCCGCCCCGACACGTGCCGCATTCTGGAGGAGTTGCTGGGCAGGGCTGCCCGCGACCTGTTTGCTTCCGCCTCGGCCTATCCGCTGGGCGCCCCAGAACCTCTACCTGCGGACGTTCCGGCTTCTCCCCAAGCAGGCCCGCCTGCCAACGACGAAGACCCGGCGGAGATCGTCGCCCGAGGCCGCCAGCTGGCCTGTGGCAACGTCGACCAGACCACTCTGTCCTTTTTCGCCTCCCGGATCGAGGGGATTACCGAGCGATACGAGAAGGACGGACCGGACGGCCTGTGGGGACAGACGAAGAGCCTGCGCAGCATGGGGCATACTCTGCTCGCCGGTCAGCAACCTCCGTCCGCACGCAGGGAACTGTTCCGGATCACCGCACGCGCCGGCGGTCTGCTCGGCTACATGGCGGTGAATACCGGCGCGTTCCCCCCTGGCTGAGGCGTACTGCGCCGAAGCGCTGGAACTGAGCCGGGCGATCGGCGATCTCGAAACCGAGATGTGGGCCTCCGGCACCCAGTCCTTCGCGGCGTACTACACAGGCCGTTACGACGAGGCCGACGCGCGGGCCGCCGCCGCAGTGGACCGGGCGCCGAACCACCCGCAGGCCATCCGACTCCTGGTCAACGGCCGGGCCCGGGCGCTCGGCAAGCTCAGTGACCGGCATCAGGCCGAGCGGGCGATCGGGCAGGCGCTGGAGCTTTCCGACCGGCATGACGTGGCCCCCGGCCTGACCTCCTGCATCTCCTTCCTGCCGTATGGGCGGGCCCGCACCTTGGCCAATGCGCTGACCGCCCGTGTCGCTCTGCAAAACACCGGGCACGTGCTGCGAGACGCCGAGGACCTCGACGACTTGGTCGAGAAGTCCGACTCCGTGTGGAGCCGCTCGCTGGTCCGCCTCGATGTGGCCACCGCGGTGCTTCAACAGCAAGCACCGGACGTGGAGCACGCCATGTTCCTCGGGCAACAGGCGATCACTCTGGCCAGCCCGCTGCCTATCAGCTCGGTGCGGCAACGCTCTCGGGACCTGTACGAGCGAGCAGCCCCTTGGCGGTCCCGGCCGGCGGTGCGTGAGTATGGCGAACAGCTCCAGGTCTGGGGCCGTCAGCTCCCGCCTGCCGAGGCGGGGTGATCACAAAGGAGTTCGCCGGGTGCCTTGGCCGCAGATCCAGCTCAGCGCCGACCCCGCAGCCTTCCCTGCCCACCCGCCGGCCGACCTGAGGGACCCGGCGGTGATCACGGCGCACGACCAGGCCGCCTTCGACGCCGTGGAGACCATGGTCGATCACTGGGACCGGCCCGGCTGGACGGCACAGACCCGGGCGTACTACTGGATGCTCACCTTCTCCGACAGCCCAGCGCTGACCGACCTCGCTCTTCGCTGCCAGCAGCATCTCGCGCCGCTCGGCCTTGACCCGGTCCCTGACGACGGGTTGCACATCACGCTGACACGCGTCGGTTCCGCAGCGCTACCGCTGCCCCGTCTCGATGACGTCATCAGCGTGGCGGCCCCGCTTCTCCCGGCAGCCTTCCGCCTGCGGGCGGTCCCGCTCGCGGGTTCTCGGGGAGCCGTACGCCTGACGGTCGCCCCTTGGAGCCCGGTACTGGCGCTGCACGCCGCCCTCAGCGAATCCATGGCTCCGTTGGGGCTGGCACCCCGCAAGCCGACCGCGCTGTTCCGCCCCCACCTGAGCCTGGCCTACAACAACCGGCCACGCCCCGCTGCCCCGGTCATCGAGGCCGTCATCCCACTCCGGGGCCTTGCACCACTCGATCTGCACGTCCAGGAAGTGCAGTTGGTGGAGCTGCGACGCGAGGACCGCGCCTATCGGTGGGATGTCGTCACGAGCCTGCCGCTCAGCTGACCGCCGCCTTCCCGCGCGGCAGGACGGCAACGACCGCCTTGCCGACGGCGGTGGTCTCCACGTACCACCGACGTGCCAGCGTCTGCACCAGCCATAGCCCACGGCCGGACTCGGCAAGCGGATCGGCAGCCGTCTCCGACAGGTGCACACGACCGTCGTCAGGCTCCGGGTCGTGGACCGCGACGACGACCTGGTCCCCGTCGATCTCGATGGTCAGACAGTCAGGGCCGGCAGTCGTGTGTCGCACGGCGTTGCCTACCAGCTCGGATACGACCAGCACAGCGTCGTCCACGCAGGGGGCGACGTCGGCCAGCACGGTACGAACCCGGTCACGGGCCGGGGCGAGTGGCTCGCACCGACCGGCCAGGGCCATCCAGTGCGTGTGCGGACGGTGGCCTGCCGGGCTTGAGTCTTTCTGCATCGCGGTCGCTCTTCCGGTCGTACGAATGGGCGTGACCCCACAGGTTCCGCTTGTCCGCAACGCGTCTCCACGCCGTCCGACCGACCCTTCTCCGCCGTCCAGACGGCGGGGAGACGGCGTGTCGACGGCGTGGAAACGCCCCTCCCGCAACGGGAGCCTCGAAGCCGACGGCCAGCCCTCTCCAGGGGCGTCCGAGTCGCCGACTTCGCGTAGAGGAGGTCACCGTTCCCGCCCCCGTACGAGCTACCTACCGGCTCCGCCTCGCTGTGCCAGAGGGGACGGATCAAGGTCACCTCTGCGCGGACCCGCCCCACCTTCTGCCCGACGACTTGGAGGCAACGTGCACCAACTGATCGCGAGTCCGTTCCTGGGCCAGTACCTCCTCCTCCGGCCCGGTCACGCCAAGGGAGTGGCCATCCCCGAGTCCCGCTTCGAGGAACTGCACACGGTGGTCACCGAAAACCAGTCGGCCCCGGCCTGGCTCGCCGAGGCGACCACGGCTGCATGGCAGATGTCCATGCCCTCCGGGCCACTGCGGGAGTCCCTCCTTGTCCGCGAGCGCTCCACCTACGGGTACGCGAAGGCGTCATGGGAGATCAACCTCGGCTGTGACCACGACTGCGGCTTCTGCTACCTCGGCGAGAAGCGGTTCGAGGGCCTGGACTGGGACGACAAGACGCGCCTGCTCACGATGGTGCGAGACGCCGGGGTCCTGTGGCTTCAGATCACCGGCGGTGAGGCGCTGATCGACCCGCAGTTCGCCGCCGCGTACGAATATGCCACCGGGCTCGGGATGATGATCCAGGTATCGACGAACGGCAGCCAGCTCCACAAAGTGAGGATGCAGGAGCTGTTCGCCCGCCTGCGGCCCTACCGACTGACGGTGAGCCTCTACGGGGCGACCGCGGAGACCTACGACGCCGTCACCCGCAACCGCGGCGCCTTCGACCGCTTCAGCCGCGGTCTGCACGCCTCCCGTGCGGCGGGCCTGCCCGTGCGAATCAACATCATCGTCGCCGAGGAGAACGCCCACGAGATTGACGACATGGTCCGCCTGGTGGAAGACCGCTGGGGCTTCCCGTACCAGGTCTTCACGAACATGTCCCCGACGATCGACGGAGAGGCGAAGCCGCTCGCCTCACAGGCCGAGAAGTACGTCCGAGCCCGCCGTGTCTTCACCGGCTGCAACGCCGGCCATACCTTCTTCCACGTCGACCCGCACGGCATCGCCTCGGTCTGCAAGATCGGCCGCGACCCCAGTGTGAACCTCATGACCCAGGGCCTGACCGCCCTCCCCCGACTCGGCGGCATCGCCGAGTCCCTACAGCTCCGCACCGGTGGATGCTCCGGCTGCTCGAAGGTCGGCTCATGCAGGACATGCCGACCGCTGGCCAAGCTCCACCAGGAGGCGGGGGACAACCGATCGCTCTACTGCCAACACGGAGGTTACGGAGCATGACTCCCACCAGCACCACCCTGACCCGACCCGCACCGGTCCCGGTCACCATCGGCCTGTGCCCGCCCCCAGGGGCTACCGGCGCCTTGCCCGTGCCGATCTCCGTTCCCCCGGTCCCTGAGGGCACGTTCCAGATCATCGGTGACCTGGACGTCGACGTCGCCGAGTCCGCCGGGTGCAGCTGCTCGGCCGGTGACGACCAGCCCTACTAGACCGGGGCCCGCTCCGGCGCGCTGCCCTGGCCGTACGCTGGCCGGGGCAGCCCATCGCCTTCTCCTAGGAACCGCGCCGTGTCCATGATCCGCCGCCACTTCCACGACCTCCCCTTGGAAGCACGCCAGGCCATTGCCGACAAGGCGGGCCCCGTCCACGCCGCCCGCACCGCCGACGGAGGGCTGAACTCGGGCATCGCCGCGTTCCTCGACACCGATCAGGGGCCGGTCTTCGTCAAGGGCATCCCCACCGGCCACTCACAGGCCCCGGCCCAGCGTCGAGAGGCCGCGATCAACCCACACCTCCCCCGCGCCTGCCCCCGCCTGTACTGGCACATCGAGACAGCCGGCTGGGATCTCCTCGGGTACGAAGTCCTTCCGGGGCGGCACGCTGACTACAGCACGTGCTCCCCAGACCTCTCCCTCGTCGCCGGGGCCCTTGCGGAACTCCAGAACACCACCGTTCCTCCAGACCTCCTCATCAAGGCCGCCGAACAGCGCTGGGCCGCCTACGCCCCGCCAGGAACTGCCGCCCTCTTCGCCGGCGACACCCTCCTGCACACCGACCTCGCCCCGCACAACGTGATCGTGGACGACCGTGCCCACATCATCGACTGGGCCTGGCCCACACGCGGCGCAGCCTGGATTGACCCCGCCATCCTCATCCTGCGCCTGCTCGAAGCCGGACACACGCTCGTTGAGGCGGACGCCTTCGCCAACCGATTCGCCTCCTGGCGCACTGCGCCGGCGGAGGCCAAGGAGGCATTCGCCGCCGCCAACGCTGCGACGTGGCGGGAGATCGCTCGCGCCGATGCCGCACCCTGGAAGGCTGTGATGGCCGCCCATGCGGTCGCCTTGCACGCTCACCTGCAAGCCGCGCCCGGTACGTTCCCCGGCCGCTGACGATCACGGCGGGAGCCACCTGCGCTGCCCACCACCACGTGCCTCAGGGCCACACCAAGCAATAAGCCTGATGCCCCGCATCATGCAACCGGTGGCTGAAGTCCTGCCACTCGTGGAGGAGTTGGTAGACGTTGAAGGCGTCGCGGGGGCCGCCGCGGTCCGGGACCGTGGACCATATGAAGGCGGCGGCGCCTACCGACTCCTCGCCGATGCCGCGCAGCGGGTCGACGACGGTCATGGGGAGCTTCACCACGGCGTAGTCCGGGTGGAGGACGACCAGCTCCAGCGGGGGGACCTGGTGCAGGGGTATGCCCTCGATGCCGGTCAGGACCATCGCGGCCATCGTCTCCGGCTTGATCTTCGTGAACATGCCGCCCATGCCCAGCTCGTCGCCGCCCAGCTCCTCGGGCCGCATCGAGATGGGCACGCGGGCGGCCGTCGCGCCGTTCGGAGCCCCGAAGTACTTGTAGGTCACCCCCACCCCGCCACTCCTGCTGCTCACCCGGTCCCGCCCCGGCTCGGTGGTCTCGCCGTGCACCTGGTCGGGCGCCTGCGCCGGCTGCGGATCCGCCTCGCGTCGGTGCCTGCCCCGCCGGGCACGCCGCGGGCCCAGGCCGTCGGTCCCCTCGCCCAGTCCGCCACCGCGCTGCATATCTCCACCCGACTGCTTTCCAGGGCGGCACGGCCCTGTCTTTTCTAGGCCTCGCGGCCCCCGCCACGCAACCCGATCATCGTGTCAGTGACCTCCCCCACGGTCACCCTCTAAAACGTGGAGTGAAACACCTGTCCGCAGGATGCCCGGACGCTCTGACACCATGGCTCGTGTGAGCTTCCCGTATAGCGCCCCAGTTTCGCAGACTCTTTTCGACCGTGCGGCGGCCGTGACGCCCGGCGGTGTGAACTCTCCCGTGCGCGCGTTCCGCGCTGTGGGTGGTACGCCCCGTTTCATGGTGTCCGGTACCGGTCCGTACCTGACTGACGCCGACGGCCGCGAGTACGTAGACCTCGTGTGTTCGTGGGGTCCGATGATCCTCGGGCACTCCCACCCCGAGGTGATCGCCGCCGTGCAGGAGGCCGTCTCGCGCGGCACCTCCTTCGGTACGCCCGGCGAGGGGGAGGTCGCGCTCGCCGAGGAGATCGTGGCCCGGATCGAGCCCGTGGAGCAGGTGCGGCTCGTCTCCAGCGGCACCGAGGCGACCATGTCCGCCATCCGCCTCGCCCGCGGCTTCACCGGCCGCGCCAAGGTGATCAAGTTCGCCGGGTGCTACCACGGGCACGTCGACGCCCTGCTGGCCGCCGCCGGTTCGGGCGTGGCGACCCTCGGGCTGCCCGACACCCCGGGCGTCACCGGCGCCCAGGCGGGCGACACCATCGTCGTCCCGTACAACGACCTGGACGCCGTGCGCGCCGCGTTCGCCGCGAACGAGGGGCAGATCGCCTGCGTCATCACCGAGGCCTCGCCGGGCAACATGGGCGTCGTACCGCCGGGTGAGGGCTTCAACCAGGGGCTCGCGGACCTGTGCCGGGAGAACGGCGCGCTGTACATCTCCGACGAGGTCATGACCGGCTTCCGCACGTCGAGGGCCGGTTGGTACGGCGTCGACGGTGTGCGGCCCGACCTGATGACCTTCGGCAAGGTCATGGGCGGCGGTTTCCCCGCCGCGGCCTTCGGCGGGCGTGCCGACGTCATGGCGCACCTCGCCCCGGCCGGCCCCGTCTACCAGGCGGGCACGCTCTCCGGGAACCCCGTCGCCACGGCCGCGGGCCTGGCGCAGCTGCGGCTCCTGGACGATGCCGCGTACGGGAAGGTCGACGCGGTCTCGGAGCAGGTGCGGGGCCTGGTGAGTGAGGCGCTGGGCAAGGAGGGCGTCGCGCACACCGTGCAGAACGCCTCCAACATGTTCTCCGTCTTCTTCACCGCGGACGAAGTGAGGAACTACGACGACGCCAAGGCGCAGGAGTCCTTCCGCTTCACCGCCTTCTTCCACTCGATGCTGTCGCAGGGCGTCTATCTGCCGCCCTCGGCCTTCGAGTCCTGGTTCGTGTCCACCGCCCACGACGAGCGGGCGATCGAGCGGATCGCCGCCGCCCTGCCGGCCGCCGCGCGTGCCGCCGCCGAAGCGACGGAGGTCGCCGCATGAGCGCCACGGCAGCGGGCGGCGAGCTGACCGTCGTCCATCTGATGCGCCACGGCGAGGTGCACAACCCCGACGGGATCCTGTACGGGCGGCTGCCCGACTACCACCTCTCGGAGCTGGGCCGGCAGATGGCCGACCGGGTCGCCGAGCACCTCTCCCAGCGTGACGTCACGCACGTCGTCGCGTCCCCGCTCGACCGCGCCCAGGAGACGGCCACGCCGATCGCCAAGGCGCACGGCCTGGACCTCGCGACCGACGCCCGGCTCATCGAGGCGGGCAACGTCTTCGAGGGCAAGACCTTCGGGGTCGGCGACGGCGCGCTGAAGAACCCCGACAACTGGCGGCACCTGGTCAACCCCTTCAAGCCGTCCTGGGGCGAGCCGTACATCGAGCAGGTCGTACGGATGATGGGCGCCCTGGACGCGGCCAA
This sequence comes from Streptomyces sp. NRRL S-920, assembly GCF_000717945.1. Classification (NCBI taxonomy): domain Bacteria; kingdom Bacillati; phylum Actinomycetota; class Actinomycetes; order Kitasatosporales; family Streptomycetaceae; genus Streptomyces; species Streptomyces sp. NRRL S-920. The sequence continues at coordinate 43,576 of NZ_JODF01000059.1, forward strand.
GGACGCGGCCCGCGGGCACGAGGCGGTCTGCGTCAGCCACCAGCTGCCGATCTGGATCGTGCGCAGCTTCGTGGAGAAGCGGCGCCTGTGGCACGACCCGCGCAAGCGGCAGTGCACGCTCGCCTCGCTGACGACGTTCACCTACCGCGGCGACAAAATCGTTTCGGTCGGTTACTCGGAACCGGCCCGGGACCTGGTCCCCGCGCATCTCCTCGCGGGCGCCAAGCCGGTGAAGGGCAAGGGCAAGGCCTTCGGGGCCTGAGGCCCGAGTAGCCGAGTTCAATTGCGCTGATTGACGTCGTGTGATCGCGTCGCGACTGTAAGTCCCTTTCGGGCAAAGAGCGGCAAATAATCCGCGATGTGCAGGAACCCCGTTGTTCGTCGCGCCCTCTAACAGGGCGTCCCTCTTGCCGAGTCAGATACGGCAGTACGGGAGCCAAGGGCGCGACGAAATGGGGATTGGGAATGCGCGACTTCAGCCGCCGGGGAATGCTCGGACTCGGGGCAGGTGCCGCGGCCGCTTTCGGGCTCGCGGCATGCGGCACCGGGGGCGACGGGGATTCCTCGGGGCCCGCGGACAAGGCCAAGGACGGGCAGGCCGACACGGGCAAGCGCCCGGCGAGGCCGATCGGCGACGGGTCGACCTCCTACACCGGCAAGCAGCCCAACCAGCCGGGCAAGCCGGTTCCGCTGGAGCCCGGCGAGACGCCCCCGCAGTTCGTGGTCTTCTCCTGGGACGGTGCGGGCGAGGTCGGGAACGGTCTGTTCCCGCGCTTTCTGAAGCTGGCCGAGGACCACAACGCGCACATGACGTTCTTCCTCTCCGGGCTTTATCTGCTCCCGGAATCGAAGAAGCGCATGTACCGTCCGCCGAACAATGCGGTCGGCGCCTCCGACATCGGTTATCTCACCGACGGTCACATCAAGGACACGCTGAAGTACGTCCGGCAGGCCTGGCTTGAGGGCCATGAAATCGGCACGCACTTCAACGGGCACTTCTGCACGGGCACGGGAACGGTCGCCAACTGGACGTCCGCGCAATGGCAGGACGAGATCGACCAGGCCAAGTCCTTTGTGAAGAAGTGGCGTACGAACACCGGCTGGACCGATCTGCCGTCGCTGCCCTTCGACTACGACAAGGAACTCGTCGGCGGCCGCACGCCCTGTCTGCTCGGCCAGAACAATCTGCTGCCGACCGCGAAGAAGCTCGGCTGGCGCTACGACGCGTCCTCGCCGGGCGGCCGCCAGCGCTGGCCCGAGAAGAAGATGGGCGTATGGGACCTGCCGCTCCAGGCGGTGCCCTTCCCCGGGCACTCCTTCGAGGTCCTGTCGATGGACTACAACATCCTCGCCAACCAGTCGCAGAACTCCACGAAGGCGCCGCCCCACAACTACCCGGGCTGGCGCAAGCAGGCCACCGAGGCCTACATATCCGGGTTCAAGCGGGCCTACGAGACCAACCGCGCCCCGTTCTTCATAGGCAACCACTTCGAGGAGTGGAACGGCGGCATCTACATGGACGCCGTTGAGGAGGCCCTGAAGCACATCGCGGGCAAGAAGGACGTACGTCTGGTCTCCTTCCGGCAGTTCGTCGACTGGCTCGACGTGCAGGACCCCCAGGTGCTCAAGCAGCTCCAGGGCCTCGATGTCGGCCAGCAGCCCGCAGGTGGCTGGAAGGGGCTCAAAAAGGCCGCCTGAAATGGGGCTTTCCGCAACCGCGGGGGGTGCGGAAGATCCCTGAAACAGACATGCGAAACTTTTCACATGAGTGCCGCCTGCCGTGCCCCACACCGCGTTGACAGCAGCAGTCGCCGTCGCAGCCGTGCTGCCCTGCTCGCCGCAGGCGCCGCGGTCGCGGCGCTGACTCTGTCCGCCTGCGGCTCCGGCGGCATGTCGGGCGGTTCCGGAAACACCAACTTCGTCGCCGGGAAAGACGGCATCGCCACCGTCAAGAAGGGCGACCGCAAGCCGAACCCCTCGCTCGACGGGGAGACCCTCGACGGCAAGAAGCTAAACATCACCAAGGACTACAAGGGCAAGATCGTGGTCATCAACGTCTGGGGTTCCTGGTGCGCTCCGTGCCGGGCCGAGGCGCCGAACTTCGTGAAGCTCGCGAAGGAGACCAAGTCCAAGGGCGTCGAATTCGTCGGGATCAACACGCGTGACCCCGAGCGCAGCCCCGCGATCCAGTTCGAGAAGCACCACGAGGTTCCCTACCCGAGCCTCTACGACCCGACGGGCAAGCTCATGCTGCGCTTCCCCCCGGGCTCGCTCAACCCGAACGCCATCCCCTCCACGCTCGTCGTCGACCGGGACGGGAAGATCGCGGCCCGCGCGCAGACGCCACTGAGCGAGGAGAAGCTGCGGAAGATGATCGACCCCGTCCTCGCGGAGAAGTGATGTCCACGCTCGCGGCCGTCGTCGGTCCGAACGAGACCGTGATGAGCGGGGCCCTGCTCCTCGCGATCCCGATCGCCGTGCTCGGCGGGCTCGTCTCCTTCTTCTCGCCGTGCGTCCTGCCGCTCGTGCCCGGCTATCTGTCGTACGTCACCGGGATCAGCGGCCAGGACCTCGGGGAGGCGCGGCGCGGCCGGATGGCCGCCGGGGCCGGTCTCTTCGTGGCCGGGTTCACCGTCGTCTTCGTCACCGTCACGACCTCCTTCGGTGCCATCGGCCGCACCCTCAAGCTGCACCAGAGCACCGTCAACACCACGCTCGGCGTGGTGATGATCGTGCTCGGGCTGTTCTTCATGGGGCTCATGCCGTGGCTCACCCAGCGCGAGTTCCGCTTCCACAAGCGGCCCGCCATCGGGCTGGCCGGCGCACCGATAGTCGGCGCTCTCTTCGCGGTGGGCTGGACGCCGTGCGTGGGCCCGACCCTCGCGTCGGTCCTCGCCCTGTCCACCGAGGACGCCGACCCGCAGCGCGGCGCGATCCTCGGTGTCGCGTACTCCCTGGGGCTCGGTCTTCCGTTCATCCTCGCCGCCGTCGCCTTCCGCAAGGCGCTCGGCGCCTTCGGCTGGGTGAAGCGGCACTATGTCTGGGTGATACGCGTCGGCGGCACCATGATGATCGTGACCGGGGTGCTCCTGGTCACCGGCGTGTGGGACAGCATCGTGCAGGACATGCAGGTCTGGACCAGCAAGTACAGCGTGGGGATCTGATCCATGAGCAAGACCGAAGCCCCCGAGGGACAGTCCGATCTCGGCGCCGCGGGAGAGCAGCTTTCGACCGCCCCCAGGGAGGAGTCGCCGAACCTCCCCTCCCTCGGCGTCATCGGCTGGATCCGCTGGTTCTGGCGGCAGCTCACCTCGATGCGGGTCGCGCTGATCCTGCTCCTGCTGCTGTCGCTCGGCGCGATCCCCGGCTCGCTGATCCCGCAGAGCAACGTGGACGAGCTGAAGGTCCAGGACTTCATGGACCGGCACACCACGCTCGGCCCGCTCTACGACAAGCTCCAGCTCTTCGACGTCTACAGCTCGGTGTGGTTCTCCGCGATCTACATCCTGCTCTTCGTCTCCCTCATCGGCTGCATCGTGCCCCGCACCTGGCAGTTCGTCGGCCAGCTCCGCGGCCGCCCGCCGGGCGCCCCCAAGAAGCTGACGCGCTTGCCCGCGTACACGACCTGGCGCACCGCCGCCGAGCCCGAGCAGGTGCACGAGGCCGCGCTCGCGCTGCTCAAGCAGCGCCGCTTCCGCGCGCACACCGCCGCCGGTTCGGTCGCCGCCGAGAAGGGCTATCTGCGCGAGGCCGGCAACCTGATCTTCCACGTCGCGCTGATCGTGATGCTGATCGCCTTCGCCGCCGGGCAGCTCCTCAAGTCCGAGGGCGGCAAGCTGGTCATGGAGGGTGACGGCTTCTCCAACACCCTCAGCCAGTACGATGACTTCAAGTCCGGCAGCCTCTTCGACACCGACGACCTGGCGCCGTTCAGCTTCAAGCTCGACGACTTCGAGGGGACGTACGAGAAGTCGGGCCCCAACCGCGGCACGCCCCGCACCTACCGGGCGAACGTCACCTACAGCGAGGGCGCCGACGGCCCCGAGAAGAAGCAGGCCATCGAGGTCAACAAGCCGCTGGAGGTCGACGGCTCGAAGGTCTACCTCATCGGCCACGGCTACGCCCCCAAGGTCACCGTCAGGGACCCCAAGGGCGAGGTCATCTACGAGGCCGCCGTGCCGCTGCTGCCCATCGACCAGAACGGCACCGCGACCGGCGCCATCAAGGTCCTGGACAACTACAAGAACAAGAGCGGCAAGAAGGAGCAGCTCGGCTTCAACGCCTTCTTCGTGCCGACCTTCGCGGGCGAGGGCAAGGGCCAGATGTTCTCGCAGTTCCCCGCGCCCGACTTCCCGGTGCTCGCGCTGTCCGCGTACCACGGCAGCCTGGGCGTCGACTCCGGTGTCCCGCAGAACGTGTACCAGCTGGACACCCGGAAGATGACCAAGTTCAAGGACGCCCAGGGCGAGCTGTTCAAGAAGCGGCTGCTGCCCGGCGAGACCATGAAGCTGCCGAACGGCGCCGGGTCGATCACCTTCGAGAAGGACCTCAAGGAGTGGGCGACCTTCCAGATCTCGCAGGAGCCCGGCTCCGTGTGGGCGCTGGGCGGCGCGATCGCCGCGATCGCGGGCCTCGCCGGATCGCTGTTCATCCAGCGCCGCCGCGTGTGGGTGCGCGCGGTGCGGGGCGCCGACGGCGTCACCGTCGTGGAGATGGCGGGCCTCGGCCGCAGCGAGTCCTCCAAACTCCCCGAGGAACTGTCCGACCTCGCCGCCCACCTGCACGAGAAGGCGCCGAGCGCGCCCGATGCGGACCCAGACCCGGACGCGGAAGCCGCCTCCGACGCCGACCCCGATGTTGTTCCTGCCGAAGGGGCTGAGAAGTGAATCTCGCCACCACCCTGGCCGCCGAACCGAACGAGGACCTCGCGCACATCAGCAATGTGCTGATCTACTCCGCGATGGCCGTCTACCTCCTGGCCTTCTTCGCACACATGGCGGAGTGGCTCTTCGGCAGCCGCAGCAAGGTCGCCCGCACCGCGGCCGCGCTCACCCCGAGCAAGGCCGCGGCGGCGGCGCCCGCGGTGACCACCAGGGCCAAGGGCGGTACCGCCACCCTGGAGCGCCCCCAGGTCGTCACGCGGTCGGTCACCGGTGCGCGCGACGTGCCGGACGGGCCCGGCGCCGCGGCGGGCGACGAGAAGGGCGACCTGTACGGCCGTATCGCGGTGTCCCTCACCGTCCTCGCGTTCCTGCTGGAGTTCGGCGGTGTGCTCACCCGCGCCCTGTCGGTGCAGCGGGCCCCGTGGGGCAACATGTACGAGTTCAGCATCACCTTCTCTACGGTCGCCGTCGGCGTCTACCTGGTGCTGATGGCGCTGAAGAAGAACATCGCCTGGCTCGGCCTGCCCCTGGTGACGACGATCCTGCTCGACCTCGGTCTCGCCGTCACCGTCCTGTACACCTCCAGCGACCAGCTGGTCCCGGCCCTGCACTCGTACTGGCTGTGGATCCACGTCTCCACGGCGATCTTCTGCGGCGCGGTCTTCTACGTCGGCTTCGTCGCGACGATGCTCTACCTCTTCCGCGACAGCTACGAGGCCAAGCTCCAGAGCGGCGGACAGCCCGGCAAGTTCGCCACGTCCGTGCTGGAGCGGCTGCCCGCCGCGGCCTCGCTCGACAAGTTCTCCTACCGACTGAACGCGGCGATCTTCCCGCTGTGGACGTTCACGATCATCGCGGGCGCGATCTGGGCGGGCGACGCCTGGGGCCGCTACTGGGGCTGGGACCCCAAGGAGGTCTGGTCCTTCATCACCTGGGTCGCCTACGCCGGCTACCTGCACGCCCGCGCGACGGCCGGCTGGAAGGGCCGCAAGGCCGCCTACCTGGCCCTGATCGCCTTCGCGTGCTGGCTCTTCAACTACTACGGCGTGAACATCTTCGTCACCGGCAAGCACTCGTACGCCGGGGTCTGAGACACGTTCCGCACCCCGCCGCGCGCACAAGGGGTGCGGAATGGGTCCTACCGGGCCACGCTGGAGCCATGACCGAGACGATCGGGCAGGGCACAGGACGGGCCGAGGGCTCCACCCAGCACCTGCACTACGAGCTGCACCTTCCCCACCCTGTGGACAAGGTCTGGGCGGCGGTGGCCACCCCCGAAGGACTGCCGGGGTGGCTGGCCGCCGCCGACGTGTTCGAGCCCCGGCTCGGCGGCGCCATCACGCTGCGCTGGCTGAACGGCGCCCAGGACCCGGAGCAGTCCGTGCACTCCGGGCACATCACGGCCTGGGACCCGGACGTCGTCGCCGAGTACACGATCGACCTGCACGGCCGGTGCCGCTTCCACCTCGAACCGACGGCCGGACACGAAGGCACCACACTGCGCTTCACCAACGAGTTCGACGGCGACGACGCGCTGCGCCTCGACTGCCTGGCCGGCTGGCACGACCACTTCGAGTTGCTCGTCGAGGCGCTCCGGGGCCGCCCCGAGGACTGGTCGAAGTGGACCCCGGACCGCTGGCGTGAGCTGCGCGAGGGCTACGCCGCCGCGGAGGGCGCCCCCGGCTAGGGATTGGCCCCCGTGCCGTCCTCCACAGCGATCGCGTCGAGCTGCTTGCGCAGATACGTGTGCGAGTCGATGCCCCGGACGTCCGTGCCCGGGTCGCACTCGTAGAAGTACACGAGGGACATCAGCTCCTCGGCGGGCGCCTCGGCGGGCGGCGGCAGTACCCGGTGCCGGCCGGACTGCCAGCGGCCGCCGGTCCAGCGCGCCATCAGGTCGCCGATGTTGACCGTGAGCGCCGCCGGGTCGAACGGCGCGTCCTGCCAGCCGCCCTCGTCCGTGAACACCTGGAGCCCGCCCCGGCCCGCCTGCCGGTCGAGGACCGTCACCGTCCCGAAGTCGGTGTGCGGGCCGATGCGGAACTGGCCCGGCTCGGGCGCGCCCACGGTGTCCCGCCCCGGATACCAGTTGATGTTGAAGCCCCAGGTCGGGTGCCCGGTGTGCCGGGTGAAGAAGTCCCCGTCCTCGCCGAGCGCGACGGCGAGCAGTTCGAGGAGGCGGTCGGCGAGCGTTCGCGTCTGCCGCAGGTACGTCTCCACGAGACCCCGCAGCCCGGGGACCTCGCCCGGCCAGGTGTTCGGCGCGAACCACTCGGCGTCGACTCGCGCGTCCCCGGTCGGCTCGTCGGCGGCGAAGGACAGCGACTCCTTGAGGTCCGGGGGAGCGGCCGTGCCCTCCGCGTAGCTGTTGGCCTCCGCGCCGGGCCCGAGCCAGCCGCGCCCGCCGACCTTGACCGCGTAGGGCCGCTTCACCTCGGCGGGCAGCCGGAAGAAGCCGCGGGCCGACTCCCTGATCGCCGTACGCAGGCCGGGGTCGACGCCGTGCCCGGTCACCAGGAGGAAACCGGCGGTGCGCAGGGCCGCGTCGACGGTCCGTGCCGTGCGCGCGCGGGCCTCGGGGTCGCCGGACAGCCAGGGCCGCAGGTCGACGGTGGGGATGCGGGGGGTGCCCGATGCGCTGCTCATGACTCCCATCGTGCCCACGCGAGCCGCCGGTCAGGCGTCATCGACAGCGCCGATCGGCCCATCGGAAGGACGCCCCAGCAGCGCGTGGACCTGCGCCTTCGCCCGCTCGTACGTTCCTGCCATGACCTCAAGGAACGCTTCTGAGAACAAGGGCACGGCCCAGCTCACCGCCGCCATGATGCTCTCCGGCACCCTCGGCGTCTTCGTCGTCGAGTCCGGCGCCGACGTCTTCAACGTCGTCTTCTTCCGCGTCCTGTTCGGCGCCCTCGCCCTCGGCGCGTACGCCCTCGCCCGCGGCTACTTCCGCGACCACGGGCTCACGCCCAAGAGGCTCGGACTCGCCGCGCTCGGCGGCCTGTTCATCGTCTTCAACTGGGTGTTCCTCTTCAAGGCGTACGAGGCCACCTCGATCTCCCTGGCCACCGTCGTCTACCACACGCAGCCCTTCTTCCTGGTGCTGCTCAGCGCCGTCGTCCTGCGCGAGCGCCTGACGCGGTCCCAACTGGGCTGGCTGGCCGCCGCGTTCGCCGGGCTCGTGCTGGTCTCGGGGGTGCGCCCCGGCGACACCGGTTCCCTCGCGGGCATCGGGCTCGCGCTCCTCGCCGCCGTCCTCTACGCCCTGTCCACCCTCGTCACCAAGCGCGTCACGGGCGTACGCCCCCATCTGATCGCCCTGGTCCAGGTCCTGGTCGGCATCCCGCTGCTGCTGCCCTTCACGGACTTCGGCGCGATGCGCGGCACCGGCACCGGCTGGGCCTGGCTCGTCGGCCTCGGCGTGATCCACACCGGTCTGATGTACGTCCTGATGTACGCGGCGTACGCGAAGCTCCCCACGCCCAAGATCGCCGTACTCGCCTTCACCTACCCGGCGGTCGCGATGGTCGCCGACTGGGCGGTCTACGGCCACCACATCGGGCTCGTCCAGGCGCTCGGCGTCCCGCTGATCGTCCTGGCGAGCCTCAAGGTGACCCTGGCGCCGGGGACGCGCTCTGCTCCCGCACAAGCCGCACGGCCTGCTCCACGAACAGCCGGACATGCGCCGGAAGCCGCTTCCCCGACCGCCACGCGAGCTGCGTCCACAACGTGAACGGCGGCTCCCAGGGCAGCCGTACGAGGGCGCGCGCCGCCAGCTCCCGCGCCACCGCCACGGCCGGCAGCAGCGCCACCCCGAGCCCGCCCGCCACGCCCTGCTTGGTCGCCTCGATCGTGCCGAACTCCATGAACGGCGGGGGCTGACCGGTCCGCTCCCGCAGCTCCGCCTCGAACAGATCCCGGTAGGGGCAGCCCGGCTCGGTGCCGACGAGCTGCACCGCCGTCAGATCGGCCGTGGCGAGCGCGCCCGCCGCGCGCGCCGCCAGCGGATGACCGGGGGCGCAGACCAGGACCAGCGGCTCCTCGGCGAGGACCTCGCTCTCCAGGCCCTGGTGCTCGGTCCCCGGCTCCATCAGGAAGCCCACGTCGTACGTCCCCTGCCGCAGCGCCTGCCGGGTCTCGTCGCCCAGCGTGGGGCGCAGCGAGAGCCGCACCTTCGGGTAGCGGTGGTGGAAGAGTTCGAGGAGCGGCGGCAGCCGGTAGGAGGTCAGGGACTCCATGGTGCCGACCGCGATCGCCCCGGACGGTTCCCCGGCGCCGACGACCGCGGCCCGCGCCTCGTCGGTCAGCTCGATGATCTGCCGGGCGTAGGGCAGCAGGCGCGTCCCCGCCTCGGTCAGCCGGATGCGGCTGCCGAGCCGGTCGAAGAGTTCCGTGCCGAGGGAGGACTCCAGGGAGCGGATCTGACTGGTCACGCTGGACTGCGCGTACGCCAGTTCGGTGGCGGCCTGGGTGAAGCTGAGGACGGTGGCGACCTTCTCGAAGGTCACGAGCAGCCGTAGCTCCATCAGCCGTCGGTGCCCTTGTCCTTCTTGTCCTCGCCCGGGTCCTTGTCCTCGTCCCGCAGGGACTTCAGGAACTCGGGGTTGTCGTCGGGCGCGACCCAGCGCGTACGGCCCCGCGCGGTACCGGAGCCCGGGGCGTGCCGCTCCTTGCCCGTGACGAACCAGGCGATCGGGCCGAGCAGCACCTCGCCGAAGAGCAGCACGATGATGACCCACACCACCTTGGGCAGATGCCTGACCTCCTTCTCGGGAGTGTTCAGGACATCGATGAAGGCGTAGATCCACACTGCCAGGACCAGCAGGAACGGCAGATACCTGAGCATGGTGGCGCGATCCCCCAAGCGGTGACGGCGGGAGGCGAGCGAGCCCCCGGTGACGGGGCCAGGGTAGCCGGTGCCGGATACTGGAACGCATGGCTTACGACGATCTTCGCTCCCTGCTCCGTGCACTGGAGCGCGAGGGCGATCTCAAGCGCATCAAGGCCGAGGTCGACCCGTACCTGGAGGTCGGTGAGATCGTCGACCGGGTGCAGAAGGCCGGCGGCCCCGCGCTCCTCTTCGAGAACGTCAAGGGCTCCGCGATGCCCCTGGCGATGAACGTGTACGGGACGGACCGGCGCCTGCTGAAGGCGCTCGGCCTGAAGTCGTACGGCGAGATCAGCGAGAAGATCGGCGGTCTGCTCAAGCCGGAGCTGCCGCACGGCTTCGTCGGCATCCGCGAGGCGTTCGGCAAGCTCGGCGCGATGACGCACGTACCGCCGAAGAAGGTGAAGCCGGAGAGCGCCCCCGTCCAGGAGGTGGTCCTGACCGGCGACGACGTCGACCTGGAGCAGCTGCCCGCGCTCTTCACCTGGCCCGAGGACGGCGGCTCCTTCTTCAACCTCGGTCTGACCCACACCAAGGACCCCGACACCGGGGTGCGCAACCTCGGCCTGTACCGCCTCCAGCGCCACGACAAGCGCACCATCGGCATGCACTGGCAGATCCACAAGGACAGCCGCAACCACTACCAGGTGGCCGCCCGCAGGGGCGAGAAGCTGCCCGTCGCGATCGCCTTCGGCTGCCCGCCGGCCGTCACGTACGCCTCGACGGCGCCGCTGCCCGGTGACATGGACGAGTACATGCTGGCCGGGTTCATCCAGGGCAAGCGCGTCGAGATGGTCGACTGCAAGACGGTCCCGCTCCAGGTGCCCGCGCACGCCGAGGTCGTCATCGAGGGCTGGCTGGAGCCCGGCGAAATGCTCCCCGAGGGCCCCTTCGGCGACCACACCGGCTTCTACACGCCGCAGGAGCCGTTTCCCGCTCTGAAGATCGACTGCGTGACGATGCGGCGGCGGCCGCTGCTCCAGTCGATCGTGGTCGGCCGCCCGCCGACGGAGGACGGCCCGCTGGGCCGCGCGACGGAGAGGTTCTTCCTCCCCCTCCTCAAGGTGATCGTGCCGGACATCGTCGACTACCACCTTCCGGAGTCGGGCGGCTTCCACAACTGCGCGATCGTCTCGATCGACAAGAAGTACCCGAAGCACGCGCAGAAGGTCATGCACGCCATCTGGGGCGCGCACATGATGTCCCTGACGAAGCTGATCGTCGTCGTGGACAAGGACTGTGACGTCCACGATCTGCACGAGGTGTCCTGGCGGGCCCTCGGCAACACCGACTACGCCCGCGACCTCACCGTCGTCGAGGGCCCGGTCGACCACCTCGACCACGCCTCCTACCAGCAGTTCTGGGGCGGCAAGGCGGGCATCGACGCCACGCGGAAGCTGCCCGAGGAGGGCTACACACGCGACGGGGGCTGGCCCGAGATGGTGGTGTCCGATCCGGAGACCGCCTCGAAGGTCGACCGCCGCTGGAAGGAGTACGGACTGTGAGCAGCGCCTCCGCCGCGATCCCCCAGCCGGGGCGCACCAAAGCGTTCCTCAGGCTCGTCATGATCGAGCACTCCGTCTTCGCGCTGCCCTTCGCCTACATCGCCTCCCTCTCCGCGATGTTCCAGCTGGACAAGAACATCCACTGGGGGCGGCTGCTCCTGGTCACCATCTGCATGGTGGGGCTGCGGACGTTCGCCATGGCGGCGAACCGCATCATCGACCGCGAGATCGACGCCCGTAACCCGCGCACCGCCCACCGCGAGCTGGTGACGGGCGCGGTGTCCGTGAAGTCCGCGTGGACGGGCGCGCTGATCGCGCTCGCCGTGTTCCTCGGCGCGGCCGCCCTGCTCAACCCGCTGTGCCTGGCGCTCGCGCCCGTCGCGGTGATCCCGATGGTCGTCTATCCGTACGGCAAGCGGTTCACGAACTTCCCGCAGGCGATCCTCGGCCTCGCCCAGGCGATGGGCCCGGTCGGCGCGTGGATCGCGATCACCGGCGAGTGGTCGTGGCAGGCCGTGATCCTCGGGCTCGCGGTGGGTGTCTGGATCGGCGGATTCGACCTGATCTACGCCTGTCAGGACGTGGAGACCGACCGCGAGGTCGGCGTGATGTCGGTGCCCGCGCGGTTCGGCATCCCGGCCGCGATTCGGGGCGCGCGCGGCTGCCACCTGGTGACCACCGGCCTCTTCGCCTGGTACGCCGCGTCCACCGGCGCGGGGGTGTTCTTCTGGCTCGGTCTCGCGATCGTGGCCGGTGCCTTCGTATACGAGCACTCCATCGTGAAGCCGCACGACCTGTCCCGGCTCAACCGCGCCTTCTTCCAGGTGAACGGCTTCATCGGCATCGCCCTGTTCGTCTGCGCGCTGCTCGATCTGCTCGTGCGCGGGCTCACGGTCTAGGCTGCACAGCGTGAAGGCAGCAGATACGCGGCGTAAGCCTTGGATCGTGGGGGTGTCGGGGGCCTCGGGGACCCCGTACGCCGCCTCCGTGCTGCGCGCGCTGCTCGCGGCGGGCGAAAGCGTGGACCTCGTCGTATCGCGCGCCTCGCGGCTGACGCTGCTCGACGAGACCGGCATCTCCTTCCGGGACGCGCACTGGCGGGACGATCTGCGCCAGTGGCTCGCGCGCGGGGCGGACGGGAAGCCGGACACCTTCGACGTGCCGTCGAGGACGCTGGACGACGTGCGGTACTGGGCGGCCGGTGATCTCGCGGCGGGCCCGTCGTCGGGGTCGTACGCGACGAAGGGGATGCTGATCGTGCCGGCGTCCACGGCGTGCGTGGCCGGGGTGGCGCTCGGGCTCTCGAAGGACCTGCTCCAGCGGTCGGCGAGCGTGACGCTCAAGGAAGGCCGACGGCTGGTGGTCTGCGTACGCGAGAGCCCGCTGAACGGTCAGACGCTGAAGCACTTGGTGAGCCTGGACGAGGCGGGCGCGCGTGTGCTGCCCGCCTCTCCGGCGTTCTACGCGGGGGCGACGCACATCCAGGATCTGGTGGACTTCGTCGCCGGGCGGGTGCTGGACGCGGCGGATGTCCCGCACAGCCTGTACCGCCGGTGGGAGGGAGAGCTGGGGAGCGCTTCCGGTGGAGGGTGAGCGCCCCCAGGGGGAGCGCCCCGAAGGGGCGCGGGGAACTGCGCGAGCAACCAAAACGAACCCGCAGTCGACACCGCCCCCCGGCCCCCACGGCGGGACTACCGCTTCTTGGCGCCCCGAGCCTTCTTGGGGGCCTTCCGCGGCGCCGCAACATTCGCACGCGAGCGGTTGGCCAAGTCCTGGAGCTCGCGCATACGGGCGTAGGCCATCTCGATCGAGTACACGGTGTGACTCACTCCTGAAGGATCGTCGTTGATCTGCTGAGATTGAGAAAGATTCACAGGGTGTAGACCCTGTTGCGCCTTAGATTCTACACATAGACTCGCGGTATCGCTGAATAATGAAAGGCATCGCACCTATGGACGCCGTGGACAGGCAGCTCATCCAGGCCCTGCGGGAGAACGGCCGGGCCTCGTACGCCGAACTCGGGCGGCTCGTGGGCCTCTCCGGGCCGAGCGTCACGGACCGGATCAACCGCCTCGAAGCGGCCGGTGTCATCACCGGCTACCGCGCGACCGTCGACTCCGCGTCGCTGGGCCTCGGCGTCATCGCCCTCATCGGCATCTCGCTCTCCGACGCCGCCGACCACGAGGACGTGGCGCGGCGCCTGAAGGACCTGCACGAGATCGAGGACTGCTGGTTCATCGCGGGCGACGACTCGTACATGCTCAAGGTGCGGGCGAGCGACGTGGACGGCCTGGAGAAGACGATCCGCCGGCTCAGCGGCACACGGGGCGTCTCCCGGACGCGTACCACCATCGTGCTCTCCACGAAGTGGGAGAACAGGGTCGGGGAGCTGCCCGAGGAGGAGTGAGCGGGAGCGGGGGCGTACGGTTGGCGGGAGTTTGTCGTAGGTCGCTGGAGAGGTAAGGGCGAGGGCATGGACGCAGGTCTCAAGCGCGATCTTGAGCAGAAGGTCCGGGACGGTGAGCGGCTGTCCCGCGAGGACGGCATCGCGCTCTACGAGTCGGACGACCTCGCCTGGCTCGGCGGCCTCGCGCACGAGGTCCGCACGCGCAAGAACGGCGACGTCGTGCACTTCAACGTCAACCGTCACCTCAACATGACGAACGTGTGCACCGCGTCGTGCGCGTACTGCTCGTTCCAGCGCAAGCCGGGCGAGAAGGACGCGTACACGATGCGCATCGAGGAGGCCGTCCGCCTCGCCAAGGCGATGGAGGGCGAGAACCTCACCGAGCTGCACATCGTCAACGGCCTGCACCCGAACCTGCCGTGGCGCTACTACCCGCGTTCGCTGAGCGAGCTGAAGAAGGCCCTCCCGAACGTGTCCCTGAAGGCCTTCACGGCCACGGAGATCCACCACTTCGAGACGATCTCCGGCATGTCGGCCTCCGACATCCTGGACGAGCTGATCGAGGCGGGCCTGGAATCGCTGACCGGCGGCGGCGCGGAGATCTTCGACTGGGAGGTGCGGCAGCACATCGTCGACCACCGCACCCACTGGGAGGACTGGTCGCGCATCCACCGCCTCGCGCACGAGAAGGGTCTGAAGACCCCGTGCACGATGCTGTACGGCCACATCGAGGAGCCGCGCCACCGCGTCGACCACGTCCTTCGCCTGCGTGAGCTACAGGACGAGACGAACGGCTTCCAGGTCTTCATCCCGCTGCGCTACCAGCACGACTTCGTGGACATGAAGGACGGCAAGGTCAGGAACCGCCTCCAGGCGCGCACGACCATGGCGTCCGGCGCCGAGGCGCTGAAGACCTTCGCGGTCTCGCGCCTCCTCTTCGACAACGTCCCGCACGTCAAGGTCTTCTGGGTCATGCACGGCCTCCAGACGACGCAGCTCGCGCTCCAGCACGGCGCGGACGACATGGACGGCTCGGTCGTCGAGTACAAGATCACGCACGACGCGGACAACTTCGGCACGCCGAACAAGCTGACCCGCGAGGACCTCCTCGACCTGATCCGCGAGGCCGGCTTCCGGCCGGTCGAGCGGAACACCCGCTACGAGGCGATCCGGGAGTACGAGGGGCCGGACCCGCTGCTGCGTGAGACGCCGCAGGCGATGCGGGTCTGACCCCCTTGCCGGGCACGGGCCCCTCCATGCTTCACTGGAGAGGCTCGTCCAGCTCGGGCCCATTTCGGAACGGAAGAGTGGATTGCCATGCTCCGCTACACGCTGATGCGCCTCGGGATCTTCGTGGGTTGCCTCTTGGTCGTCGGGGGCCTCGTCTACTCCGGGATCCTGCCGCGCGGACTCGGTGACTCGAACGTGCTGTGGGTACTGCTGCTCGCGCTGGTCGTCTCCGCCCCCATCAGCTTCGTGGTGCTCCGCAAGGAGCGTGACCGCGCCTCGGAGCAGGTCGTCGCGAAGGTCGACCGCGCCAAGGCCACCCTGGAGGCGAACCGCACCCAGGAGGACCTCGCGGACGACCTGGCGCGCGCCCAGCGCTCGTAAGCTTCGTCACTCTCACCGGGACCCCGGTCCGGAGCATCCCGCTCCGGACCGGGGTCCCGTGCGTTTTCCGGGGTTCGGCGCGGGGGCTACCTCAAACAAGACCTTTGATGTTCTCAAAGTACGAGTGTTAACGTGTTCGACATGAAGACAGCAGCAGCGCACCACCACGCCATGAGCGTCCCGCTCGTGGCGCGCCTGCATGTCGACCTCTGCCGCTGCATGTCCGCGGCCTGTCACGTCTGACCGTGACCCCGCCGCAGCGGCCCGCTGACCCTTCGCGGTCGCCGCTCCCGTATGCCCCCACCCTGACTTTCCTCACCGGAGTGTGTCCGTGTCCGCGAATTCCGCGACGCCCGCCGACAAGGCGGGCGACACCGAGAAGCCCGAATCCCGCTTCCGGATATCCAAGTACCTCAAGATGCCCTTCTGGGCGCAGATCCTCGGCGGCCTGGTCCTCGGCGCGCTGCTCGGCTGGCTCGCCCGCAGCCAGGACATCTCCTGGCTGGTCACCACCCTCTCCAAGGTCGGCGACACCTTCATCGGTCTGCTGAAGCTCGCGGTCGCCCCGCTCGTCTTCTTCGCGATCCTGGTGTCCATCACCAACCTGCGGAAGGTCAACAACGCCGCGCGCCTGGCCACCCGCACCCTGCTGTGGTTCATGATCACGTCGCTGATCGCGGTGGCCATCGGCCTCGCCATCGGCCTGCTCACCAACCCCGGCTCCGGTACCGGCCTCACCCCGAAGGACGGCAAGGCCCCCGACCACGCGGGCTCCTGGATCGACTTCCTGACCGGGATCATCCCGACGGACGTCATCACGCCCTTCACCGAGCTGAACGTCCTCCAGATCGTCTTCATGGCCGCCGTCGCCGGCGTCGCCGTACTGAAGATCGGTGACAAGGCCCAGCCGATCCTGGAGCTGAGCGAGTCCGTCCTCGCGCTCCTCCAGAAGGCCCTGTGGTGGGTCATCAAGCTCTCCCCGATCGGCACCGTCGGCCTCATCGGCTTCGCCATCGCGGACTACGGCTGGAACCTCATCAGCAAGTACGCGACGTTCACCGCGGACATCTACATCGGCTGCGCCCTGGTGATGTTCGGCGTCTACCCGCTGCTGCTGGCGTTCGTCGCCAAGGTCAACCCGCTCCAGTTCTTCAAGGGCGCCTGGCCCGCGATCCAGCTGGCGTTCGTCTCCCGCTCCTCGGTCGGCACCATGCCGGTCACCCAGAAGGTCACCGAGCGCCTCGGCGTCCCGAAGGAGTACACGTCCTTCGCGGTGCCCTTCGGTGCCACGACCAAGATGGACGGCTGCGCCGCGATCTACCCGTCGATCGCCGCGATCTTCGTCGCGCAGATCTTCGACGTGAACCTCGGCGTCAAGGAGTACCTGCTCATCGCGTTCGTGTCGGTGGTGGGCTCGGCGGCGACGGCCGGTCTGACCGGCGCCACGGTCATGCTGACGCTGACCCTCTCCACGCTCGGCCTGCCGATGGAGGGCGTGGGCCTGCTGCTCGCCATCGACCCCGTCCTGGACATGATGCGCACCGCCACGAACGTGGCCGGGCAGGCGCTGGTCCCCGTGATCGTCGCGGCCCGCGAGAAGATCCTCGACCGGGAGGCGTACGAGAGCGCCTCGGCGTCGCCGATCGACGACTTCGACGAGTCGCCGCGGGCGGTGCCCGCGGCCGCGTGAGTCCGCGCGAGCCCGTGTGAGTGTCGTGCCCCGCCCCGGAGTCGCTCCGGGGCGGGGCACTTTCGCGTCCCTCTCCGGTAATCGCTCGCGTGTTCGCGATGACCGTACGCTGACGGATGAACGGGCGGCGTGGGAACGGGGAGTGCGTGAACGGGGAGGCCGGGGTGGGAGAGCAGCGGGCGCGCAAGCGGATGCCGCGGGCCGTGCGCGAGCGGCAGATGCTGGACGCGGCGGTGCGGATCTTCGGGCAGCGGGGGTACCGGGCCGCTTCCATGGACGAGATCGCGGAGCTGGCCGGGGTGTCCAAGCCGCTGGTGTACCTGTATCTCAACTCCAAGGAGGAGCTGTTCAGCGCCTGCATCCGGCGGGAGGCCACGGCGCTCGTCGCCGCGGTCCGTGACGGGGTGGGCGCGGCCGAGGGGGCGAGTGTCGACCGGCAACTGTGGGACGGCCTGCGGGCGTTCTTCACGCACACCGCGGAGCACCCGGACGGATGGGCGGTGCTGCACAGCCAGGCGCGGACGCAGGGGGAGCCGTTCGCCGCGCTGGTCACCGCGATGCGGGAGGAGATGCTCGCCTACGTGACGTCACTGATCGCGGCGGCGGCGAGGGAGGCCCATGGGGACCCCGCGCCGTCGGAGAGGCAGGTCGCGGGGCTGGCACAGGCGTTGGTGGGAGCGGCGGAGTCCCTGGCGGACTGGGCCAACAGGGACGACTCGGTCTCGGCGAAGGAGGCGGCGACGACCCTGATGAACTTCGCGTGGGCGGGGCTCGGGGGGTTGGTGGAGGGACGGGCCTCTACGGCGACTCGGTAGTACGGGGACACGGGTGATGGGTGGCGGGAGAATTGATGATTACGCAGAGTGAGGAAGCGGGGGCGGGGGGCGGCGCTTAGGGTGGGCCTGGGGGAGATCCCTGGGAGGTCGCCGTGCGGGGAGCTTGTGCAGTCGCCGGTATAGCCGTACTGGCCGTCATGGGAGCGAGCGCACCCGCCCTCGCCCCGGCGGCGAACGGCCACCCCGACCTGACGCGGTACTACACCCAGAAGATCAAATGGGCCGCTTGCAAGGGCTCGACCGAGGCCATGGCGGACGCCACGGGCCACGCCAAGGACGTCCGGTGCGGCCATGTGACCGTGCCCCTCGACTACGCCAAGCCGTCCACCGGCACGGTGGACGTGGCGATGATCCGCATGAGGTCCAGCGCCGGCGGCAAGCCGCGAGGCTCCCTGCTGCTGAACTTCGGCGGCCCCGGCGGCCCCGGCGTCTCCGCGCTCGCCGGATCGCAGAAGGAGTTCGGCTTCCTCAGCAAGGGCTACGACATCGTCTCCTTCGATCCGCGCGGCGTCGGCCTGAGCGACCCCGTCAGCTGCGGCGACGCCGACGGGGACACCGAGCCCGTGGCGGGCGAGGGGGAGGAACCGGCCGCCGTACTCGCCGAGTTGCGCAAGATCGCCAAGGAGTGCGAGGCCAAGTCCGGGCCCGTCCTGCCGTACATGGGGACCGTCAACGTCTCACGCGACCTGGACGTGATGCGTCAGGCCCTCGGCGACAAGAAGCTCAACTACCTCGGCTTCTCCTACGGGACGCGGCTCGGCGCCGTCTACGCCGCCCAGTTCCCCAAGAAGGTCGGCCGGATGGTGCTCGACGGCGTGGACACGCTGACCGAGCCCGTCGCCGAGCAGTCCCGCGTGACCGCCGAGGGCCGCCAGACCGCCCTGGACAACTTCCTCACCTGGTGCACCGGCAACGCGGGCTGCGTCTTCGGCACCGACGCGCGGGCCGCCCGCCAGGGCATGGTCCAGGTCATCCAGGACCTGGACACGATGCCGCTGCGGTCCATGAGCGGCGAGGAGTTCACCGGGCAGGACGTCGTCGGCGTACTCGGTCAGGCCCTGTACAGCAGGAAGGCGTGGCCCGCGCTGTCGCAGGCGCTGGGCGCGCTGCTCGCGGACGGCGACCCCCGGGCACTGATCCGGATGAGCGGCGGGCTCGCGGGCGGCGTGGGCGGTGGTACGGGCGCGGTACGGGGCACGGGCGCGGTCGGCGAGGAGACGCCCATGGACAACATGTCCGCCGCCCTCATGGCGGTGAACTGCGCCGACGACCCCGACCGGCCGGACGCCGCACGCATTGAGAAGGAAGTCGGCAAGCTCCAGAGGGAGTTCGAGGAGGCGTCACCCGTCTTCGGCAAGTCCCTGCTGATGCCGGTGCTGCTCTGCTTCGGCCGGCCCCCGGGGACGAGCTACATCCGCGAGGACGTACGCGACGTGAAGACGCCGAAGCTGCTGCTCGTGGGCACACGCGGGGACCCCGCGACGCCCTACCGCTGGACGGAGGAGACCGCGCGGCGCCTCGGCCCGCAGGCCGTCGTCCTGGACAACAAGGGTGACGGGCACACCGGTTACCTGGGGTCGAAGTGCGTACAGGACAAGGTGGACGGGTTCCTGCTGTACGGGGAGACGCCCAAGAGCGGCAGCTCCTGCGCGGCGGAGGCGGACTCGGCGCAGTGACCCCGGGCGGCTCCGGGGTGCCGGGGCGTCACTCCCGGCCGGGCGCCAGCCCCAGCATCGCCGCCTCGTCCGGCGTACCCGGCCTGGCCTGGTAGACCACCATGCGCTGGCCGCCCGTCCGCGCCAGCCTCATCACCTCGTACGTGAGGGTCATGCCGCCGACGCGCGGATGCGCGAAGGACTTGGTGCCGCCGCCCCGCTCCCGTACGTCGTAACGCTCCCAGATGCGGGCGAAGTCCGGTGACTTGAGGAGGAGTTCACCGACGAGGTTGGTCAGCCGCGGCGAGTCCGTGTCCGTGCCGCCGACCGCGCGCAGGTGGGCGACCGACGTGGCGACCGTCTCCTCCCAGGGCTGGTAGAGCGTGCGGCCCACGGGGTGCAGGAAGAGGTAGCGGGTGACGTTGCGCCGCTCGGCGGGCCAGTCCCACAGGCCGGGGAGCAGCTCCTTGCCGGGGGCGTTCGCGGCCAGCATGTAGCTGTGCCTGCTCACCACGTACGCGGGCAGCGGGGCCAGCGCCTCCAGCATGCGCAGGGTGGAGTCGCGGACCGTCTCGTCGGCGGTGGGCTGCGGTTCGTTGAGGCGGCCCGAGGCCAGTTCGGCCAGCTCGTGCAGGCGCTCGTGGGCGTCGCCCGTCAGCCGCAGGGCGCGGGCCAGGGCGTCGACGACGGCGGGGGAGGGGTTCGTCTCCCGGCCGCGCTCCAGGCGCGTGTAGTAGTCGACGCTCACCCCGGCGAGGGTCGCAAGCTCCTCGCGGCGCAGGCCCGGGGTGCGGCGCAGCCCGGTGCCCGCGGGGAGGCCGGCGTCGGCGGGGGTGATGCGGGCCCTGCGGGCGCGGAGGTATCTGCCGAGTTCTGTCCCGGTGGTGCCGGCTGTCGTCATCCCGTCATTGTCGCTGGTCGCGGCGGTGCGTGGGGGGCCCTGTCAGGGCCAGGAACAGGGCGGTCTGGTGGGGGCTGCCGGGTGCGGGCATCGTCGGGGTTCCGCCGCTGCCGCGGCGGCCGATATTCGCTTCACGACTCCGCTCTTCACGATCCCGCTCTTCACGATCCCGCTCTCCCGCCCCCCCCGCCTGTTCCCC